>NZ_JAUTAY010000001.1:2548995-2867620 GCF_030818795.1 Microbacterium sp. SORGH_AS_0862 | reverse complement strand
ACGCTGACGCGGTGCGTGCCAGATTGAGCCGGTCCGAAGCCCGACGTATCGCCCTGCGCGCGCAGGGCCTGGGGGCGCCGCGGCCCGCGGAAGTGACGGGGGTGCACCTGCGGCGCGAGATCCGCCGGATGTCGGTGCTGCAGATCGACTCGGTCAACGTGTTCGCCCGGTCGCACTACATGCCGCTGTTCTCACGGCTCGGCCCCTACGACCCCGCGAAGCTCGACCGGCTGCTGTTCCGGAGCCGTGCGCCGTTCGTGGAGTACTGGGCTCACCAGGCATCCTTCATCGACGCGGCGGACTGGCCGCTGTTCGCGTTCCGGATGCAGCACTACCGCGCACGGCACGAGGCCAAGGGCTGGCGCGGCATCGACGCCGCGACGCTCGACTGGGTGCGCGGCGAGCTGGCTTCGCGGGGTCCGCTGCGGCCCGCGCAGATCGAAGACGACGCGTCGCGGGCGCCCCGGGGTCCGTGGTGGGACTGGAGCGTCGTGAAGAGCGCGCTCGAGCTGCTGTGGTTCACCGGCGAGGTGGCGATCGCGGGGCGCCGCGGGTTCGAGCGCGTGTACGGGCTGGCCGAGCAGGTGCTGCCCGCAGCCGTCGCCGGGGTCGAGGCGCCGAAAGACGACGCCGTGCGCGAGCTGGTGCGTCGTGCGGCGCGGGCGTACGGCGTCGCGACGGCGCGTGACCTCGACGACTACTGGCGGCTGGGCGATCAGCGCGCGACGCTGCAGGCGATCGCCGAGCTGGTGGATGAGGGTGAGCTGCAGCCGGTGCAGGTCGAGGGATGGACGCGGGCGGGGCGCCCGGCGCCGGCGTGGGTGCACCGCGACGCGACGCTCCCCCGCACGATGGATGCGGCGGCCCTGCTCACACCATTCGATCCTGTCGTGTGGTTCCGCGATCGAGCGGAACGACTGTTCGACTTCTCGTACCGGATCGAGATCTACACTCCCGCGCCGCAGCGGCGGTTCGGCTACTACTCGCTGCCGGTGGTGATCGGCGACCGCGTGGCGGCGCGGATCGACCTGAAGGCGGATCGTGCCGCATCCGTCCTACGGGTGCAGTCGGCGTGGTGGGAGCCCTCGCGGCTGCCGACCGATGTGGAGCGTATCGCGGGGCTGTTGCGGGATGCGGCGACGTGGCAGCAGCTGGAAACGATCAGCGTGTCGCGGTGGGGCGATGCGACGGACGAGATCGCGGCGGCGCTGGGCGCCGAGCGTCACGAGTCTCGGCCCGAGCCTGTCGCCCTGGAGGGCGACGAACCGGGCTGAGGCTCAGAACTGGATGCGGGGCGGTTCGGCGATGGCGGCGCCGTCGACGACCTCGAAGAACTCGCGCTCGTGGAAGCCGAGGTTGCGCGCGAAGAGGTTGTTGGGGAACACCTTGATCTTGGTGTTCAGCTCGCGGACTCCCCCGTTGTAGAACCGGCGCGAGGCCTGGATCTTGTCTTCGGTGTCGACGATCGACTGCTGCAGGTGCAGGAAGTTCTGGCTGGCCTGGAGCTGCGGGTAGGCCTCGGCGACGGCGAACAGCGACTTGAGCGCCTGCTGCAGGTGGCCTTCGGCGATGCCCGCTTCGGCGGGGCCCTGCGCGTTGATGGTCTCGGCGCGCGCCTGGGTGACGTTCTCGAAGACCGCCTTCTCGTGGGCGGCGTATCCCTTGACGGTCTCGATGAGGCTCGGGAGCAGGTCGGCGCGGCGCTTGAGCTGCACCGTGATGTCGCTCCACGCTTCGTCGACGCGGACGTTGAGTTGGACGAGCGAGTTGTACGTCGCCCACAGATAGATTCCGACGACCAGGACGATCAGTACGACGACCGCGACAGGGATCAGCCATTCCCACATATGACGAGCGCTCCGTTCTCTCCGGGCAATCCTACTGCCGCGGCCCGCGCTGATGACGGGCGGGCCTCGGACTCTCAGCCCATGCCCACCCCCGGCATCAGCTCGGCTGGGCGGCGGGCTTTCGGGAAGCGTCGACCTCGAGGAGGACGACGACGCCGATCATGACGGCCGCGGCGGCGATGAACTCGCCGACCGGGAGGAGTCCGGACGCGGCGACGAGGGCGATGCCGAGGAGGATCACCCACCAGATGGTGCGCCGAACGGTCCCCCGCAGCAGCATGGCCCAGGTGGCGAGGAGGAAGAGCGCGAGCGGCAGCGTGAGGGCGAGCCCTGCGGCGGAGCCTGAGATCTCGGTGGCACCGGCGACATGGTCGATCTCGACCTCGACGCCGGAGGAGACCGCGCCGACGGCGGCGAAGAGGAAGTAGTGCAGGTAGCCGAAGACGAAGCCGTCGGAGGTGCTGCGCAGGCGGGCGGCCTGTTCGCGAGCGAAGTAGATCCACCAGATGGATGCGGTGATGACGACGCCGGCCGCGGCAAGGCCGATGAGTTGGGCGGTGTGCTCCCCCGTGCTGAGCGCGTCGATCATCGCGTTGGCGCTCGCGAGCAGGCTCTCGCCGAGGAGGATGAGGGTGAACAGCCCGTAGCGTTCGGCGATGTGGTGCGGGTGCCACTGCGTGCGTCCGTGGCGCTCTGCCCACACCGGCACAGCGATCTCGACAAGCATGAGGGCGAAGAAGCCGATGAGCTGGGGCGCACCTTCGGGCAGGGCGAGGCGGGCCACCCAGAGCACCTGGACGCCGGCGACCCCGATGGCGAAGCGGAGCGCCGTGGGTCGGGATGCCGCATCCGAGATCGCGGCGCGCAGCCATTGCGCGACCATCGACAGGCGCATGATGACGTAGCCGATGGTGACGATGAGGAAGTCGTCGTGGAGCATCGCCTGCTGCACGCCCGCGGCGAGCACGAGCACGCCGCCCATTTGGGCGATGGTCATGACGCGATAGAGCCAGTCGTCGGTATCAAACGCGGAGGCGAACCACGTGAAGTTCATCCACGCCCACCACACGGCGAAGAACACCATCGCGTACGAGAGGATCCCGTGGGCCGCCTCCCCCTCACTGATCAGGTGGTGCAGCGTGCTGGACGCCTGTGACACCGCCACCACGAAGACGAGGTCGAACAGCAGCTCGAGCGGGCTCGCCACCCGGTGGGGCGAGCGCGGATCGAGCGCCCGCATCCGGCGCAGGCCCGCGCGGGTGGTTGCGATCATGAGTCGATTGTGGCTGATGTGCCAGGTTCGGTGGATCTCGGGCGTACCTGCTCGCCCACTGCCTGATCGGATTCCACGATCAGTGAGCCGGTACAGCGATCGCGTGTACCAGTAGTGTCAGCAGAAAGCGTGGGGACGCATACACAAAACTGGGGGTGAGCGTGGGCTTCTACGTGCGCACGAGCGTCAAAGCCGGACCGTTCCGATTCAACATGAGTCGGAGCGGGGTGGGCGTTTCAGTCGGAGTTCCTGGATTCCGAGTGGGAACGGGACCACGTGGGAACTACATACGCACCGGCCAGCACGGCGTTTTCTACGGGTCGACCCCAAGATCGTCGTCTGTGCACGTGACACCGACCTATCCCCTCGCACCACCCTCGAACGACGTGGTGATGGAGGACGTCACCGGTGCAACTGTGTCGGAGATCATTCCGTCGGGTCGCGACGATGTTGTCGAGCAACTCAACGCAGCGGGCAGTGCGTTCCGCTGGGGTTTGCTCACCTTGATCGTGGCCCTCATTCTGGGTGCAGCAACGCTTCCGTGGGGTCTGATCGTCTGGCTGGTAGCCGCGCCTCTTTGTATCTGGTTGTTCCTCCGTGACGCGGCCAAGCGCAAGGTTGTGTTGTTCTACGACCTGAACGACCTCTCCGCCGCCTGGTACAACAGCATCGTCGATCGATGGTCCTGGTTCACCGGCTCTCAGAGGTTGTGGCGCACTGTGTCGTCGGGCGCTGTAACCACGTTGAATCAGCACAAGAGAAACGCTGGCGCAAGTGCACTCATACGACGCATCCCAGCTATTGCTGGACTCAACGGTCCGCCGCACCTTGCATCAAACATCGCCGTGCCGGGCTTCACCGCAGGCAAAGACGGCATCTACTTCCTGCCTGATCGCATTCTCCTGCGCGACGGCAAGCGGTACACCGACATCTCCTATCGGCAGGCGCAGTTGATGGGAGTTCAGACCCGATTCATCGAAGACGAAGCCGTGCCCCGCGACTCGCTCGTTGTGGGGGAAACGTGGCGCTACGTGAACAAGAACGGCGGCCCGGATCGGCGATTCTCGAACAACAGAAAGCTCCCCATCGCTCTTTACAGCGAGTTGCGGGTCACGAGCGTCCACGGCGTCGACTGGCGCTTGCAATGTTCGCGGTCAGATGCTGCGCCGGCAGTCACAGCGACACTGGATTCCGCGCCTCTCGCTGAGCTCGCCTAACGACGTCGGGCACGGCTCCGCGCGCATCGACAGCATGGAGTGCGTCTCATCGCGTCCTGATGTCCGGCAGGATGTGTATGCACCTGGATTCATTCCGGGATTCCGTTTGGGGCGGAAGACGCACGAGTGAATGGATCAAGGCACATGGGGATGTTCGACCGACTCTTCCGCAGGCGCACGCCAGCACCATCGGTGCTCACGGCGCCCATCCCGCCGTCACCGCCGGCGGTGACGGTCGCTCCTCACTTCGCGATTCTCGATGTGGAAACAACGGGCCTATCGCCGAACCAGAGTCGAATCGTCGAGATCGCGGTCGTGCGGATCGATGGCGCCGGACAGGTCCTGGACGAGTGGTCGACTCGGCTCAACCCGGAGGGGCCTGTGGGCGCCACTCACATCCATGGCATCACCGAGGCTGACGTGGCAACAGCTCCGCTCTTCCGCGATATCGCGGCCCATTTGACCTCATACATCGCGGGTATGCCGATCGCGGCGCACAACGCTGCATTCGACCTTGGCTTCCTGGGAGCGGAGTTCCAGCGCGCAGGGTGGGACGTGCCTCGGCTTCCTTCTTTCTGCACTCTCGACGGCAGCCGCGAGTATCTGCCGCACCTGGATCGCCGCCGGTTGGCGGATTGCTGCTGGGCAGCAGGAGTTCAGCTCGAGAACGTGCACTCAGCTCTCGGAGACGCGCGTGCCACGGCACAGCTCCTCGGGTTCTATCTGAACCTCGCCGGGCGACGCCAGCACCAGGCGCTGAGCGCGCTTCGCGACGAGGCTCAAGCGTTCAGCTGGCCAGCCGGGCCGTCGCGCGCACCTGAGACGTGGTCCGCGGCCGCGTCTGCACGAACGCGGAGCGGCTCGCGGCGACTGACACCGCCTCGCCCGAAGCAGCCGCCGCTGCTCCGGCAGCTCACCGATGTCAGCTTGCTCGAGGCGGTTGAGGAGGGCGCGCCGGACGGCACGCTCGCGTACCTCGAGATGCTTCTCGAAGCTCTCGAAGACGGCGCGATTGACGATCAAGAGGCCGCTGACCTCGGCGAGTTGATCCGCTTCTACGAACTCGACGACACCGACCTCCACGCTGCCCATCGCGCGTTAGTTCTCGCTGTCGCGCACCAGGCCGTCGACGATGGCGTCGTGTCTCGAGACGAACGCGAAGAGTTGCACACTCTCTGCGATGTGCTGGACGTGCCACGCAGCGCGGTCGTCGAGTTGATCGCGCACGCCGAAGCAGCACGAGCCTCACGGATGAGCGCAGGTCTTCGGCCGCTCCCCTCAGATTGGAGCAACGGCGAGCCCCTCCGCGTCGGCGACAAGGTCGCGTTCACCGGTTGTGATGACCGCCAGCGCGAGCGCCTAGAGCGGCGCGCGTCCGATCTTGGGGTGCGCGTCATGGGCAACGTGTCTCGGTTGACCGCGATGCTCGTTACGGACGGGACCATGGATGGCACGAAGCTCGCGAAGGCCAGGGAGGTCGGCACGCGTATCGTTCACCCCGATACGTTCGAGCTTCTCCTCAAGTACCTCCAACCCGCCGCTCTCCCGCCACAGCCGGCGCCTGCGGTAGCACCTTCGTCGCGCACTGACCTAGTGAATGGCCACGCCGCTGCGACGGTGGAAGACAGCGCACCCCTCATGGTCACCACGACTGGTGCGCAAGAGACAGCCACAGCGTCACCCAGCGTGGTTCGCGCGTGGGCGCTCGCCAACGGGCACACGGTGGGTGTGCGCGGACGTATTTCAGCTGAGGTCTGGAGCGCTTACGCTTCAGCTTCCGCTGTTCAGGAGCACTGACGCCGAAGGGATAAAAGTGCGGAGATGCTCCCGCAGGGGCTCATCGCACACATACACGTAAGTGCCGCGGATGCCGCGCGTGAGTAGCACGGCGTAGATGTTCTTGACGTACCGCTCGATCTCCGCGTCGGTGTAGACGATCCCGCGCTTGCGGTTGTTCTGGATACCCTTCTTGTCGCGGTACTCGGACCGGTCGAAGTAGATCCGGCCAGTCTGAGTATCGAAGCGCAGGTCGCGTCCGATGATGACTCCGGCGTAGTTCAGGTCGTAGCCCTGCACCGTATGGATCGAGCCCACTTCGTTGAGCGCGTCCGGCGAGGTGATCCAGTCCTTCTCAGCGGAGTTCCACCGCCACTTGTGACCGTCGAGGCTGATGTCGAAGGGACGCTTGCGGAGTGGGATCTGCTTCATCCCCTTCTTCTTGGGATCTGATTCCCATGACCACGCGTACCCCGCGGCGAGCCGAGCTAAGCCATGCTCGCGATCGCGCTCACGAATAAGCTGCTCCATCGCTCCGATGTCATCGAACAGCATGAACTCGTAGTCACCCAGATCGGGGTGCTCCGGTGCACCGTCGCCGAGAACGTCGCGGATGTACCGGACGTAGTCCGTCCCCGCTTTGACGCGCATTTGCGTCTTGAGCGGGAAGAAGTGGTGGCTCACCTTCGCTTCGCCGATCACCTCGCCCACGACTTCAGGCGGAAGATCCGCCGGACGCACACTCTGAGCCGCGTCCATGAGCAAGATGGTGTGCTTGCTCTGCGCGCGGATCCAGTCGAGCTGTGTGTACTCGAGGGAGTCCTCACCGAAGAGTCGGGTGTTGATGTCGGCGAACGACTTGTTGAGTACCCCGGACGATTGGCTGGCGCGTTGATTGAGGCGATGGGCTTCGTCCACGACCAGCACGTCGAAGGGCTGCGTGGCGTTGCCGACATCCCACGCTGTCAGAACCATCTCGGGTTTCAGGCCCGGCGCTCGACCGAAGACCCTTGCGATGGAGGCTCGAAGCGATTGCTGCGGTACCACCATGCCGACTCTGAGATCGGCGAAGAGCTCGGGGTACCCCTGCGCGAAGAAATCGGAGATCGGGCCGCCCTGTTCCGCGTCGTCGACTCCGCGGGATGCCTGGATGTCGCGCAGAGTCTTGATGAGCGAGATCCCGACTACCGTCTTTCCTGTCCCGGGTTCGCCAGCGACGACAGATGTCGTTGACCGACCGTTCTCGATGTCGTCGAAGAGCGCCTGCAGGATGTCGACGATCGCGCGCTCTTGATCAGGCACGAGCGCCTTGAACGGTGACAGCTTGAAGAAGTCGCTGTTCTCGATGTTTCGGAGCGAGTGACGGAACAGGCCCCGCGCTCGGAGTTCCTCGAAGATCTCGCGGAAACGGAGCTGGAACGAAGGGCGACCCGCGTAGTCCGCGTTGCGATGCCCATCGTTCGCATTGATGACCGTGTACTCGCCGTCGGAGTAGAACCACTGAATCAAGAGCGATTCGAGGTCGTAGCAAGCCGATCGGTGGAACGAGTCGTCGAGCAGGATGCGCGCCACCTCAAGGTGCTGCTTCTTCGGATCCCGCTTGTGCTGGCTCATCCGGAGCAGCGCGTTGCCCGTCTCCCCCACGTAGATGTCGTTCTTGTCGTTGATCGCGTACACCGCGGGCCAGTTGCTCAGCTTGCCGCTCGGGTCCGGGTAGTCGCGGAGGGCAAGCGAGTCGAACGGAAGCTCTTCAATCTCAAAGCTGGTCATACTTGGCGCTTCTGCCACGCGATCTCTCGACGGGGTACTTCGCGCGAGTGATCTCGAGCTTCTCGAGGACGATCTCGTCGGGATCCGCCCCCAAGCGATCCGCGAGTTGGTAGCAGTACGTCAGAACGTCGGCGAGTTCCATCCGGACGCGCTGCGGGTCGAACTCCGGCGACCATTGAAACTCTTCGAGGAGTTCAGCAGCTTCGATCACGATCGACTTGGCAAGATTCTCCGGCGAGTGAAACTGGCCCCAGTCGCGCTCCTCGACGAAGGCACGCAGAGCAGCCTTGGCATCCTCATCCGTCACGCGCTCAGCCTAGCGAGCGTGTGGCGTCACCGTTGAGGCCCCGCAGCGCATCGAGTCGCCTCCCTCAGCGCCCCTCGGCACAGATGCCGGAGTCGTGAGGTGTCGCTCAGCATTGGAGAAACGTCACATACAAATCAAACCGATACTACCGCCGCGCCCCTCGATTGAGCGGAGAACGCAGCCTGATCCGAGCCTGTAGTCGGCTGGTGCGGCCAGCGACGGTCGGAGCTGCAAGATCTGACGGATCGGAAGCATCATCTCGCGTGGATTCGACAGGCTGGCTGCCACGTGAGAATAAACTCCTCACGTCGAGAGGACGCCCCTCCTGAATCAATCCATCACGGAGCGTAACGAGCGTCCCTCGACCAGACGGCAGGTCGCACACAGCGATCCTTTCGGCGCCCGATGAAATAGACACCTCCCAAGCCCGCCACCGACCGTCCTCGGTGCCGGCAAGATTCTCCACGCGCCATCTAGGCTGAGCGGGGCTGCCTAGCTCCAATACGAAGAGCTTTGAAGATCGAGATACGCCACGAAGCGCGAACTTCTCGGGATAACGACGAAGTTCCAGCACCAAGCCACCATCGGGGCTGTCGGTGTAGTGGCACCCGGCCGCTCCGTACACGAGCGAGTCTGCGACCTGGGATACGGCATCGGCGAAAGCCGATTCTCCGTTGTGTCGCGTGGCCACCGGCCAAAGTCTCCCAAGATCCGGAGCCCATCTCGAGTAGTTCTCGTTGTCTTGATATCTGAGAGACCAGACTTCGGCGTACGCCTCGGCCGCTAGGGTAATGGACGCACGATCACTTAGGGGCTGGTCGGAAGCCATCTGCATGGCGCCCGAGGTTCTAGACAGGCCAAGGCGCACGCCGAGTCGTTCGATTCGGCGAAACCACCTCGGCCGCTGCACGACTTCGACAACCAACAGCGACTTCAGCAGTACCGGATCAGCCCCCGTTCTGATGCACTCTGAGTAGAGCCAATCAAGCGCTCCCACGCCGACGTCTTTCGTCGCACGTTCAATGAAATACGCGGCGCCGTACCATGGCGATGTCTCCGAGCGGGGCTTCAGTGTGAAGAACACGAATCCTCCCAAACCCGCGAGCAGCAGACCAGTCCAAATTGCGGAAAGAAACTCCTCCGGTGGCGGGACTATAGTTTGCCACCACTCGAGACTTAGCACCGCCGCCAGGACGACCACCGTCAGAAGAACGGTCATCTGAAGGTGGTACCCGATGTAGTTGGCTTCACCCAGACGAGCACGAAGCCCTTCGAGGATGACACGGCCGTGTGTGAGCACGATGCTCAGCAACCAAAGAACGACAGCCGCAACAAGCACAGACCCGCCGACGCGGGACACGGTGACTAACGTGGTCGCCGCAACCAGAAAAGTCGGCAGTGCACGGTAAGCAAGAAACCGAAGCCAGGTCTCTGTAGAGGAGAGCCCGAATGTTTCGTGCATACCGATGTAGCGCTCAGGCCAACGCCATTCGACCGCACGGTAGCAGCCGAACAGAATCGCGGACCCGAAGCACCCTATCCACACGGAGTCCCATAGATGTATCGCTATTGATCCATCAAGCCACCCCTGCCCCATGCCCCCCCATTCGGTGTTAATGCACGCTTCCAATGGAGCAGCCCCTTAAGAGAAGCTGCGTGTTCCACCCCAGGCGCGCAAAGATAGCTCAAGCCGAGAGTTATCGTGCCCCCACTGGGACTCGAACCCAGACTGAAGCGATTTTAAGTCGCCTGCCTCTGCCATTGGGCTATGGGGGCCCGCCTCCACGCTAGCGCGCCGCCGGGCGTCGGCCGCGCATGACGATGCCCCCGTCACCGAAGCGACGGGGGCACCATGCAAGCCAGAGAGGGTCAGCCCTTGGCGGCGACCTTCTTGTCCTTCTCGGCGGGAGCCACGGCGGCCCTCGCCCTCATCCTTCGCGACGCTCTTGGGGTCGATCGGGGGGTTGGCCGGCTTCTCAGCCGGAGCCTCGGCAGCGGCGGGACGCGGACGCGCGGCGAACGCCTCGAACGTCTCGCGCGGCTTCTGCACCGTGATGAGCGTGACGTTGTCACGGCCCAGGAAGAAGTTGTGCAGCCAGTCGCCGATCACGCGCCACTTGCGCTCCCACGACGGCATAGCCAGGCCGTGGTAGCCACGGTGCGCGAGCCAGGCGAAGAAGCCCTTCATCGCGAACTTGCCGGACTGGAACACACCGTTGTACAGACCCAGGCCCGCGACGGCGCCGAGGTTCTTGTGCACGTACTCGCGGGGCAGCTCGCCACGGATCACGGCGGTGATGTTCTTGGCCATGAGCTTGGCCTGACGCACGGCGTGCTGCGCGTTCGGCACGCAGTAGCCGCCCACGCCGCCACCCGACAGGTCGGGAACAGCAGCGACGTCACCGGCGGCCCAGGCGCCCTCGACGATCTCCTCCGGCGTACCCACGCGGAGGTCGGCGCGCGCACGGATGCGGCCGCGCTCCTCGACGGGCAGGTCTCCCCCGCGCACGACGGTGGGGTTCGCCATGACACCGGCGGTCCACACGATCAGGTCGGTGGGGATGACCTCACCGGTCGAGAGCTCGACGTTACCGTCGACGGCTCCCTTGACCTGCGTGTCGAGGTGCACGAACGCACCGCGCTCGGCGAGGCTCTTCAGCACCCACTCGCTCGTCTTCTGCGACACCTCGGGCATGATGCGCCCCATCGCCTCGATGAGGTGGAAGTGCGTGTCATCGAACGTCAGCGTCGGGTAGTCCTTCACGAGCGACGACGCCAGGGCGCGCAGCTCGGCGAACACCTCGATACCCGCGAAGCCACCGCCGACGACGACGACGCTCAGCAGACGGTCGCGCTCGGGGCCGGCGGGCAGGTTCGACGCCAGCTCGAAGTTCTTGATCAGACGGTCGCGGATCGCGACGGCCTCCTCGATCGTCTTCAGACCGATCGCGTTCTCGGCGATGCCCGGGATCGGGAACGTGCGCGAGACGGCACCGGCGGTCACGACGATCTGGTCGTACTCCTCCTGCCACGGCTCACCCATCTCGGGCGTGATCGTGGCGACCTTGTTCGCGTGGTCGATGCCGGTCACCTTCGCGGCCACGACGCGCGTGGTCTTCAGGTGACGACGGTGACCCACCACCGCGTGCCGCGGCTCGATCTCGCCGGCGGCGACCTCGGGCAGGAACGGCTGGTACGTCATGTAGGGAAGCGGGTCGACCATGGTGACCTCGGCTTCACCCTTGCGCAGATGCTTCTCAAGCTTCCAGGCGGTGTAGAAGCCGGCGTAGCCGCCGCCGACAATGAGGATCCTGGGCACGGTGCTGGTCACGGTGGAACGAACTCCTAGACGATTCAACGGCTGCGCGCGCGTTGGACACGCGCCAATCGGATGCGACGGACAGCAGCACTGACGCCGAGCGCTATCAGTATAGCGGCCACCGAGAACACCAATAACGGGATCGACCCGTACAAAAGCGTATCCATGCTAGGAAGCAGCGGAGACGCCGGCCGCGAACCCGCCTCGGCGGGCGGCAGCGGCGGCACCGACACCTCCCCCACCGTCGGCAACGGCGCCGGAGACTCCTCCGCCCGGCGGTGCACGCGGATCCACTCCGACAGATCGCCCATCGGGTTCGCCGACACCTCGGGAACGGATGCGGACACCGCCGCGGCCGCATCCACCAGGCCATACCCGTACTGGTCGTCCGGCAGCGAGCCCACCCCCGCGGGTGCCTTCGCCGTCGCGATCAGCCGCTCGATCACGTTCGCCGCATCCAGCTCCGGATGCGCCGCCCGCACGAGCGCGGCGATGCCCGCCACGATCGGCGCCGCACCGCTCGTGCCCTTCCACACGACCACCTGGCCGTCGGCCGAGACCCCGAGCAGCTGCTCGCTGGGAGCCGAGACGCCCAGCGTGATGCCCTGCGTCGACGCCTCCACACTTGCCTTGCCCTGCGGGTCCACACCCGCGACCGGCAGCACACCGGGGATCGTCGCCGGCGCACCCACGCGCGCCGTGCCCGAACCGCGGTTGCCCGCCGCCACGATCACGACCACGTCGTGCTCGAAGGCGTACTGGAACGCGTCGTCCCAGCTCGGATCCCAGTCGAGCGTGTTCGTCGTGAACGACAGGTTGATGACCTTCGCGCCATTGTCGACCGACCACCGCATCGCGTTGGCGATCTGCTCGGAGAACGGCACCGGCGAGCTCGTGCCGAACCCGACCGACACCGACAGCAGCGACGCCTCCGGCGCGACCCCGATCATGCCCGTCTCGTTCGGCAGTCCGCGGGATGCGGCGAGCGACGCCACCCAGCTGCCGTGGTTCGCGTCCACCGCGCCCACGGGCGTGCGCCCGTCCGCCGTGCCGAGACCCGACACATCCGTCCCGCCGACGACCGCGCCGTCGAACTCGGGCGCCTTGCCGATGCCCGTGTCGATGATCGCGATCTTCACGCCCTTGCCGCGCGTGGTCTCCCACGCCTTGCGGATGCCGTATGCGTCGAGCCAGTACTCCTGCGCCCGCATCGGGTCGACGCCCGGGCTCTCCTGCGGCACCGGCGCGGGCGTCGTCTGCCCGTAGGCGGCGGGCGCGACACCCGCCGTCAGCGCGACGAGAACCAGCGCGGCGGCGACCCGCAGAGCGAGCGCTCTCACCCCGGGGTGCCCTCGGCGAGCGCCGCGCCGGGGTCGGCGCACACGCAGCGGGTCGGCGACCACGCGCTGCGCTCGAGCGCCGCGTCGCCGATCGGGTTGACGCCGGGGCCGGCGGCCAGGGAGTGACCGGCGAGGGCGTGCAGGCACTTCACGCGGGTGGGCATGCCACCGGCGGAGATCCCGGCGATCTCGGGCACCTCGCCGAAGCTCTCGCGGTCGGCCAGGTACGCCTCGTGCGCCGCCTGATACGCGGCGGCGGTGTCTTCGTCCTCGAGCATCGCCGCGAACTCGGGCATCACGTGCTCGGCCTCGAGCGTCGACATCGCCGCGGTCGCGGCGGGATGCGTGAGGTAGTAGAAGGTGGGGAACGGCGTGCCGTCGGCCAGTCGCGGTGCGGTGGCGACCACGGTCGGGTTGCCGCACACGCAGCGCGCGGCGATCCCGACGACATCGCGCGCCGGACGCCCCAACTGAGAGCGGAGCACCGCGAGCTCGGCGTCGGTGACCGGGGGGAAAGGCGCGGAACTCACCCTCCCAGGCTACCGTGAGCCGCCTGGGAGGCCGGGCTCAGGGCGCGGGAGTGGCGGGCGTCCCGCCGTCCGCGGGAGCCGTGGGGTCCGCGACCGCGGTCTTGGCGGCGCCGGCGGTGATGACGGAGCCCACCAGCTGCGCCATCCAGTCGGTGCGCGTCTGCTGCACCTCGTCGCTGACCGCATCCTGCTCGCGGGGCTGCTGGGCCGCCGTCAGATCGTTGTCGACGATGTACGCGATCTCGCCCGGATTCATGTAGTACAGCCGCTCACGCGCCTGCGTCGTGATGTACGCCGGGTCGTCCCAGCGCTCGCTCTGCGCCTGCAGATCGGCGATCTGCGACTCGGTGAGCTGCACCGAGTTCTGGAGCGCCGCGATCCGCTGCTGCTGGTCGAGATAGGTGCCCACGGTCGGCACGAGCACGAGCACGCCCAGAACGACCAGGCCCAGCATGATGATCATGAAACCCGAGAGCCGGATGCCGCCGAGCCAGTCGCGCACGTCGACGCGGCGGCGGGGCGCATCCGAAGAACGCCGGGAACGAGAAGGAGGAGCCGTTCGTGCTGCCACGGCTCCTCCTTCTCGTTCAGTGACGGTGTGTCGTCGTCACTCAGCCCTTGAAGCGCGGGAACGCGGCTCGGCCGGCGAACACAGCCGCCTCACCCAGTTCCTCTTCGATGCGCAGAAGCTGATTGTACTTCGCGACGCGCTCGCTCCGAGCGGGCGCACCGGTCTTGATCTGACCCGCGTTGGTCGCGACGGCGAGGTCGGCGATCGTGGTGTCCTCGGTCTCGCCCGAGCGGTGCGACCACATCGAGCGGTAGCCGTTGCGGGTCGCGAGGCTGACCGCATCCAGCGTCTCGGTGAGCGAGCCGATCTGGTTGAACTTCACCAGGAGCGCGTTGGCGACACCGAGGTCGATGCCCTGCTGCAGGCGCTTCGGGTTGGTGACGAACAGGTCGTCGCCGACGAGCTGCACCTTGTCGCCGATGGCGTCGGTGATGGCCTTCCAGTTCTCCCAGTCGTCCTCGGCGAGGGCGTCCTCGATCGTGACGATCGGGTAGTTGGCGACCAGGTCGGCGAAGTAGTCGACGAGCTGCGCGGGGGTCCACGGCTTGCCCTCGACGGTGTACACGCCGTCCTTGTAGAACTCGGTCGCGGCGACGTCGAGGCCCACGGCGATGTCGGAGCCGGGTGTGAAGCCCGCCTTCTCGATGGCCTTGAGCAGGAAGTCGAGGCCCTCGCGGTTGCTGGGGAGGTCGGGGGCGAAGCCGCCCTCGTCGCCCAGGCCCGTGTTGTAGCCGGCGGCCTTCAGCTCGCCCTTGAGGACGTGGTAGACCTCGGTGCCCCAGCGCAGCGACTCGGCGTAGGTCTCAGCGCCGATGGGCGCCAGGAAGAACTCCTGGAAGTCGATGCCGTTGTCGGCGTGCTCGCCACCGTTGATGACGTTGAACAGCGGAACGGGCAGCAGGTGCGCGTTCGGGCCGCCGAGGTAGCGGAACAGGGGAAGGTCGGCCGAGTCGGCGGCGGCCTTGGCAACGGCCAGGCTCACGCCGAGGATCGCGTTCGCGCCGGTGCGCGACTTGTTCTCGGTGCCGTCGGTCTCGATGAGGATCTGGTCGACGACGCGCTGCTCGCTCGCCTCGACACCCTCGATCGCCGGGCCGAGCTCGTCGATGACGGCGTTGACGGCCTTCAGCACGCCCTTGCCGCCGTAGCGGCTCTTGTCGCCGTCGCGCAGCTCGTACGCCTCGAACGCGCCGGTGGATGCGCCGGAGGGCACTGCCGCACGCTGCACGACACCGTCATCGAGGAGCACCTCCACTTCGACGGTCGGGTTACCGCGCGAGTCGAGGATTTCGCGCGCGCCTACAGCCTCGATAAGTGCCACAGGGGACTCCTTGAGTTTGGGGGTGTGATCTCGGAGCGACATCGGTCCGCTTCCGAGTCTAGTGACGCTCGGCCCGAGACCCACCGGAAGAAAGCCCAGGACGCGTGATGAGCACCACCGCGAAGCCGTCCCAGCCCTTCGCATCGAGGGTCTGCACCGCCGTCGCGTCGAACCGATCGTCGTCGGCGAGCATCGCCAGGGAACGCCGCACGCCCTCCACCTGGCTCTCGTGGCTCTCCGGATCGACGATGCGCCCGGCGCGCACGACGTTGTCGACCACGACCACGGTCCCCGCGCGACCGAGACGCGCGGCCCAGTCGAGGTAGATCGTGTTGGACTCCTTGTCGGCGTCGATGAAGACGAGATCGAACGGTCCCTCCAGGTGCGGGAGGACATCCGCCGCCCTCCCCTGGCGGATCTCGACGCGCTCGCCCACACCCGCATCGTCGATGCTCTGCCGTGCCACAGCGGCGTTGCGCGGCTCGGCCTCGATCGTCGTCACCCGCCCTCGCTCCCCCACAGCGCGCGCGAGCCAGATCGTGGAGTAGCCGCCGAGCGTGCCGATCTCGAGCACCCGGCGTGCGCCGATCATGCGTGCCAGCAGGTGCAGCAACTTGCCGGTGAGCGGCACGACCTCGATCGCCGGCAAACCTGCCGCATCCTGCGCCGCGCGGGCATGCTCCAACGCGGAGTCCTTCTCGACCAATGCGTCGGTCAGGTACGCGTCGACGGCCCGCCAGCCGTCCGGCGTCGGCGCCGGGTTCGTGTCGCTCATGCCGCCAGCCAATCGGCCGTGCGGATGCGGGGTCAACCCCTGCCGGCGAGCGCGCCCCGCGTGTCAGGGGCCTGGTGACCGGAGGGCAACCGCACGTCGTCGCCCAGCGCCGCGAGCACCGACGGCAGCAGCGCGTCGGCGGTTCGGCGGTAGCCGACCGCGCTCGGGTGGAACCGGTCGAGGCTGAACATCTCGTCGGGGTTCGA
Organism: Microbacterium sp. SORGH_AS_0862; assembly: GCF_030818795.1. Lineage (NCBI taxonomy): Bacteria > Bacillati > Actinomycetota > Actinomycetes > Micrococcales > Microbacteriaceae > Microbacterium > Microbacterium sp. SORGH_AS_0862. The sequence goes on along the minus strand of NZ_JAUTAY010000001.1, from coordinate 2,851,368 downwards.
GATGAAGAACGGGCCGACGACGTGCCGCAACGAGACGACCCAGGCACCGCTGGCGGTCGCGGCGCGCGCCTGCGCCTGGGCGAGCTGGCGCGACAGGCGCGAGCCGAGCGAGCGCAGCGGCTGCGGCACCGCACGCAGCGCCCCCAGATCCGGGCAGGTGCCGACGACCACCTCGGTGCCCTCGAGGCGCAGACGCTCGATCGCCTCCTCCAGCGAAGCCACCGAGCGGGAGATCGGGATGCGGTGCGTCACGTCGTTGCCGCCCACCACGATCACGGCCACATCCGCGCGATAGTCGTCGGGCAGGGCGTCGAGCTGGGCGGCGAGCGCGGCGGACTCGGAGCCGACCACGGCCGCGGTGCGCAGGCGCACGGGGCGCTGCGTCCGCCGGGCGAGTGCGCGGGCGAGACGCGCGCCGAGGGTGTCCTTGCGCCGTTCCGCGCCCAGGCCCGCGGCGATCGAGTCCCCCAGCACGAGCAGCTCGATGGGCGTGCCGTCGTAGCCGGGACGCCACACGCGGTCGGCCGACGGCGCCTGCTCGCCGAGCGGCTTGCCGATCTGCCGGCGAGCGTGCGCCGCCTGGCGCCGCAGCACCTCCCGGGCGGCGGCGAGCGCGAAGGCGACCACCCCGGCGAACGCTGCGACCGTGCGCGCGGGGAATCGGATGCGGGCCACGCACCCATCCGAACCCCTCGCGGTGAACGGGTCGTGACGGCTGGGTGACCGATCGAGTCCCCGGCGGTTCACAGCGCTGCAGTAGGGTGCCCGACGTGACCGGCCCCTCCCTCCAGCGACGCCTCGGACTCGGCGACGCCGTGGCGATCGGCCTGGGCTCGATGATCGGCGCCGGAGTGTTCGCCGTCTTCGCCCCCGCCGCGCAGGCCGCCGGAACGGACCTGCTCGTGGGCCTCGCGATCGCGGCGGTCGTCGCCTTCGCGAACGCCACCTCCACGGCGCAGCTCGCCGCCGCGCATCCGGTCGCCGGCGGCGCGTGGGCGTACGGCCGCGCCGAGCTCGGACCGTGGGCGGGATTCGTCGCCGGTTGGGGGTTCGTGATCGGCAAGCTCGCGAGCTGCGCCGCCATGGCCATGACCTTCGCCGCGTACGCCGCGCCCGCCGGGTTCGAGCGACCCGTCGCCGTCGCGGCGGTCGCGGCCCTCACGATCGTGAACCTGCTCGGCGTCACCCGCACCGCGCGGCTCACCCGCATCCTGGTCACGATCGTGCTCCTGTGCCTCGCCGTCGTCGTGGCCGCGGGTGCGGTGTCGCTGCCGACCGGCGCCGGCTGGACCGCCGGCGAGGTCAGTCCGTACGGAGTGCTGCAGTCGGCGGGGCTCATCTTCTTCGCCTTCGCCGGCTACGCCCGCATCGCGACGATGGGCGAAGAGGTGCGCGACCCCGCGCGCACGATCCCCCGCGCGATCCTGGGCGCCTTCGCGGGCGCGCTCACGGTGTACGCGGTCCTCGCCGTGCTGTGCCTGCTCGTGCTCGGCCCGGAACGGCTGGCGACCGCCTCCGCACCGCTGGCCGACCTCGTCTCAGCCGCGGGCTGGGAGTGGGCGCAGCCGGTCGTGCGCGTGGGTGCGGCCGCCGCATCCCTCGGCGCGCTCCTCGCCCTCATCGCCGGCATCGGGCGTACCTCGTTCGCGATGTCGCGCGGCGGCGACCTGCCCGGCTTCTTCGCCGCCGTGCATCCGTCGCGGCACACGCCCTACCGCGCCGAGATCGCCGTCGGGGCGATCGTCATGGTCGCGGTCGCCCTCGTCGACCTGCGCGGCGCGATCGGGTTCTCATCCCTCGGCGTGCTCGTGTACTACCTCGTCGCGAACCTCGCGGCCCTCCGACAGGATGCGGCGCACCGCCGCTTCCCGCGCGCGCTCGCCGTCCTCGGCGCCGCCGGATGCGCAGTGCTCGCCGTGACGCTCCCGTGGCAGGCGGCCGTCGCCGGGGCGGGCGTGCTCGCCGTCGGCGTGGTGCTGCGGCTCGTGTTCGGCCGCTGCGGCGCTACGCGAGCGGCTTGAGCTCGAGCTCGGACGGGTCGTCGCCCGCGGCCACCGTCGCGAACGCCGTGTAGCCGTCCGCGGCCGCGCGCTCCAGCAGCGCCTTCAGGTTCTTGGTGCGCTGCTCGAGCCGCACTCGCGAGCCCGCCGTCACGAGCGCGGACTTCACCGCCACGAGCTCGGCGACCGGCACGTCGCGGTCGTGCACGAGCACGACGGCGTCGAGTCCCGCATCCTCCCCCGCCGAAACGAGGTCGACGATGCGCTCGAAGCCGATCGAGAAGCCGACCGCCGGCACGTCCTGGCCGAGGAAGCGCCCGATCATGCCGTCGTAGCGTCCGCCGCCGCCCAGCGAGTAGGGCACGGAGGGGTGCGCGAGCTCGAAGATCGTGCCCGTGTAGTAGCCCATACCGCGCACGAGGAACGGGTCGAACACGAGCGGCACCTCGTCGAGGCCCACCGCGGCGCTGACCGCCTCACCGATGCCGACGAGGTGCGCGACGACCTCGTCGGCGATGCCGTCGGGCAGCTGCGCACGGATGTGCGCCTCGCCGAACGCGGTGCCCTCCCCCGCGGGACGGGCGAGGAACGCCGCGAACGCGTCGACGGCGGATGCGGTCGCCCCGCGCTCGCGCAGCTCGGCCTCCACACCTTCCGGACCGATCTTGTCGAGCTTGTCGATCGTGATGAGCACGCCCGCACGCTCCGACGCCGCGAAGCCGAAGACTTCCAGCATCTCGTCGAGCGCCCGACGGTCGTTGATGCGCACGCTCGCGCCGACGAGACCGAGTGCATCGAGCGTGTCGAGGGTCGCGACGATGAGCTCCGCCTCGGCGCGGGCTCCTGCGTCGCCGATGATGTCGATGTCGCACTGCACGAACTGGCGGTAGCGCCCCTTCTGCGGGCGCTCCGCGCGCCACACCGGCGCGATCTGCACGGAGCGGAAGACGCCCGGAAGCTCGGCGCGGTGCGAGGCGTAGAACCGCGCCAGCGGCACGGTGAGGTCGAAACGAAGGCCGAGGTCGCTGAGCGCGGCCGGGTCGTCCGCGGCCGCCGCGATCGCCTCCGGCGAGAGCGCGCGCTTGAGCACGTTGAACGCGAGCTTCTCGTTGTCGCCGCCCATGCCGGCGTGCAGCCGGTCGTAGTCCTCCATGACCGGCGTCTCGATCTCGTCGAAGCCGTGCGCCCGATAGCGGTCGCGGATGACGGCGAGCACGCGCTCGCGGCGGGCCTTGTCGGCGGGGAGGAAGTCGCGCATGCCGCGCGGGGGGTTCACTGCTGGCACCAGACCATCATCCCAAACCGGCCTCGGCCCGGCGCACACCCTCCTCCAGCGCGCGCGTGCGGGTACGCAGCGCCCGCTCCGCATCCCAGCCCTCGGCCTTCGCCCGCGCCACGAGCGCGAGCAGGGCATCTCCCAGCTGCTCCTCCGAGGTGATCTCGAGCGGACGTGCCGGGATGGCGGCGCCGGGCGCGCGGCCCACGACCTTCTGCGCGCGGGCCAGCGCCGGCATCGCGGCGGGGATCCCGTCGAGCACGCTCCGCCGCTCGCGCTTCTCCGCCGCCTTCGCCGCATTCCAGTGCACGAGCACCTCTTCGGGCGTCGTGGCCGTCTCGCCCGCGAACACGTGCGGATGGCGGCGCACCATCTTGTCGGCGAGGTCGCCGGCGACGTCGTCGATGTCGAAGGGGTCGTCGGTGTCCCGCGAGGCGATCTCGGCGTGGAACAGCACCTGCCACAGCAGATCGCCCAGTTCCTCGCGCAGCTCTGCACGGTCGCCGTTCTCGACCGCGTCGATCACCTCGGCGCTCTCCTCCACGAGGTACGGCACGAGGGCTGCGTGATCGATCTGCTGCGACCAGACGCACCTCTCGCGCACCTCGTGCATCACCTCGGCCGCGCGCCGGAGACCGTCGGAGGCCGCATCCGCGTCGTTCATACCCTGCGCTCCTCGCGTCGGTAGTGCCGTGCCCGCCATGCTATGAGCACCGCGGCGACCACGAGGGAGACCAACGACCCACCCAGCACACCGAGCGTCGCCTCATCGCGCAGCAGCCCGTCGCCCGCGAAGGCGAGCTCCGACAGCAGCAGCGAGACGGTGAAGCCGATGCCGCCGAGCGCTCCCGCCGCGACGAGGTCAGCGAGCCGCAAGCGGCCGTCGGGTTCTTCGAGCCGCTGCGCGAGCCAGCCGGACACGGTGATGCCGAGGATCTTGCCGACCGGAAGCGCGATCAGCACCCCCCAGAACACCGGCTGGAGCTCGTCGAGGCCCACCGACGGGACGGCGACGGATGCGGCGGACAGCGCAAACAGCGGCAGCACCACGCCGTTCACCCACGGATCGAGGGCGTGACGCACACGGGCCGCGGGCCGCGGCGCCATCGCGAGTCCGAGGGCGACGCCCGCGATCGTCGCGTGCACGCCGGAGAGGTAGACGAGCACCCACACGAGGACGCCCAGCAGCACCAGCACGATGCCGAGCGGCACGCGGTTGCGGTCGGTGAGCCGGCGACTCAGCAGCGAGAACAGGACGACGCCCACGAGCGCGGCGAGCAGGAGGAAGAGGTCGACGCCGTCGGTGAAGAGCACGGCGATGAACACGATGCCGACGATGTCGTCGAGGATCGCGAGCGCCAGCAGGAACGCCCGCACGCCGGTCGGGAGACCGCGGCCGAAGACGGCCAGCACCCCAAGGGCGAACGCGATGTCGGTGGCGGTGGGGATCGGCCAGCCCGGAGCAGACGACGTGCCCAGCGAGAACGCGAGGAAGATGGCGATCGGCACCAGCACACCGCCCGCCGCAGCGATCGCCGGCTGGACCGCGCGCCGCGGCGAGCTGAGCTGCCCTGCGGTCAGCTCGTGCCACAGCTCGATGGCGGCGACGAAGAAGAAGATCGCGAGCAGGCCGTCCTGGATCCAGTGCCCGACCGAGAGGGTGAAGACACCGGGGATGCCGATGTACGCATCCTTCACGGTGGCGACACCGGCTGCCAGCGGTGAGTTGGCCAGCACGAGGCCGAGAGCGGCCGCGATCAGCAGCACGACGGCGGGAAAACGCTCGGAACGAAGCAGGCGCATCTGCCCTCCAGGGTGGGAAACGGTGTCCGTCGCCAGGCGACGAGGCGACCAGACTTCCCGCCACTCCGGAGTCCATCGTAACGGGGCGCCGCGCGTGTCATTTGTGGTCTCCGGCTCCCAGTACCGTTGTTCCCATGCTCGAACCCACCCCCACCGAGGCCATTCGCGTCGTCGGACGCCACGAGGCAGGGCAGGAGATCCCCGATCAGATGCGCGCGGACGTGCGCGTGCTCGGCTCGCTGCTCGGACAGGTGCTGCAGGAGAGCGGCTCGACAGGTCTGTACGAAGACGTCGAGCGCCTCCGCGTCGCGACGATCCAGGCCTACACCGACCCGAGCGACGAGGCCTTCGAGCGCGCCGCCGAGATCGCCGACTCGTTCACGATCGAGCGCGCCGACGAGGTCGCCCGCGCCTTCACGGTCTACTTCCACCTCGTGAACCTCGCCGAGGAGCACCAGCGCGTGCGGGTGCTGCGCGAGCGCGACGGCCAGCCCGAGGGCCGCACCGACTCCATCCGCTCGGCCCTCCGCCAGCTCGCGTCCGAGGTCGGCGACGACGTGGCACTCGAACGCCTGCAGTCGCTGCGGTTCCACCCCGTCTTCACCGCCCACCCGACCGAGGCCCGCCGCCGTGCGATCTCGACCGGCATCCGCCGTCTGTCCGAGCTGCTCGACGAGTACGACTCCCTCACTGAGGGCGGTGTCGACCAGCGCCGCGCTCGCCGGCGGATGCTGGAGGAGATCGACACGCTCTGGCGCACGGCGCCGCTACGCGCCGAGAAGCCGTCGCCCACCGACGAGGTGCGCGCGATCATGGCCGTCTTCGACGACACCCTCTTCACGACCGTCCCCCGCGTCTACCGCCGCGTCGACGACGCGCTCGGCGAGGGCGCCGGCAACCGTCCCCCACTCGTGCGCCCCTTCGTGCGCGTGGGCACCTGGGTCGGCGGCGACCGCGACGGCAACCCCTTCGTCACCGCGAAGGTCACGCGCAAGGCCGCCGGCATCGCGAGCGAGCACGTGCTGCTGGGCCTCGAGCGCACCGCACTGCGGATCGGGCGCACGCTGACCCTCGACGCCACGTCCACTCCCCCGAGCGACGCCCTCGTGGCCCTGTGGAACCGCCTCCGCAGCGCCGACGAGGAGGCGGCGGCCGAGATCGCGAAGCGCTCTCCCAACGAGCCGCACCGCCGCATCCTGCTGATGGTCGCGCGCCGGATCGCGGCGACCCGCACCCGCAACGCCGACCTCGCCTACCGCGACCCCGAGCACCTGCTCGCCGATCTGCGCACCGTGCAGCAGTCGCTCGCGGATGCGGGCGCCGCCCGCCAGGCGTACGGCGCCCTGCAGCAGCTGGTGTGGCAGGTCGAGACCTACGGCTTCCACCTCGCCGAGCTCGAGGTGCGCCAGCACTCCGCCGTGCACGAGAAGGTCCTCGCGGAGCTCGAGGCCGGCGGCGAGCGCAGCGAGCTGACCGAAGAGGTGCTCGAGGTCTTCCGCGCGATCGCCTACATCCAGGGGCGCTTCGGACCGCGCGCGGCGGGCCGGTACATCGTCTCGTTCACGCAGTCCGCGGAAGACCTCGCCAACGTGCACCGCCTCGCGCGGTACGCCGTGGGCGCCGAGGGCGCAGCGCCCGTGCTCGACGTGATCCCCCTGTTCGAGACGTTCGCCGACCTGCAGGCCGCCCCCGGCATCCTGGCCGAGATCGCGGAGCACCCCGAGTTCGCCGCGCGTCTGGACGCCACGGGCCGCCGCCTCGAGGTCATGCTCGGCTACTCCGACTCCTCGAAGGATGTCGGGCCCGTCGCGGCGAACCTCGCCCTCTACGAGGCACAGGCCGAGATCGCCGCGTGGGCGCAGGCGAACAACATCGAGCTGACCCTCTTCCACGGCCGCGGCGGCGCCCTCGGCCGCGGCGGCGGGCCCGCCAACAGCGCGATCCTCGCGCAGCCGCCGCACTCGGTCGACGGCCGCTTCAAGCTCACCGAGCAGGGCGAGGTCATCTTCGCCCGCTACGGCGACCCGCAGATCGCCATGCGCCACATCGATCAGGTCGCCGCCGCCATCCTCATGGCCTCCGCTCCGTCGAACGAGGCGCGCAACCGCCGCGGCGCCGAGATGTTCGCCGAGATCGCCCAGGTGCTCGAGGACTCCTCACGCGAGCGGTTCTACTCGCTCGTGAAGGCCCCCGGCTTCGCGCCGTGGTTCGCCACCGTCACCCCGATGGAGGAGGTCGGACTCCTCGCCCTCGGCTCGCGTCCCGCCCGCCGCGGACTGTCGGTCGAGTCGCTCGAAGACCTCCGCGCGATCCCGTGGGTGTTCGCATGGTCGCAGGCGCGCATCAACCTCGCCGGCTGGTTCGGCCTCGGCACGGCGCTGGAGACCGTGGGCGACGAGCAGCTGCTGCGCACCGCCTACGCCGAGTGGCCGCTGTTCCGGGCGATGATCGACAACGTCGCGATGAGCCTCGCGAAGGCCGACGACCGCATCGCCCGCGAGTACCTGAGCCTCGGAGACCGCGACGACCTCGCCCAGCTGGTGATGGAGGAGATGTCGCTCACCCGCGACTGGGTCGTGCGGATCGTCGGCGGCGACGCCCCGCTCGCGAACAAGGCCGTGCTGCAGCGCGCCGTGAAGCTGCGCAGCCCCTACGTCGACGCCCTGTCGCTGCTGCAGCTGCGGGCCCTTCGGGCTCTCCGCGACGCCCCGGCCGACGCGCCCGCCGACACCGCCAACCAGCGGCTGCTGCTGCTGTCGGTCTCCGGGGTCGCGGCTGGCCTGCAGAACACCGGCTGAGCCGCATCCGACGACCGCCTCCTCAGTCGAGGAGGCGGTCGTCGTCGTGCCGCGCGAGGCTGCGGCCGTAGCGCTCCGTGAGCTGCACCATGAGGTCGGGGGTGTCGCGGTCGAGGCCGAACACATACCCCGGGAAGTCGAGCTCCTGCTGGCGCGCCCAGATCTCGTCGTGCTTGTCGGGTGAGACGACGATCGCGGGATCCCCCACCGCGACCCAGCCGATCGGCACGACCGAGCCCTCGGCGAGATGCGTGCGCAGGTGCACCGTGGCGCCGATACGCACCTCGCTGCGACGATCGATGCGCGCGCCGTTGAACACGCGCGCCCCCGTCGCGATGAACACCTCCTCGGCGATCGTCGCTCCGGCGATGCTCGCGGTCGGGCCGATCAGCGTGTGATCGCCGATGTGCACCGGATTGGCGGCCGTCGCGCGCACCAGGGCGTTCTCCATGACGATGACGTGCTCGCCGAGCGTCAGCGGTCCGCCCTCCGAGGTGAGGATCGCGCCGTGCAGGATGCGGCATCCCGCCCCGATCGTGACGTCGCCGCTCAGCACGGCCGTGGGTGCGACGCTGGCCGACGGGTGGACCGACGGCGCGGCGCCGAGGTGCTCGTAGCGCATGCCGTCACCCTAGGGCAGCGCGCGTCGAGGCGACAGGTCCGACGCCGCTAGGGTGGGAGCGTCCGCATCCATTTGGGACATCGCGCCGCGCGCGATACCCGGCCAGAGAGAACCACGTTGACCGAGACCTTCGCCGCGCTGCCCGAAGCCGTGCGCTCCACCTTCGCCACCGTCCTCGCCCGCAACCCCCACGAGCCCGAGTTCCAGCAGGCCGTGCACGAGGTGCTCGACTCGGTGGCTCCCGTCATCGAGCGCCACCCCGCGTTCGCCGAGCTCGGCATCCTCGAGCGCATCGTCGAGCCCGAGCGGCAGATCATGTTCCGTGTGCCGTGGGTCGACGACGCCGGCACCGTTCGCGTGAACCGAGGCTTCCGCATCCAGTTCTCCTCCGTGCTCGGGCCCTACAAGGGCGGGCTGCGCTTCCACCCGACCGTGAACGCGTCGATCGTGAAGTTCCTCGGGTTCGAGCAGATCTTCAAGAACGCGCTCACGGGCCAGGGCATCGGCGGCGCCAAAGGCGGCAGCGACTTCGACCCGCACGGGCGATCGGATGCCGAGATCATGCGCTTCTGCCAGTCGTTCATGAACGAGCTGTACCGGCACCTCGGCGAGCACACCGACGTCCCCGCCGGCGACATCGGGGTGGGCGCGCGAGAGATCGGCTACCTCTTCGGCCAGTACCGCCGCATCACCAACCGTCACGAGTCCGGCATGTTCACCGGCAAGGGCGTGCAGTGGGGCGGCGCCGAAGTACGCACCGAGGCCACCGGCTACGGCGCCGTGTTCTTCGCCGAGGCGATGCTCGGCGTCGCCGGCGAGAGCCTCGAGGGACGCCGCGTGAGCGTGTCCGGATCGGGCAACGTCGCCGTGTACGCCATCGCGAAGGCGCAGCAGCTCGGCGCGGTGCCGGTCACCGCATCTGATTCCAGCGGTTACGTCGTCGACGACGCCGGCATCGACCTGGGTCTGCTGCGGCAGGTGAAGGAGACCGAGCGCGCGCGGATCGCGGAGTACGCGGCCCGCCGGCCGAGCGCCCGCTTCGTGCCGGACGCCCGGCCGTGGGAGGTGCCCGTGGATGTGGCGTTCCCCTGCGCGACGCAGAACGAGCTCGACGAGACGGATGCCCAGGCCCTCATCGCCCACGGCGTGCGCGCAGTCGTCGAGGGCGCGAACATGCCCTCCACCCCCGGCGCGATCGCCGCGTTCCGCAGCGCCGGCGTGCTGTTCGCCCCCGGCAAGGCGGCCAACGCGGGCGGCGTCGCCACCTCCGCGCTGGAGATGAGCCAGAACGCCTCGCGCCAGCGCTGGACGTTCGCCGACAGCGAGGCGAAGCTGCGCCAGATCATGCGCGACGTGCACGACGCCGCGTTCGACGCGGCCGAGCGCTATGGACGCCCCGGCGACTACGTCGTCGGCGCCAACAGCGCAGGCTTCGAGCGCGTCGCCCACGCCATGGCGGCGCAGGGCGTCATCTGACCGGCGTCAGCCGGCGGGGGCGGGTTCGGGCACCGGGAACAGTGCGTCGAGCAGCTGGCTCGTCCAGGCGATGAGCTCGGCATCGCCCAACGGCTCGCCGCCCGCGGTGGGCAGCGGCACGACAAGGGCCTCGCCTGAGGCGACGAGCTTCGCCTTCGGATAGAGCCGCTGCATCCGCACGCGCAGCGAATCGGGCAGGTGCGCGGGCGCGACGCGCAGGTTCGGTCCCATCGCGACGACGTCGGCGAGCGACGAACGCGCCGCACGACGGCGGAGCCGGGCGACGGCCACGAGGCCCTCGACCTCGGCCGGCGGCTGTCCGTACCGGTCGGTGAGCTCCTCGATCACGAGGTCGATCGCGTCGTCCTTCGCCGTCGCGGATGCCGCGGCGGACAGCTTCTGGTAGGCCTCCAGGCGCAGGCGCTCGCTGTCGATGTAGTCCTCGGGGATGCGGGCCTGCACGGGCAGCTCGAGCCGGAGCTCGGTCTGCCCCTCGGTCTCCTCGCCGCGGAAGGTGGCCACGGCCTCGCCGATCATGCGCAGGTACAGGTCGAAGCCGACGCCCGCGATGTGCCCCGCCTGCTCCGCGCCGAGCAGGTTGCCCGCGCCGCGCAGCTCCAGGTCTTTGAGCGCCACCTGCATGCCCGAGCCGAGGTCGTTGTTGACCGAGATCGTCTCGAGGCGGTCTGCCGCGGTCTCACTCAGCGGTTTGGTCTCGTCGTACAGGAAGTACGCGTAGGCACGCTCGCGCCCGCGACCGACGCGGCCGCGCAACTGGTGCAGCTGACTGAGGCCGTACTTGTCGGCGCGGTCGATGATGATCGTGTTCGCGTTGGAGATGTCGAGTCCTGTCTCGACGATCGTGGTCGAGACGAGCACGTCGGCCCGGCGCTCCCAGAAGTCGTCGACGACCTGCTCGAGCTGGTGCTCCCCCATCTGCCCGTGGGCGACGGCGACGCGCGCCTCCGGCACGAGCTCGGCGAGATCCGCCGCGACCCGCTGGATCGACGAGACCCGGTTGTGCACGAAGAACACCTGGCCCTCGCGCAGCAGCTCGCGCCGGATCGCCGCCGCGATCTGCTTGTCGTTGCGCGGCCCGACGTAGGACAGGATCGGATGCCGATCCTCGGGCGGGGTGGCGAGCGTCGACATCTCTCGGATGCCGGTGACCGCCATCTCGAGCGTGCGAGGGATGGGGGTGGCGCTCATCGCGAGGATGTCGACGTTGGTCTTGAGCTTCTTCAGAGCGTCCTTGTGCTCGACGCCGAAACGCTGCTCCTCGTCGATGATCATCAGCCCGAGGTCTTTGAAGACGACCTTCTCGGTGAGGATGCGGTGCGTGCCGATGACCATGTCGACCGTGCCGTCGGCGAGGCCGGCGACCACATCCTTCGCCTCCTTGTCGGTCTGGAAGCGCGAGAGCGCCCGCACCTTGACGGGGAACCCGGCGAAGCGCTCGGAGAACGTCTCGAGGTGCTGCTTGACGAGCAGGGTGGTCGGCACGAGCATCGCGACCTGCTTGCCGTCCTGGATCGCCTTGAAGGCTGCGCGCACGGCGACCTCGGTCTTGCCGAAGCCCACGTCTCCCGACAGCAGGCGGTCCATCGGGATCGGCCGCTCCATGTCGGCCTTGATCTCGTCGATCGTCTGCAGCTGGTCGGGGGTCTCCGCGAACGGGAACGCCTCCTCCAGCTCGCGCTGCCAGGGCGTGTCGGGCCCGAAGGCATGGCCCTTCGCCGCCATCCGCGCGGAATAGAGCTTCACGAGCTCGACCGCGATGTCGCGAACGGCGCGGCGGGCCTTGCTCTTGGCGGCGGCCCAGTCACTGCCGCCCATCTTCGACAGCGCGGGCGCCTCGCCGCCGACGTAGCGCGAGAGCAGGTCGAGCTGATCGGTGGGCACGTACAGCTTGTCGCCGGGGTGGCCGCGCTTGGAGGCGGCGTACTCGAGCACGAGGTACTCGCGCTTGCTTTTGACCGCGTTGCGGCCGCCGCTGGAGACCTCGCGCTGCACGAGCTCGACGAACTTGCCGATGCCGTGCGTGGAGTGCACCACGAAGTCGCCGGGCTTGAGCTGCAGCGGGTCGACGACGTTGCGCCGACGCGAAGCGAGCTTCTTCACGGCGCGGGTGTCGCTGCCGATCGTGCGGCCGTAGAACTCCGACTCGGTCAGGACGGCGAGCCGCGCATCGGCGACCTGGAAGCCGCGCTCCAGCGTGCTCACGACAACCGTGGCGAGGCCCGGCTCGGGCGGCTCGCTCAGCGAGTCGACCCGGCGAGCCGCGATCCCCCGCTCGGCGAGCACGTCGCGCGCGCGGTCGGCGAGACCTGCGCCCGACGCCGTCACGACGACCGCCCACTGCTCGGTGAGCAGCTGGGCGACGTGATCGATCGCGCCCTCGACGCTGCCCGCGAACGACGGAACGGATGCGGCGGCGATCCGCGTGACGCCGGCGTCGTCCGAGAGGCCCTCGGCGGCCGCATCCGCAGCGCCCGAGTCGAACGAGGAGAGCTCCCACCACACGTCGGTGCGCGCGCGGGCGGCCTCGTGCAGCTCGAGCAGCGAGAGGAAGTCACCCGATCCGAGATCGACCGGGGTGTCGGCACCGGCGACGGCGGCGCTCCACGCCGCATCCAGGAACTCCTGGTTGGTCTCGGCGAGGGTCGTCGCGCGGGTGGCTGCGCGCACCGGGTCGACGACGGCGACGGCGCTGGCGCGCGGCAGGTAGTCGACGATCGTCACGAGGCCGTCGACGAGCGCGGGGATGAGCGACTCCATGCCCTCGACCGGGATGCCCTCGGCCATCTTCGTGAGCATGCCGGCGAGCGACGGGAAGGAGTCCGCGAGGCCGAGCGCGCGGTCGCGCACCTCATCGGTGAGCAGCAGCTCACGGCTGGGCAGCAGGTCGATCCGGTCGATGTCGCCGGGCAGAGAGCGCTGGTCTGCGACGGAGAACGCGCGGATCTGGTCGACCTCGTCGCCGAAGAACTCCACGCGATAGGGGTGGTCGGCGGCGGGCGGGAAGACGTCGAGGATGCCGCCGCGCACCGCGAACTCGCCGCGACGCGAGACCATGTCGACGCGGTGATAGGCGAACTCGACGAGGCGCACGACGATGGCTGCGAGGTCATGGCCGCGGCCACCGACGCTGAGACGGATCGTGCCCGCATCCCCGAGTCCGGGGACGATCGGCTGGATCGCGCCGCGCACGGATGCGGTGACAACCAGCGGCGCGGTGCCCTCCCACTCCGCGATGCGCTGCAGCACGGCGAGGCGGCGGCCGACGGTCTCGGCGCTCGGGCTGAGGCGCTCGTGCGGCAGGGTCTCCCACGCCGGGAAGTGGCGCACCTCCGCGCCGGGAAGCAGCGCCTCGAGCGCGGGCCCCAGCGCCTCGGCGCGGCGACCGGTGGGCGCGACGGCCAGCAGCACGGCCGGCTTTCCGGCCTCGCGGCGCCGCTCGAGAAGGGCCGCGAGCAGCGGGGCATCGAGGCCGTCGACGAGGGAGAAGTCCCCGTCGACGGAGGCTGCCCCGGCTGCGTCTCGGAACGTTTCTGAGCGCGCGAGGGCGCGGACGATCCCGGGAACTGTCACCACAAGAGTCTACGGCGCCCCACCGACACCCGCTTCGGGGGGCGCTGGGTCAGGCGCGGGGGGCGTGCCAGCGCTGCTGCGCGGCGACCAGGCCCTCGTCGACGAGGAGCTCGACCGCATCCGCCGCATCCGACACGAGGATGGGGAGTGTCTTGCGCTCGGTTTGACCGAAGGCGTCGAGCACCCAGTCGGCCGGGTCCTGGCGGCCGGGAGGGCGGCCGATGCCGACCCGCACCCGGGGGAACTCGGGGGTGCCGAGCGCCTTGGCGACGTCGCGGACGCCGTTGTGCCCGCCGTGGCCGCCGCCGGTCTTGAGCTTGAGCGTGTCGAAGGGGATGTCGAGCTCGTCGTGCACGACCACGACGCGCTCGGCGGGGATGTCGAAGAACTTCGCGAGGTTCGCGACCGGTCCGCCGGACACGTTCATGAACGTGTTGGGCTTCGCGAGCACGAGCTTCGGTCCACCGGGACGCAGCCAGCCCTCGGCGATGCGCGCACCCGCCTTGTGCACCTTGAAACCCTCGTTGCGGCGGCCGGCGAGCTCGTCGATGACCATCTGGCCGACGTTGTGGCGCGTCGCCTCGTAGCGGGGTCCCGGGTTCCCGAGTCCCACGATCAGCCAGGTGTCGGCCATGTCATCCCTTCCGGAGGCGGCGCGAGTGCGACGTTGAGACGGACGTAAAACAGGAGAAATCCCGAACGTAGGACGATTCTTGAGAATCGATCCTGTCGTCGGGATTTCTCCTGTGCGAGTGGGGCGGAATTACTCCGCGGCCTCCGCGGACTCCTCGGACTGCTCAGCAGCGACCTCGGCGTCGGCCTCGGCGATCTCGTCCTCCGCGGCGAGGGTCGCAGCGGGCACGGAGACGGCGACGACGAGCGTCTCCGGCTCGGTCACGAGCGTCGCACCCTTGGGGAGCTTGAGGTCGGCGGCCGTGATGTGCGTGCCGTCCTCGAGGCCCTCGACGTCGACCTCGATGTTCTGCGGGATGTCGGTGGCCAGCACCTCGAGCGACACGGTCGTCGCGTCCAGGTTCGCGATGGTGCCCGCGAAGGGCTCGCCCACGACGACGACGGGCACGTCGACGGCGACCTTCTCGCCCTTCTTCACGACCAGCAGGTCGATGTGCTCGATGATCTGGCGCACCGGGTCCTTCTGGACGTCCTTGACGAGGGCCAGGTGGTCCTTGCCGTCGGCGGTGAGCTCGAGCAGCGCGTTCGCGCGACGGATCAGCAGGGCGACCTGGTGACCCGGCAGGGCGAGGTGCACGGGCTCGGTGCCGTGGCCGTACAGGACGGCGGGGATCTGACCGGCGGCGCGCAGGCGACGGGCGAAGCCCTTGCCGAACTGCGTGCGCACCTCAGCGGCGACCTTGTTGTCTTCCGACATGATGATTCTCCTTGCGGGCCCACGGGCCCCAGATCGGGGATGGTTCGACTCGAACGCGAGCGCGTGAGGAAGCCGTAGGCCTGCACACCCTCGTCGATTACGGATGCGGATGCCGCATCCCTCGCCGAAGTTCGCGTCGAGTCTACCAGTGCCGCCCGGTAGCATGGAAAAGATGCGCCCCGCCGGCGCGAGCCCCGATCGAAAGGACTCCCCCGTGGACGCTCAGCTCGCCTCCGACCTCCTGCTCGGCTTCATCGGCCTGCTCTCGCTCGGATCCCTCATCGGCGTCGTCGGCGCCTTCTGGTCGATGGGCCGCCAGAACTACCGCAAGTCCTGACTCCGCGGCGACGCCCGGCGTCGCACGGCATCCTCGCGGCGCGTGGGAACACTACGATTGGCGTGTTCCCACCCTTCGTTCGAGGAGTATTTTTCGTGACCGAGGCATCAGCCAACATCGGAGTCGTCGGACTCGCCGTCATGGGGTCGAACCTGGCCCGCAACCTCGCCTCGCGCGAGGGCAACACGGTGGCCGTGTTCAACCGCAGCTATGACAAGACCGAGCACCTCGTCACGGAGCACCCCGAGGCGGGCTTCGTGCCGGCCTCGACGTACGCCGAGTTCGCCGCGTCGCTGCAGAAGCCGCGCACCGCGATCATCATGGTCAAGGCCGGCGGCCCCACGGATGCGGTCATCAACGACCTCGTGCAGGTCTTCGAGCCGGGCGACATCATCGTCGACGGCGGCAACGCCCTGTTCACCGACACGATCCGCCGCGAGAAGGCTGTGCGGGAGACCGGCATCAACTTCGTCGGCGCCGGCATCTCCGGCGGCGAAGAGGGTGCGCTGAACGGCCCCTCGATCATGCCCGGCGGCTCGGACGAGTCGTGGGTCACGCTCGGACCGATCCTCAAGAGCATCGCGGCCGTCGCCGAGGGCGAGCCCTGCGTCACGCACGTCGGTCACGACGGCGCGGGTCACTTCGTCAAGATGATCCACAACGGCATCGAGTACGTCGACATGCAGCTCATCGGTGAGGCGTACGACCTCATCCGTCGCGGCACGGGCAAGTCGCCCGCCGAGATCTCCGAGATCTTCGCCGAGTGGAACCGCGGCGAGCTGGAGTCGTACCTGATCGAGATCACCGCCGAGGTGCTCAAGCAGGTCGACGCCGCCACCGGCGAGCCGCTCGTCGACGTGATCGTCGACCAGGCCGGCGCCAAGGGAACGGGCGCCTGGACGGTGCAGACCGCGCTGGATCTCGGCATCCCCGTCTCGGGCATCGCCGAGGCCGTGTTCGCCCGCTCGCTCTCCTCGAAGCCCGCGCAGCGCGCCGAGGCGACGTCGCTGCCCGGCCCCTCCTCGACGGCGACGGTCGCCGACCCCGAGGCCTTCATCGAGGACGTCCGCCAGGCGCTGTACGCGTCGAAGATCATCGCCTACTCGCAGGGCTTCGACGCGATCGTGGCCGGGGCCGAGCAGTACGGCTGGGACATCAAGAAGGGCGACATCGCCAAGATCTGGCGCGGCGGCTGCATCATCCGCGCGCAGTTCCTCAACCGCATCACCGAGGCGTACGCCGAGAACCCGTCGCTGCAGGCTCTCGTGCTCGCACCCTACTTCCGCGACGCCGTCGCAACCGCTCAGGATGCGTGGCGCCGCGTCGTCATCGGCGCCGTCGAGACGGGCGTGCCGACGCCCGCGTTCTCGTCGTCGCTCGCCTACTACGACGGCCTGCGCGCCGACCGCCTGCCGGCCGCCCTCATCCAGGGCCAGCGCGACTTCTTCGGCGCGCACACCTACAAGCGCATCGACAAGGAGGGCACCTTCCACACGCTGTGGTCGGGCGACCGCTCCGAGGTCGAGGCCGTCGACACGCACTGACCCCGTCATGACGGACGCCGCCGTGCGCGGCCGCCGGAGCAGGCTGCTCCTGGCGGTCGCCACGGCGGCGTATCTCGTGGTGCTGGCGCGCCTGACGCTCGTGGCCGATGACGCGGCCGGCACCGGCGGCATCCTGAAGGCGTGGGCCGAGGCCTTCGGGGCGACACCGTGGACCCGCTGGATCACGTTCGACCTGCTGGAGTTCACCGCGAACATCGCGCTGTTCGTGCCCGCGGGCCTGATCGGGGCGCTGTGGCTGGACCGCCGGTGGTGGCTCGCCATCCCGATCGGCCTCGTCATCAGCGCCGGGATCGAGACGACGCAGGGTCTGGCCCTCGCCGGCCGTGTCGCCGATGTCCGCGACCTTGTCTCGAACACGATCGGCACCGTGATCGGGGCGCTCGCGATCGCAGCGATGCGCCGCATCCGTCGCCGTTGAACGACGGATGCGGCGCGCCGATGTCACCGGGTGATGTCGCGAACGGTGCCCTTCTCGAGCCGGAGGCGCCGCGATGCACGCCGGGCTACGGCCGAGTCGTGCGTCACCACGATGAGGGTCAATCCCTCACGGTTGAGCGCCTCCAGCACCTCCAGGATCTCGTCGCGCATGTGCTCGTCGAGGTTGCCTGTAGGCTCGTCCGCCAGCAGCACGCGGGGCTTCTTCGCGATGGCCCTCGCGATCGCCACGCGCTGCTGCTGACCGCCCGACAGCTCGCCCGGACGATGGTCGGCCCGCTCGTCGAGGCCGACGCGCTCGAGCGCCTCGCGGACCCGTTCGGCCCGCTCGGACCGCGGCAGGCCCAGGGGCTCCAAGCCCATGTCGACGTTCTCCGCAGCCGTCAGGGTCGGGATGAGGTTGAAGCCCTGGAACACGAAGCCGATCTCGTGTGCGCGCACCTCACTGAGCTGTCGGTTGGTCGCGCGGGCGATGTCGGTCTCGCCCAGCATCACCTGGCCCTGGGTCGGCTGGTCCAACGCCCCGAGCAGCTGGAGGAACGTGGACTTGCCGCCTCCCGTGGGGCCCTGGATGGTGACGAACTCACCCGGATCGATGTCGATGTCGACGCCGGTGAGCGCCGTCACGACCCTCCCCTTCTGCCGGTAGGTCTTGCCGACGCCGCGCACGCGATAGGCGAACGGGGCGGCTTGGACGGTGTCGTTCATGGTCATGTCTGTTCTCCTCGTTTCGTTCCGGGGCCGCTCAGGCGACGGCACGCAGGGCCTCGGCAGGGCTCAGCCGGGCTGCACGCCAGCCGCCGAAGGCCCCCGCCACCAGCCCCGCGGCGATCGACAGCGCGACGGCCATCAGGACGATGCCGATCGACACCGGCGCGTTCAGGACCACGTCGGATGCGGCGGCCGCCAGCTGCGGGGCTCCGCCCGGTCCGCCCATTCCGCCCGGTCCCGTCATCCCGCCCGGGCCCGTCGCCTGCTCCGTGGTGGCCGAGATCGTGGGAGAGATCAGGTTGATGACACCGATCGCGCCGAGCCCGAGAACCACACCGGCGACGCCGCCGATGAGCCCCTGCACGACCGACTCGCCCGCGACCTGTCCGACGACCCGGCGGTTGGACCAGCCGATCGCCTTGAGCGTTCCGAACTCGCGCGTACGGCGGGAGACACCGGAGATCGTGAAGAGCACGGCCAGTGCCACGGCGACGACCAGCAGGAGCACCGACAGCCACGTGCCGAGACTCGTGATCAGCGCCGCGGCGCTCGCGAGCGAGCCGGAGACCGTCGAGGCCAGATCCGACTGCGAGCTCACGGTCGCGTCGGGGAAGGCGTCCGAGATCGCGGTCTGCACCGACCCGATCGCGTCCGCGGAACTCGCCTGCACATAGACCGTCGAGACGACGTCGCCCACCCCCGCGAGCGTCTGTGCGACATCCAGCGGGATGTACACGTTCGCGGCCGTGTCGGCGTCGTTCGTCGCGGAGGCGACGATGCCCACGATCTGCATCGAGGTGCCGCCCACATCGATCGCGCCGCCCACGGCCAGTGACTTCGACGCGGCATAGGTGGCGTCGAGCACAGCGACGTCCTGGCCCGCATCCGCGCCCTCCAGCATCCGCCCCTCGGAGAGCGTCACCGCCGAGAGGGGTCCGACGGACGCGTCGGCTCCGACGCCGAGCACGGAGAACGAGTCGAGGTCGAACGATCCGCCACCGAAGCCCCCGCCCCCGCCTGGCGGGCCGGTCTGGCCCTCCGCGGCGGTGCCGTCGTCGGTGGTCGGCCGCTCGGGGAGCTCGCCCGTGAAGGTCGAGTTGGTCAGTGCGAGCGCGCCGGATGCGGCGGAGACGTTCTCCAGGTTCGCGATGGTGTCGACGGTGGACGCCGCCAGCGTGCCGCGCATCAGATCGGTCATCAGCCGCGATTGGCTGAGCGAGGTGGTGCCGTCGTCGTCCGTCGAGCCGGCGTCCTGACCGAACTCGAAGCGAGGTCTTCCGCCTTCGCCCGGCTCGGTCTCGGCACCGGCAACGGTCAGGTCGGTGCCGATGCCGTAGACGGATTCCAGGGCTCGCGTCTGCGCGTCGCGCACGCCGGACGACAGCGCCGTCACCACGATGACGAGTGCGATGGCGATGGCGAGTCCCGCCGCCACGATGATGGTCTGCTTCTTGCGGCCGGACAGCTCCCGCCGCAGATATGTCGCGTACATGTTCTCCTCCTGGCCCATCGGGTTCTGGGGCCTTGCCGAGACGCTAAAGACGCTCACGATGCAAGACACATGGCGCGTTTATGAGACGACTATGCGACCATGTCTCTCATCCGGTACCCGGCCGGCTGCGCGACTCACAGCGGGCTCATAACCCGCTCCATAGGAACGGCATAGAAACGACCTCAGAATCGAGGCATGACTTCGATGGCACCCTCCCCCGCTCTGCAGCGCGCCGACGGCTCCGCTCCCCGCATCCTCGTCGTCGACGACGAGCAGATGCTCACCGATCTGCTGTCGATGGCTCTGCGCATGGAGGGCTGGGACGTGCGCGCCGCGGCCAGCGGATTCCAGGCGCTGCAGGCCGCGCGCGACTTCGAGCCGGACGCCATGGTGCTCGACATCATGATGCCGGATCTCGACGGCATGGCCGTGCTGCAGCGTCTGCGCCAGTCGGGCAACGACGTACCGGTGCTGTTCCTCACCGCGAAGGACGGCGTGGCCGACCGGGTGGCCGGTCTCACGGCCGGCGGAGACGACTACGTCACGAAGCCCTTCAGCCTCGAAGAGGTCGTCGCCCGCATCCGGGGTCTCATGCGCCGCGCGGGTACCGCCCAGGCAGGCGACTCCGAGCCCATCCTGCGCGTCGGAGACCTCAGCCTGAACGAAGACAGTCACGAAGTCGAGCGTCAGGGCGTCGAGATCGAGCTGACCGCGACCGAGTTCGAGCTGCTGCGCTACCTCATGCGCAACCAGCGCCGCGTGGTGTCGAAGGCGCAGATCCTCGACCGCGTCTGGAACTACGACTTCGGCGGACGCTCGAGCGTCGTCGAGCTGTACATCTCGTACCTGCGCAAGAAGATCGACGCCGGGCGGGAGCCGCTGATCCACACCGTGCGCGGTGTGGGCTACATGATCAAAGCTCCGCAGTGACACGCGTCCACCGAAGGGTGGCGCGCCGACTCACGCTCCAGGCCCGGCTCATGGTCGCCGTCATCGGCATGGTCGCCGTCATCCTCGGCGCCGTCGGATTGGCGACCGGCACGATCCTCACCTCGATCATGCGCGAGAGCCTGGACACACAGGTCTCGGAGGCCTCGCAGCTGTACGGCTCCCCCAACGACAGCGCGGCGGACATCCTGAAGAACGGCCGGCAGGAGGTCGGCACGCTCCTGGTGCTGCGCGGGCAATACGGGCCGACCACCGGCGCCTACGTCGCCGCCGATTCGGTGGTCGAACTCACCCCTGCGCAGATCGAAAGCATCACAGGACGCCCTGACCACGACACCGGCCGCGTCGACGTGTCCGTGGACGGGCTGGGCGACTACCGCGCCATCCTGACCGGCGACACCTCCGGCGCGTTCCTGCTCGTCGGTCTGCCGACCTCGGAAGTCACCGAGACGCTGGGGCAGATCGTGACCACCGTCGCTCTGGTGACCGTCGGAGGCCTTCTGCTGCTGGGGGTCGTGCTGGCCATCATCATCCGACGCAGCCTGCGCCCGCTCCGAGCCGTGGCGAGCACCGCTGAGCGCGTCGCCGCCCAGCCGCTCTCCGAGGGCGCCGTGCGCATCACCGAGCGCGTTCCCGCATCCGAGGCCGACGACGCCACCGAGATCGGACGCGTCGGCGTCGCGCTGAACACGCTTCTCGACCACGTCGAGACCTCGCTCGAGGCGCGCCAGCGCAACGAGGAGCGGATGCGGCGCTTCGTCGCCGACGCGAGCCACGAGCTGCGCACCCCCCTCGCCTCCATCCGCGGGTACTCCGAGCTGTCGCTGCGCGATCGGACGCTCAGCGAGACCACGGAGTCCTCACTGCAGCGCATCCAGGCGCAGTCGCTGCGGATGACGGAGCTCGTCGAAGACCTGCTGCTGCTCGCCCGCCTCGAGGAGGGGCACGAGCTCGTCTACGGCTCGGTCGACCTCTCGCGCCTGGCCGTCGAGTCCCTCGGCGACGCGCAGGCGGCGGGCCAGGATCACCACTGGGAGCTCGAGCTCGACGAGGAGCCGGTCATCGTCGCGGGTGACACGGGCCGACTCACCCAGGTCGTGGCGAACCTGCTGGCGAACGCACGCACACACACCCCCGCCGGCACGACCGTGACGCTCAGCGTCACCCGCGAGGGATCGGACGCCGTTCTGCGTGTGCACGACGACGGCCCCGGCGTCGACCCGCAGGTGCGCGACGAGCTGTTCGAGCGCTTCGCCCGCGGCGACAGCTCCCGGGCCCGGAAGACCGGCGGCACGGGCCTCGGGCTCTCCATCGCACGGGCCATCGCCGACGCTCACGGCGGCGAACTGACGGTCGATTCGAGCCCCGGCGACACCACGTTCACCCTGCGCATGCCGGGCAAACCCATTGATCCGGGACCGGCCGCATCCGAGGCCGATCCGAGCCGCTAGCGTGGTGGGGTGACCACTCCGATCGATCCCACCACCACCTCCGCTTGGACGGATCTCGCCGCTCTCCGTGACGGGTTCTCCCCCGATCTGCGGGGCTGGTTCGCCGCGGACGCCGACCGCGCCGCACGCCTGAGCCTGCCGCTGTCGGATCTGCACGTCGACCTGTCGAAGAACCTCGTCACCGACGAGATCCTCGCCCGGCTCGTCGAGCTGGCGCGCCAGACCGGTGTCGAGGAGCGCTTCGCCGAGATGCTGGCCGGCGTGCACATCAACACGAGCGAGGACCGCGCCGTGCTGCACACGGCCCTGCGCCGTCCCGCAGGCGCCGAGCCCGCGCTCGTCGTCGACGGCCAGCAGGTCGACGAGGACGTGCAGTCGGTGCTCGAGCTCGTCTCCGCGTTCGCCGATCGGGTGCGCTCGGGCGAGTGGCAGGGCGTCACAGGCAAGAAGGTCACCCACGTCGTCAACATCGGCATCGGCGGCTCCGATCTCGGTCCCGTCATGGTCTACGAAGCTCTCAAGCCCTACGCGGATGCCGGAATCCAGGCGCGATTCGTGTCCAACATCGACCCGACCGACCTCGCCCAGAAGACGGCGGACCTCGACCCCGAGACGACTCTGTTCATCGTCGCGTCCAAGACCTTCACGACGCTCGAGACGCTGACCAACGCCCGCCTCGCGCGCGACTGGCTGTGGGCGGGACTCACCGCATCCGACGCCATCGCCGACGATGACGACGCGCGGACGGATGCGGTCGCGCACCACTTCGTCGCCGTCTCGACGGCGCTCGACAAGGTGGCCGCCTTCGGAATCGACCCGACCAACGCGTTCGGATTCTGGGACTGGGTGGGCGGCCGCTACTCCGTCGATTCGGCGATCGGCCTGTCGCTCGCCATCGCTCTCGGTCCCGATGTGTTCCGCGAACTGCTCGCCGGGTTCCACGCGGTCGACGAGCATGTGCGCACGACGCCGCTCGAGCGCAACGTACCTGTGCTCATGGGGCTGCTGAACGTCTGGTACAACAACTTCCTCGGTGCGCAGTCGCACGCCGTCCTCCCCTACGCGCAGCAGCTGAGCCGCTTCCCGGCGTACCTGCAGCAGCTGACGATGGAGTCCAACGGCAAGTCGGTGCGCTGGGACGGCTCCCCCGTCACGACCGACACCGGCGAGATCTTCTGGGGCGAGCCGGGTACGAACGGCCAGCACGCCTTCTACCAGCTGATCCACCAAGGCACGCGCCTGATCCCCGCCGACTTCATTGCGTTCGTGAACCCCGCCTATCCGCTGCGCGAAGGCGACCGTGACGTGCACGGGCTGTTCCTGGCGAACTTCCTCGCGCAGACCAAGGCGCTCGCGTTCGGCAAGACCGCCGCGGAGGTGGAGGCCGAGGGCACCACAGGTGCGCTGGTCGCCGCTCGCACGTTCGCGGGGAACCGTCCGACGACATCGATCTTCGCGCCCGCCCTGACTCCGGCGGTGCTCGGCCAGCTCATCGCGCTGTACGAGCACATCACCTTCACGCAGGGCGCGATCTGGGGCATCAACTCGTTCGACCAGTGGGGTGTCGAGCTCGGCAAGCAGCTCGCCCTGCAGATCGCCCCCGCGATCGAGGGCGACGCGGACGCCACGGCGGCGCAGGATGCGTCGACCCGCGCCCTGCTCGACTACTACCGGGCCCACCGCACCCACTGAGCCCCGGGCCTCACGCCACGGCGCCGCATCCGTCTTCGGGTGCGGCGCCGTGGCGTTGTGCTTCGGGCCTCCGGTGCGTGGCTCTCCCCGCATCCCCATGCCCAAGTTGCGTCGCAGATGCGCAGATGCGCCACTTTTGCGCAGATGCGCTAGCTGATCGCAGGCGCATCTGCGCATAAGTGTGGCGGTTCCGCATCCGTTCGCGGTGATGGCGAATCGCCGACCGCGGATCGGTGGATGCGGCTTGCGTGCCCGCATCCGCCGATCCGCCCGGCTTGCGCTACAGAAATGCGCATCTGCACCAGGGAGTGACTGGCGCAGGTGCGCAGAACGGTGGCAGTTGCGCAACTGCGACGCAACTCGGGCACACGGGTGCCCGAACCGACCCTTGCGCAGGACCGAACCGACCCTCACGCAGGACCGAACCGAACCGAACCGACCCTCACGCAGGACCGAACCGAACCGAACCGAACCGGGCCGGAGCCGACACCCGACGCCCCGGGACCGGCGCGGGTCAGTAGCCGCTGAAGGCGTCGGTCGTGATGCCGCGGGCCTTCTCGAGCGCGGGCGCAAGGTCGGCGATCAGCCGCGGCGGACCCGACACGTACGCGTGACGCCGGCCGATGTCGGGCACGACGCGGGCGAGGTGCCCCGCATCGATCCGATCGGGACCGGCCCACGTCCAGTTCGCCGGCAGCGCTCCCGGATCGTCGGGCGTGAACACGACGACCGGGACCCCGGATGCGGCGAGGTCGTCGCGGAACACGAGTTGACCGGCATCCGACGCCACGAACACGAGCACGATGTCGCGGTGCACGCCGCTCGCGGTGAGATGACGCAGCTGCGACACGAAGGGCGTCACGCCGATGCCGGCGGCCACCAGCAGGACGGGCCGCGAGGTGTCCTTCGGCAGGACGAAGTCGCCCCAGATCCCCGTGACGGCGAGCTTTCTGCCCGGCTCGACCTCGCCGAGCGCCTTCTTGTACGAACTCTGCGGCCCCACGCCGTCGCGATAGGCGACCCGGACGGTGGGCAGGTCCTCGGGCGCGGAGACGATGCTGAACTCGCGTCGGGTTCCTCGCGCGTCAGCGCGACGGTGCGGCACGTCGAGCTCGAGGTACTGTCCGGCCCGGAAGCCGAGACCGCGTTCGGCCCGGAAGACGAGCTCGCGCACCGTCGCGCTCGGCGAACGCCGCTCGACGAGTGTCAGCCGCACGGCCTGACGCAGGCAGAACAGGAACGCGATCAGGTTTCCGATGAGCAGCGCGCGCTCCTGCCCCAGCGTCATGTACCCGACAGGGATGGGCCAGCCGGCCAGCACGCCGACGACGGCGGCCACCGCGTACTGCTGCCAGCGCCGCGGCGGCAATGTCAGCGGCTCCGAGAGCATGAAGGCGCCCAGGAACAAGAACGGGGATGCGGTCAGCACCTGCGCGATGACGGTGCCCGCGTCGATCACCAGACCGGACTGCTGGTACTGCACGAAGACGCGGATCAGGTTGACCACGACGGCGACCACGAAGAAGAGTCCGACGACGCGGATCTTCTCGGTGCGCCAGAGCACGACGAGCCCGAGCAGCAGCACCGGCCCGAACAGCACGGGGGTCCCCACCCACCAGGCCGAGCCGCCGATGCCCGAATCGAGCGGGAGGAGCGCGGACACGATCGTGACGACCGTTGCGCCGACCGCTGCCGGGTTGAAGATGTGGCGGCCGCGCCAGGCGAGCAGGTACTTGGAGACGGATGCGGCCAGCGCCGCGATCGCGATTCCCACGAGCCCCATCGGCTCGACCGTCGGACGAAGCACGAACAGAAGGATGACGGAGGTGATGAGCGTCGACTCGGTGCGCAGCGGCAGGTGCAGCAGCCGCTGCGCGGTCGTGTCGGCGAGCACGCCGACGACGGCGAGCACGACAGCGGTGGCCAGCAGCTCCCACGGCGTGGGGACGACGAGGCCCGCGAACGAGAGGACGAAGGCGATGGCGGCGAGCACGCCCAGCGCCAGCTGGACGAGCCGGTACATCGACAGGCGCCCGAACAGGGCGGTGACCCGATTCGCGCCGGCGGTGAAGGAGGCGATCACAGGAACAACTCTGCTTTCTGGTCGGCAGACCATTCGACGGTGCCGTCGGTCGTCATTCTCACCCACGACACGCCCCAGTCGGCGGCCAGCTCAGGACCGCCGTCGAAGAAGAGTGCGGTCGCCGCCGCATCAGCGTGCATCGCATCGGATGCCAGCGCCCAGGTGGCGGCGATCGTGCGCACCGGGACCCCGGTGCGGGCGTCGAGCACGTGGTGGAGACCCTCACCCCACGCGCGGCGGTTCGTCGCGGAGGCGCACAGCGCCGCATCCTCGACCTCGAAGAGCCCGATGGCCCGCGACGGGTCGAAGGGATGCTCGAGACCGACGCGCACAGGCCCGCCGCGGACGGCCATGTCCCCGCTCGCGTCGACGACGAACCCGCCGGCGACGGAGCCCGCGAGGGTCTCGGCGACGAGGTCGACCAGGCGGCCCTTGCCGAGCGCACCCACATCCAGCAGCGCGGGCTGGGCGAGACGCAGCGTCTGCGCGTCCCATTCCAGCACCTGCAGCCACGACGGCGCGGGAGCGGCCCCGCGGTCGACGAAGGAGTACGCGGCGTCGTATCCCCGACGGGCGAGACTCTCCCCGACCAGCGGATTCACCGCCCCCGCCGTCGCCCGGTCGAGCTCGCGGTACACGTCGAGCATCGCCACCGCATCCGCCGGCGCGGCCGCCTCGCCGCCGTGGGCGGCGAGGCGGCTCACGAGGGAGTCCGGACGGAACCGCGACCACTCCTCATCGAAGCCGTCGATGACGGCACCGATGAGCGCGCGGGTCTCGTCCGCGACGGGCTCAGCGGTCTCGATCTCCCAGCGGGTACCGATCGCGTCGAACCGCCACAGCTCGGACATCAGCCCTTGGCTTCGGTCTTGATCTCCTCGATGGCCTGGTTGAAGCCGCCGCTCGTGAGCGACGATCCGGCCACCCGGCTGACCTTGATCTCATCGATCTTCTTGCCGACGACCTCGTCCGAGATGCCGCCGATGAACTGGCTCTGGTACTGCTGCGACTCGCGCGCCTGCGGGTCGCCGGTCACGTCGACCGCGGTGATGGTGTCATCGGCCAGCGTCACCTGCACGGTGATCTTCTCGACCGTCTCGGGCGTCTGGTAGGAGCCCTCGGCGGTGTAGGTGCCGTCCTTGTAGGCGCCCGAGCTCGAGCTGGAATCCGAACCCGAGGAGCCGGTGCTCGCCGGGGTGCTGGACGGGGCGGGGGCCTCGCTCGTGCCGGTGTCGGTCGTTGCGGTCTGCGATGCGCAACCGGCCAGAGCGAAGGCTCCGGCGACGCCGATGACGGCGGCGGCAGTGCGGACGGGGCGGGGTACGGCGTTCGTGCGGATCATTTCGGTCCTCCTGCATGCGGTGCCTCGACAGACGAGCCCGGCGTTCGCCGTGCGCGTCCCTCGCGCTGTCGTAGCCGTCCGCTTCATGCGGCGGCATAGACCATCCTGCGCAGCGGACTTTTGCGACCGCTATGAATCCCGGGGAATGTGGATAAGAACCGTCAGGCGGCGCCGTCGAACATGCTCGTCACCGAGCCGTCCTCGAAGACCTCGCGGATCGCGCGGCCCAGGAGCGGGGCGATCGGGAGCACGGTCAGCGCGGGGAAACGCTTCTCTTCGGGAAGCGGGATCGTGTCGGTCACCACGACCTCGTCGATCGACGCATCCTGGAGGCGTTCGACGGCGGGATCGCTGAACACGGCGTGCGTGGCCGCGACGATCACGCGCTCTGCGCCGCTGGCCTTGAGCGCCTGCGCCGCCTTGACGATCGTGCCGCCCGTGTCGATCATGTCGTCGACCAGCAGGCACACCCGGCCCGCGACCGAGCCGACGATCTCGTTGACGGTGACCTGGTTGGCGACGTTGGGGTCGCGACGCTTGTGGATGATCGCCAGCGGAGCACCGAGACTGTCCGACCACGTGTCGGCCACCCGCACCCGGCCGGTGTCCGGCGAGACGACCGTGAGCTTCGCCCGGTCCTCCGGGCTCAGCGTGCGCTCGAAGTACTCGAGAAGCACGGGCTTCGCGAACAGGTGGTCGACGGGGCCGTCGAAGAAGCCCTGGATCTGAGCGGCGTGCAGATCGACGCTCATGACACGGTCGGCACCCGCGGTCCTCAGCAGGTCGGCGACCAGGCGGGCGCTGATCGGCTCGCGGCCGCGGCCCTTCTTGTCCTGCCGGGAGTACGGGAAGTACGGCGCCACGACGGTGATGCGCTTGGCGGATGCGCGCTTGGCCGCATCCAGCATGATGAGCGTCTCCATGAGCCACTCGTTCACGGGCGGGCCGAAGCTCTGCAGCAGGAAGAAGTCGCAGCCGCGGATGGACACCTCGAAGCGGGTCAGGATCTCGCCCGACGCGAAAGTGCGGTACTCCGTGGGAACGAGCTGCGTGCCCAGCTGCGTCGCGACCTCCGTCGCCAGCTCAGGGTGCGAGCGCCCCGAAGCCACGACGAGACGCTTCTTGGTCTTGGCGACCAGTCCCGGAGCGATTCCGCGCTCGCGATCCAGATCGACCGTCTTATCTTTGCGTGCCATCGCCAGCTTCCTGTGCGGTCCGTGCGCTCTTCGCCGCATCAGCTGCGGCTGTGCCCGGCCTGTTGTCCTCGACCCATCCCTCGACGTTGCGCTGAGGGGCGACGCTGAGAGCCAGGGCACCGGCCGGAACATCCTTGCGGATGACAGCTCCGGCACCGGTTTTCGCGCCGTCTCCGATCTTAACCGGCGCCACGAACACATTGTGCGAGCCGCTGTGCACCTCGTCACCGATCTCGGTGCGGTGCTTGGCGACATCGTCGTAGTTCGCGGTGATCGCGCCGGCACCGAGGTTGACGCCGCGGCCGATCGTCGTGTCGCCGATGTAAGAGAGGTGCGGGACCTTGCTGCCCTCGCCGATCTGCGAGTTCTTCGTCTCGACGAAGGTTCCGATCTTGCCGTCGGCAGCGAGTGTCGTGCCGGGGCGGAGGTAGGCGAACGGTCCGACGCTCGCGCGGGGTCCGATGACCGCCAGGGTCGCATCCGTGCGGCGCACGACCGCATCCTCCCCGACCTCGCAGTCGGTCAGGCTCGTGTCGGGCCCGATCGTCGCTCCCGCCGCCACGGTCGTCGCCCCGAGGAGATACGTGCCCGGCAGCACCGTCACGTCTTCGGCGAGGGTCGCGTCGACGTCGATCCAGGTCGTCGCGGGAGTCCAGGATGCTGGCGCCGGCCAGCTGCCAGCGGCGCACCGTGCGGGCGTTGAGGATGCGGGCGGCCTCGGCGAGCTGCACACGGTCGTTGACACCGAGGGCCGCGGCAGGATCGGGCGACTGTCCCACGGCGATACGCTCGCCGGCACGGCGGGCCAGCGCCACGACATCCGTGAGGTACTTCTCGCCCTGTGCGTTGGCCTGACCGACCTCGGGGAGGTGCCGGCGCAGCGCTTCGGCACGGAAGACGTACACACCCGCGTTGATCTCGGCGACCTCGGCCTCGTGGTCGGTCGCATCCTTCTGCTCGACGATGCGCTCCACGTCGCCGGACGCGTCTCGCAGCACCCGGCCGTAACCGGTGGGGTCGGCCAGGACCGCGCTGAGCAGCGTCACGGCCGCTTCGCGCACTCGATGCGTCTCGACGAGCGCGTGCAACGTCTCGGCCTCGAGCAGCGGCACGTCCCCGCTGAGCACGAGCACGTCGCCGTCGAAGCTGTCGAGACCGGCGAGCCCGAGCTCGACGGCGCGTCCGGTACCGGGGATCTCGTCCTGATCGACGACGACCGCGTCGGGCGCGAGGGCGGCGACCGCCTCGGCGACGAGGGCGCGCTCGTGCCGGACCACGACCGCTACGCGCGCGGGTTCCAGGATGCGGGCCGTGCGCAGCACGTGGCCGACGAGCGGTTGCCCGGCGAGCGGATGCAGCACCTTGGGGAGACGGGAGCGCATGCGCGTTCCCTGACCGGCGGCGAGGACGATGACGGCGAGCGGTGCCGTGGGCGATTCCGACATGCTCCGCCGCCAGGACTCGAACCTAGACCTCACAGCTCCAAAGGCTGTCGTGCTGCCATTACACCACGGCGGACCGCCCGCTCTCGGGCGGGCTCCCCCAGTCTGCCACCTGCCGCCCGACGCGCCCGCATCCGATCTCTGCGTCGCCCCGCTCTCGGCCCGCCGCATCCCCCGCAAGGGATGGGTGCGAAGGGGCGGACGGATGCGGGTGCGCGCGAGCGAGCGCCGGTCGCCATAATGGCCTCATGGCCACAGAGAGCGACGAGGTCGACCGCATCGTCGGGTCGTGGACGACCCAGCGCCCCGACCTCGACTTCTCGCCGCTCGAGGTGCTCTCCCGTGTCGACCGACTCTCGCGACACCTCGACCGCGCCCGGCGGGAGGCCTTCCGCCGCAGCGACCTGGAGCCCTGGGAGTGGGACGTGCTCTCGGCGCTACGGCGGTCCGGTGAGCCGTACCAGCTCAGCCCCAAGCAGCTGCTGCAGCAGACGCTGGTCTCCAGCGGCACCATGACCAACCGCATCGACCGGCTCGTGGGACGTCGGCTCGTGCGCCGCGAGGCGGATCCCGCCGACGGCCGCAGCGTGCACGTCATCCTCACCGACGAGGGCCGCACCCGCGTCGATGCCGCCATCACCCGCCTGGTCGACGCGGAGGCCCTGCTGCTGCAGCGACTCTCCCGTGGGGACCGGGACCGCCTCGCCGCCCTGTTGCGCAAACTCTCCCTGGGATTCGACACATGAGCGACGACACGGCCATCACGTCCGTTGCGGATGCGGCGCCCCACCGCAAGCTGCAGCGCTGGTTCGACAACCGCTTCCGCACCCCCGTCGCGGTGTACGGCCTCATCGTCTACACGACGGTCGTCCTGATCGCCGACGAAGAGGGCCCCGTCAGCGAGATGCTCACGATCGCGATCAGCAGCCTCGTCGTCTTCTACCTCGCGCACGTGTTCGCCCACGCGCTGTCGGACCACGGGCGCCACGGTCTCGGCACCGCGACCCGGCTCGCCTTCGTGCACTCGCTCGGAATGCTCTACGCGTGCGCGCCTTCCACGATCGCCATGATCGTCACGGCGTTCTTCACGACGGATGCGGGCGACGTGCAGGATGCGGCGATCTGGGCTGCTCTCGCGATGCTCGCCGTCCTCGGCTTCTCTGCCTACGCGCGCACCGGCGCGAAGCTGTGGGTGCGCCTGCTCGGCGCGGTCGGCACGGCGCTGCTCGGCCTGCTGGTCGTGATGATGGAGTTCCTCCTCCACTGAACCACCAGCGCTCAGCCGAGCGAGAAACCGCCGTCGCCCGTGAGCACCTGACCCACCACCCAGCTTCCGGCCGGGCTCGTCAGCCATCCGATGAGCTCAGCGGCATCCTCGGGGCGGCCGAAGCGTCCGAACGGGGTTGTGCGGAGGTACGCCTCGATGCCGTCCAGCGGACGGTCCGCGGTCTCGGCATCCATGTAGCCGGTGTTGACCGGACCCGGGTTCACGGTGTTGAGCACGATGCCGAGCTCGAGCAACTCCGCGGCCACCGATGCGGTGACACCGGCGAGCGCGGCCTTGCTCGTGGCGTACGCGATCTCTCCCCGCATCGGCCCGTGGATCTGGCCCGAGGTCATCCAGACGACGTGACCCTGCGGCTCGGCGAACGGCTTCGCCCCGCTCACGCGCTCCCCCGGGCGCCGCTGGTCTGCCTGCCCCGGCGCCTTGCGGCGCGCGAACTCCGCCGTCAGCAGCAGCGTCGAGCGCGCGTTCACCTGCCAGAACGCGTCCAGACGGCCAGGCGTCATGTCGAGGATGCTGCCGTCGTCGCCGCTCTTGGCGTGGTTGCAGACGAGGATGTCGACGGTCCCGGTCGCGGCGGACGCCGCATCCATCACCCGGCCGATCGCGCCCTCGTCGGCGAGATCGGCGCCGATGTCGGTCAGTACCGCGCCGGGTGCGAGCGCGGAGCGGATGCCGGCGCGCACGGCGTCGAGATCATCGGCACCCCACGGCTGGTCGGCGTCATGCGGTCGATGGTGCTGGATGACGAGGTGCGCGCCGCGGGCGGCGAGCGCGCGGGCGACGGCGTAGCCGATGCCCCGACGGCGCGAAACGCCGGTGACGAGAGCGGTGCGGCCGCTCAGTGGAAGATCTGCGTGCATGGGTGAACCCTTTCCGAGGCGCGCGAGAGCGCGTTGACGGGAGAAGAAGGCGGGTCACCGGCATTGCATGCTGCGATCGTAGCAACCGCACCGGGCGCGGGAGGCGGTCATCTAGCCTGGAAACAACATGGCTCATCTACTCGGCGGCGAATCCCTCCATCTCGAATACCCGACGAAGGTCGTCTTCGACTCCGTCTCGCTCGGAGTGAACGAGGGCGACCGCATCGGCATCGTCGGTCGCAACGGCGACGGCAAGTCCACCCTTCTCGGCATGCTCGCCGGACGCACCGAACCCGACAGCGGACGGGTGACCGTGCGCGGCGGCGTGCGCATCGGCGTGCTGGATCAGGCCGACACCCTCGTCGACGGACGTTCGATCGGCGAGAGCGTCGTCGGCGACCGCCCGGAGCACGAGTGGGCGGGCGACGCGCGCGCCCGCGACGTCATCGCGGGCCTCCTCGGCGACCTCGACTGGGATGCGGATGTCGCCACCCTCTCCGGAGGCCAGCGGCGCCGCGTGGCTCTCGCGGCGCTCCTCGCCGGAGACTGGGACGTCATCGCCCTCGACGAGCCGACCAACCACCTCGACGTGGAGGCGATCAGCTGGCTCGCCGCTCACCTGAAGAAGCGGTGGCCCGCCAGCGCCGGCGGCCTGCTCGTCGTCACGCACGACCGGTGGTTCCTCGACGAGGTGTGCAACGTGACCTGGGAGGTGCACGACCGCATCGTCGAGCCCTTCGAGGGCGGTTACGCTGCGTACATCCTGCAGCGCGTGGAGCGCGACCGGCAGGCTGCCGCGATCGAGTCGAAGCGGCAGAACCTGGCCCGCAAGGAGCTGGCGTGGCTTCGGCGCGGCGCGCCCGCGCGCACGTCGAAGCCCAAGTTCCGCATCGATGCAGCGAACGAGCTCATCGCCGATGTGCCGGAGATCCGCGACAGCGTGTCGCTGCGCTCCCTCGCCGTCGCCCGACTCGGTAAAGATGTCGTGGACCTGCTCGACGCATCGGTGTCGTACGACGACCGCGAGGTGCTGCACGAGGTCGAGTGGCGCATCGCCCCGGGCGAGCGCACCGGCATCCTCGGCGTGAACGGCGCCGGCAAGTCCACCCTGCTGGGGCTCGTCTCGGGCGAGATCGCACCGACAGCGGGGCGCGTGAAGCGCGGCAAGACCGTGCAGGTCGCGACGCTCTCGCAGCGCATGGACGAACTCGACGAACACCTCGACTCCCCCGTGCGCGTCGTGCTCGCGGGCCTTCGCACCACCTACTCGTTCGGCGCGGGGTCGAAGGCGCAGGAGCTCACCCCCGGTCAGCTGCTCGAACGCCTCGGATTCTCCAGCGCGCAGCTCTCGACGCCGGTGAAGGACCTCTCCGGAGGCCAGAAGCGGCGCCTGCAGCTGCTTCTCGTGCTGCTCTCACAGCCCAACGTGCTGATCCTCGATGAGCCGACCAACGACCTCGACACGGACATGCTCGCGGCGATGGAGGATCTGCTCGACTCGTGGCCGGGCACCCTCGTCGTCGTCTCGCACGACCGGTACTTCCTCGAACGCGTCACCGACCAGCAGTACGCGATCCTCGACGGGCGCCTGCGGCATCTGCCCGGCGGCGTCGACGAGTATCTGCGCCTGCGCGCCGCACAGCCGGCGAGCACGGGGGCGGAGCGTCAGAAGCCGGCGGATGCGGCGGCTGTATCCCCCGCGCTGGCGGGCGCCGAGCGCCGCGCCGCCGAGAAGGAGCTGTCGGCGATCGACCGGCGTCTCGCAAAGCTTCAGACGGAGATCGCCGCGCTGGACGCCCGGTTCGCCGACGCCCACGACGACTACGACCGACTGCTCGAGCTGCAGCGCACCCGTGACGGGTACGTCGCCGAGGTGGCGACCCTCGAAGAGCGCTGGCTGGAACTCGGCGAGGCGCTCGACGACTGAGCGCCCCGCCGAAGGTTCGTCAGGCGGGGACGGTCTCGCGCGGGTGCTCGACGCACCAGGCGAGGCAGGCGCGGATCTCGCCCAGCACATCGTCGGGTTCGACGTCGAGGGCGATCGTGTCGGCCACATCCCCCACGGCGCGCTTCTCGCCCAGCAGCGCCGTGTCTGCGGGGTGCAGACCGAACTCGCGACCGACCGCCTGCACCTCGGCCTCGCGGGCCTCAGAGGTGGTGAGGAGGTCGCGGAGCGGCACCACGGCGACGTCGTGCGGGTCGCGCCCGACCGCCTCGCAGCACAGTTCGAGGAACTGGGAGTGACTGAGCTCGTAGGCGCTGAGGGTGTACCGGCTGCCGTGCGTGCCGCGCTCCATCGCTCCGACCGCGGCCTGCGCGACCTGGCGCACCGTGACGGCGGACGTGGACCCGCCCAGCACCGGGATCGGGCCTGCACTGGCTGCGACCGCATCCAGCACGGCCTGCCAGCGGGGACGCTGCCCGGCCACGACGCCGAAGATGTACGGCAGGCGCAGCACCATCACGTCCATCGCGCCGTCGCCTTCGAGCACGGCGACCTCCTCCTGCGCGTAGCGGGAGCGCGGGTAGGCGTTGCGGGTGCGGAACCCGAGCTCGGGCCAGCGCTCGCCCCATTCGGCGGTGTCGGAGCCGAAGACGATGAAGCGCTCGACGCCGGCGGCGCGCGCGAGGCGGGCCAGGCGCTGCGTCGGGACGACGTTGGCCTCGTAGTAGAAGCGGGATGCGGGTGCGGGCGGGAGCGTGCGCTCGTCGGCGCCCATCGCGAAGAACACCGCATCCGTGCCCGTGAGCAGGTCGGCCAGTTCGCCGTCGGTCATCAGGTTCACATCGCCCCAGTGGGCATCGACCTCGATCGGCAGCTCCGGCGCGTCTGTCGCGGGCAGCGCGAGAGTCGCGACCCGGTAGCCGCGACGCAGGAGCTCCTGCGTGGTGTGGTAGCCGAGGAGGCCGGTGCCGCCGACGACGAGTGCGCGTTGCATGATGAGCCCTTCCGCGCCGATCCCCTCGGCGCCCTGTGTCTTCGACGCTAGGCGCGCGCATCCGGACGCAGCAGGGGCGAAGGTCCCACGACGAAGGGACCCCGGCGCGGTGCACGCC
The DNA here is from genome assembly GCF_030818795.1 of Microbacterium sp. SORGH_AS_0862. Classification (NCBI taxonomy): domain Bacteria; kingdom Bacillati; phylum Actinomycetota; class Actinomycetes; order Micrococcales; family Microbacteriaceae; genus Microbacterium; species Microbacterium sp. SORGH_AS_0862. The sequence goes on along the minus strand of NZ_JAUTAY010000001.1, from coordinate 2,816,513 downwards.
GAGGTCCCTTCGCTGATGGATGCGGTCAGCTCAGGCCGTTGTCCGCCAGCCACTTCTTTGCGATGTCGGCGGAGGAGGCCTTGTCGACCGTGCTCTCGACGTTCAGCGCGACGAGGCCCTCCGGCGTCAGCGCGGCGCTCACCTTGTTGATGACGTCGGCGATGTCGCCGGCGACGTCCTTGTTGACGAGCGGAACGACGTTCGACGCGAGGAACAGCGACTTCGGGTCCTCCAGGACCTTCAGGTTCTCGGACTGGATCTTCGGGTCGGCGGTGAACACGTTCGCCACGTTCACGGTGCCCGCGACGAGGTCCTCGACCGTGGTGGCGCCGGTCGCCTGGAACGTCACGTCGATGCCGTATGTGTCCTTCAGCTCGTTCGGCCCGTACTCCCGCTGGGCGAGCTCCGGGGGACCGCCCAGCGTCAGCGGCTCGGTGACCTTCGACAGATCCGCGATGGTCTCGAGGCCCCACTGCTCGGCGAAGGCCTCGGTGACCGTGTAGGAGTCCTGGTCGCTGGCGGTGGACTGGTCGAGCACCGTGAGGTTGTCGGGCAAGGCATCTTTCAGTGCTGCGTAGACGTCGTCTGCCGACCGCGCCTTCGTCTCCGGTTCGAAGAACTGCAACAGGTTGCCGGTGTACTCCGGGAACAGCGTGATGGCGCCGCTCTCGAGCTCGGGCAGGTACGCGTCGCGCTGGCCGATCGTGAAGTCGCGCTGCACCGTGAAGCCGGCACCCTCGAGTGCCTGGGCGTAGATCTCCGCGATGATCTCGTTCGAGTAGTAGTCCTGCGAGCCGACGACGATCGTGTCGGACGGGGCCTGGGTCTGGTCGCCGTCGGAGAGCGGGTCGGACGAGGACGCGCAGCCGGCGAGAGCCAGCGCCGACGTGAGCGCGACGGCGCCGACGAGGGCGACGCGGCGGCGGAATGCTGTGGACATGGTGTTCCTTCCTGGTGGATTCGGGACGTGCGCGGCAGGCTCAGACGGCCTGCACGGGTCGGGAGCGGAGCCGCCGCGGCGTGCGCGACGACGCCTGGACACGGATGCCGGCGGGCACGGAGGCACGCTGGGCGAGGGCGAGCAGCGCATCGAGCACGAGCGCGAGGAGGGCGACGACGATCGCCCCGCCCAGCACCTGGTCGATCCGCCGCAGAGGAATGCCCTGGATGATCGGCAGGCCGAGCCCGCCGAGGCCGACGTAGGCGGCGATCGTCACCGTCGCGACGACCTGCAGCACGGCCGAACGGATGCCGCCCACCAGCAAGGGCAGTCCCAGCGGGATCTCGACGCGCCACAGGATCTGCCACTCGGTCATGCCCATGGCGCGGGCGGCGTCGATGACGCGCCGGTCGATCGCCTCGAGCCCGGTGTAGGCCCCGGCGAGCAGCGCCGGGATGGCGAGGACGACGAAGGTGACCACGGCCGCCTCCGGCTTGTGCAGCACGCCCATGAGCAGCACCAGGAGCACGAGCAGGCCGAACGACGGCACGGCTCGGGCGGCGCCGGAGACCGCCACCGCGATCTCCCGGCCGCGGCCGGTGTGTCCGATGGCGAGGCCGACGGGGATGGCGATCGCGCCGGCGATGGCTACGGCGACCGCGGTGTAGCCGAGCTGCTGGAGCAGGAGGACCTGCAGCGCGCTCGGACCGCTGTACTGCTCGGGAGAGAACAGCCAGACGATCGCATCCCAGAAGACGTTCATGCCGTGGCCTCCGCTCGGGCGGCTGCACGACGACGGGTCGGTCGGGCGGTGCGGCTCCACGGCATCAACAGGCGGCCGAGAAGAACGAGCAGCACGTCGATGACGAGGGCGAGGATGACGACCGCGACGACGCCCGCAAAGACCTCCTCGAGGATGCGGCGCTGCAGGCCGTTCGTGAAGAGGTAGCCGAGGTTGGTGACCCCGACGAGGATGCCGACGGTCGCCAACGAGATCGTGGAGACCGCGGCGACGCGCAGGCCCGCGAGGATCACCGGCCCCGCCAACGGGAGATCGACGGCGAAGAACCGCCGGAAACCGCCGTAGCCCATGGCCGTCGCCGCCTGGCGGATGCCCGCATCCACCGAGTCCAGGCCGTCCGTCACGGCGCGCGTGAGGATCGCGATCGCGTAGATCGTGAGTCCGACGATGAGGTTGAACTCGGTCGGGATGCGGTAGCCGAGCGCCGTCGGCAACAGGATCAACAGCGCGAGGGACGGGATCGTGTAGAGCAGCCCTGTGACGGTGATGACCCAGCCGCGCAGCAGGCGGTACCGCCAGGCCACCCAGCCCAGCGGGATCGACAGGACGAACCCGACGACGATCGCGATGAGGCTCTGGCGCAGGTGGTCGAGAGCCAGCTCCGCGATCATCCCGAGGTTCGCGAGGACCCAGGTCATCTCACCCGCCGTCCTCGACGAGGGCGCCCTGCGTGCGGCCCTCGGCGTCGACGACGACCGTGCGCCCGCCCACGTCCTTCAGCCGGAGCGCACGCTTGCCCTTGTCGGCGCCGATGAAGGCGGAGACGAAGTCGTCGGCGGGAGCCTGCATGATCTCGCTCGGGCTGCCGACCTGGAGCTTCTGCGCCCCCTTCGCGAGGATCACGACCTGATCGCCCAGCAGGAACGCCTCGTCGATGTCGTGGGTGACGAACACGACGGTCTTGTCGAGGTCGCGCTGCAGCCGGATCAGCTCCTGCTGGAGTTCGGCGCGCACGATCGGGTCGACCGCGCCGAACGGCTCGTCCATCAGGAGGATGTTGGGGTCGGCGGCGAGACCGCGCGCCACGCCCACTCGCTGCTGCTGACCGCCGGAGAGCTGACTCGGATAGCGGTCGGCGAGGGTCGTGTCGAGACCGACGGTCTCCATGAGCTCGAGCGCCCGCCGCCGCGCATCACGACGACTGGTGCCGTTGAGCACCGGCACAGTGGCGATGTTGTCGGCGACAGTGAAGTGCGGCAGCAGACCGGAGTTCTGCATGACGTAGCCGATCCGCCGGCGCAGCGACACAGGCGAACCCGCCGAGACGTCCTCGCCGTCGATCTCGATGACGCCCGCGGTCGGCTCGACCATGCGGTTGATCATGCGCAGCAGCGTCGTCTTGCCGCATCCCGACGAGCCGACGAACACGGTCGTCTGGCGCGACGGAATGACGAGGGAGAAGTCCTTGACCGCGCGCGTGCCGTCGGGGAATTGCTTGTCGACGCCGCGGAACTCGATCATGCCCGGTCCCGCGCCGCGGTCACTCGGTGACCTCGACTTCTTTCCAGAAGGCCACGTATCCCGAGAAGTCCGCACCGACCTTCTCGATGGCGCCCGGGTAGGGCTCGGGATACGACCATGCGCGGTCAGCGAGCTCGCGCCCGTCCGCGGTGACCGTGAAGTAGTGCGCCGCACCCTTCCACGGACAGGTGTAGGGCGTCGGGCTGTCGACCAGCACGCCCTCGGCGATGCTCGCCGGCGGGAAGTACCAGTTGCCCTCGATGCGGATCAGATCGTCCTTCGGAGCCTCCGCGAGCACCGTGTCACCCAAAAGAGCCTTCATCGCCGCCTCCCAGCCGGGCCAGATCCCCGCAGAACAGCGGAGGTGCACCAACGTTACCGACCCCCGACGACACCGGCTCCGACGGTTGCGTCACGCGACGTCATGTGCTGGCGTCGCGTCAGTACCAGTAGCTCAGACGCACCGGCAGGTGCCATCCGAACAGACGCGCGAGCGCCACGGGGTCCTCGGCGTCGATACGACCCGCCGCCGCCAGCGTCACCGCCGAGACCTGACCCAGGTAGATCGCGGCGAGCTCCGCGACGCCGAGGCGCGCGTCGACGGGATCGCCCGTCTCGATCACGGAGGCAGCTCCCTCCTCGTCGACCGTCAGGCGGAATCGGCCGCCCGCGAGATCCAGCGGATCGTGCACGTCGAGCACGACCGACCCCGCGCACTCGTACCGCCGCGCGCTCAGCACGGCGGGCGTGTCGAGCACGCGCAGATAGTGGTGGTCGCGGAGGGTGAGCGTGGCGGCCCGCCGGTCGGAGATCATCCACAGCAGCGGCTCGTCCACGGCGAGCTCGCTCGCGCGCACCGTGCCGATCAGATCCATCTCGATGAAGAAGCGCCACAGACCGGCGTAGGCGTCCGCATCCGCCGCGGTGAGGTAGGCGATCGTGACGGTCGATCGCGTGAAGTCGTCGTGGTTCTCGTCGACGGAGTAGAGGGCGAGCCCGGTGATCTCACCGGATGCGGCCGTGTACTGCACCGCGCGGGTGTGCCCGGGCTTCTCCGCATCGGCACGGGTGCCCGCGAAGCGGTCCCAGTGACCGCGCGGCATCTCGACCTCGCCGGGCGAGTGCGCGCGGACGCGATCGAACAGATCGGGGGCGAGCTCGCGCCAGCGCTCCCGTGCGATGAAGTCCACACGGCCCGAAGGGGCGGGCCCGGCCCACGCGGCGCGCTTGACATCGATCTCGATGCTCGCGGCGGCCACGGCCTGCGCGAACCCGAATCGGCCGTAGAGCGTCGACTCGCTCACCGTCAGGCTCGCGACCGGCAGGCCCAGCGCCGCGGCGGTGCGCAGCTCGCCCTCCATCATCGCGCGCCAGATGCCGCGACGGCGGTGCGTGGGCGCCACGGTGACGGAGCTGATCGCGCAGGAGTCGACGACGCCGCCGGGCACGGTCAGCTCCCCCACCCACGAGGCGAGGGTCCCCACGGGCACCTCGGGCTGGGGAACGGACTCGTCGAGCACGGCGATCATGCGGCGATGCCCGCGGAATCCGCGACCCGTCTCGCGCTGCGCCTCCGTGGGCTCGTCTCCCAGGAAGCCACGGGTGACCGCGGCCTGCCAGCCGTCGAACGCCCGATCGTCGTCGTCGGCGAGACGGACGAGCTGCAGGCCGTCGCTCGCCAGACGCGCAGCGGATGCCGCGTCGACGGGCCCCTCGTGCTGACGGGCGATGAGGTCGTGGGCAGACATGCGTATCCTCCTGACGAGCGGCGCGCGCTCAGTCGATGATCCGGGCGCCGGGCACCGGCCCGTGCACATGGTGGGCAACGTGCCCGCTCGCGCTGAGCACGATCTGAAGCTCGATCGCGGCCTCGGCGTCGGCGGCGAGGAACGCGAGCGTGGGCCCGGATCCCGAAACCAGGCCCACCAATGCCCCCTCGCGCTCCCCCGCCTCCAGGACGTCGCCGAGCCGCGGCCGCAGGCTCAAAGCCGCGACCTGCAGGTCGTTGCGGGCGGAAGAGGCCAGCATGGCCGCATCCCCCGCGCGAAGCGCATGCAGGACGTCGTTGTCGACGCGGGGTCGACGCGAGGCCGGCGAGATGTCGAGCGCATGCCGGGCACGATGCTCGTCCAGCGCGCGGTACACCTCGGGCGTGGACAGGCCGTCCTGGCTCGTGACGATGACCCAGTCGAATCGGCCGCGGGCGAGCGCGGGGCTCAGTTCGTCACCCCGACCCACGCCGACCGCGGTGCCACCCATGAGCGCGAAGGGCACGTCGGCTCCCAGCCGCGCGGCGAGCGCCTGCAGCTGAGGCGTTCCCAGCCGGGTGTCCCAGAGGGCGTCGCAGGCGAGAAGAGCCGCCGCCGCATCCGCAGATCCGCCTCCCATACCGCCCGCGACGGGGACGCCCTTGTGGATCTCGAGATGCACGCCGCCCCGGTACCCGGTGTCGGCCGCGAGGAGCCGTGCCGCGCGGACGGCCAGATTGCGGTCGTCGAGCGGCACCCCCGCAACGTCGACGGAGCCCGTCACCTCGACGCTGATCGTGTCGGCCGGCGTCGCCCAGACATCCTCGAACGCCGACACGGCCTGGTACGCGCTCGCGACGTCGTGATACCCGTCGTCCTGCACCTGACCGACCTCGAGGAAGACGTTGATCTTCCCCGGGGCGCGCACATGGACGCGCGACGGCACTCGCGAGATGCTCACAGTTTCGAGGACACCGCCCACAGGTCGACGTCGATGCCCTCGGCCAGCGCGTCGATGCGCTCCAGCTCCTCGGTGTCGAAGGCGGGCCCGGTGAGAGCGGCGATGTTCTCGTCGATCTGCTCGACGCTGGACGCACCGATGAGCGCGGATGCGACCGTCGGCTCGCGCAGCACCCACTGGATCGCCATCTGCGCGAGGGTCTGACCCCGCTCCTTCGCCACCACGTTGAGTCCGCGCAGCGCCGCGATCGTGGCGTGCGAGAGCGGCTTGTCGGGCAGCGAGCTCCGGGTCTGCGAGCGCTGACCGCGGCCGTCTCCGAGATACTTGCCGGTCAGCAGGCCCTGCGCCAGCGGCGTGAAGGCGATGGCCGACATCTCCTCCTGGCGCAGCACGCCGGTCAGACCGTCCTCGACCCAGCGGTTGAGGATGGAGTAGGCGGGCTGGTGGATCACGAGCGGCGTTCCGAGGCTGCGCGCCACCGCCGAGGCGACGGCCGTGCGCTCGGCGCTGTACGACGAGATTCCGACGTAGAGCGCCTTGCCCTGGCGCACGAGGGTGTCGAGGGCGCCGATGGTCTCCTCGATCGGCGTCACGGGGTCGACCCGGTGGGAGTAGAAGATGTCGACGTAGTCGAGGTTCATCCGCTTCAGGGACTGCTCGGCGCCCGCGAGGATGTGCTTGCGAGAGGCGTAGTCGCCGTAGGGACCGGGCCACATGTCCCAGCCCGCCTTCGACGAGATGATCAGCTCGTCGCGGTAGCGACCGAAGTCCTCGCGCATCATGCGCCCGAAGTTCGTCTCCGCGGCGCCGTAGGGAGGGCCGTAGTTGTCGGCGAGGTCGAAGTGCGTGATGCCGCTGTCGAAGGAGTGACGGAGGATCTCGCGCTGCCTGTCGAACGCGACGTTGTCACCGAAGTTCCACCACAGTCCGAGCGAGATCGGCGGCAGGTACAGACCCGATCGGCCGACCTGGCGGTAGTCCATCGCACCGTAGCGCTCGTCGGCGGCGGTGTAGGGACGGTGGATCTCGGGGACGTTCGGACGAAAACGCGGCGCAGTCACCCCTGAAGCCTATCCACGGCGACCTCCGAGCGCGGGCTCTTGCGAAACTCGCCCGAAACGCGCGCGGTCTACGCTGACGAGATGGTCTCTCTGTCTGCTCTTCCCGCCGACCCCCACCCCTGGGCGGCGCTTCTGACGCGTGAGGACATCGTGCTCGAATCGGGCATGCTCCACCTCCGTCACGACGATCTCTCCCCGCTCGACGCGCACCTCGCGGATCTCGCGATGATCGCCGATGCGCTGACGGACGCCGGCATCGAGCCGCTGCTGATCCGCCACGGGTTCCGCGACGAGGCGATCGTCGTCGACGTGGCCGATCAGGACCGCGCATGGGCGGCGGTGACGCGGCTGTGCGTCGGCGAACCGGTGTACGTCAAGCCCAAGGGCCTGAGCGCGGTGCCCGCCCCCGACCACACCCCGCGCCGCGGCGCACCGAGCGCCCTGCGCGTCTTCCGCCCACGGCTGGCCGGATCGTTGCGCTACGGCGCGTCGCACGGCGTGCGCCTGGAGTTCTGGCGCTTCGGCGCAGAGACGGTCGAAGCGCCGCATGCCAACTCACTGACCCGGCGCATCATCGCCGCGGCCGACATCGAGCGCGTCAGCATCCAGCGTCACGGCCGCTCCTGGCAGAGCCTGCGGGGCATGTTCGACCCGCATCCGAACGAGATGATCGATGACATCGACATGGTCTTCTCGTGGGTCGACGGCTCATCGAGCGAGTTCCAGCGTCAGCGCGCCGCCCAGATGGCCGGTTACGTGGTGGGCGAAGGAGACGACGGACCGGCCCGCTACCGGCACGTCGACGAGCTGCGCTACGCGCTGCGCAGCGTCTACATGTACGCGCCGTGGGTGCGTCGCATCTTCATCGCCACCGACTCGCCGACGCCTGCCTGGCTCGCCGATCATCCGCGGGTGACGGTCGTGCGCAGCGAGGAGTTCTTCGCCGACACCTCGGTGCTGCCGATCCACAACTCGCACGCCGTCGAGGCGCAACTGCACCGGATCGACGGGCTCGCCGAGCATTTCCTCTACTCGAACGACGACATGTTCTTCGGCCGGAGCGTCGCGCCGGAGCTCTTCTTCTCCCCCGCCGGCATCTCGCAGTTCGTGGAGTGCGACGTGCGCATCGGCACGGGGCCGAACGCGCCGCACCGCAGCGGGCACGACAACGCCCTGCGGGTCAACCGCGAGCTCCTGCGCGAGCGCTTCGGACGCACCATCACGCACGACCTCGAGCACTGCGCGACGCCCCTTCGCCGCAGTGTGATGGCCGAGCTGGAGCAGACGTTCGCCGAAGACTTCGCGCGCACCGCCGCATCCCGGTTCCGCTCGGCCACCGACATCTCGGTGACGAACAGCCTGTACCACTACTACGCCGCCTTCACCGGTCGCGCGGTGGCCACGACCGCGCCGCGCACCCGCTACTACCAGACGACCATGGCGGACTCGCTGCGACGCATGAGCCGGCTGGCCGAGCGCCGCGACGTCGACATGTTCTGCCTGAACGACGGAGGTTCGGCCGAGGTGCCCGAAGAGGTGCGCGTGCGCGTGGTCACCGAGCTCCTGGAGCGCATGTTCCCGGTGCGTGCGCCGTGGGAGCTTCCCGCGGTCAGCGCAGGATCGGGATGGGAGCGGTCGGAGGCGTCCGCCCTGCGCTGACGTCCTGCGCGATGCCCGCCGAGTGCAGGCGTCGCTGCGCCTCGACGGGATCGATGTACTCGAGCGGATGCGGTGCGTCCACCGTGACCACGGAGTGCACGACGGTCTCGGCGAACACGTGCACGAGGTTGTACGACTGCGCGCCGTCCTGCGGGCGGGTGCCGCCGACGGGGACCGTGAGGTCCTGGGCGTAGCAGGTCGAGGACGCGACCGAGACCGGGATGCCGGCGAACGTCGCGAAGGTCGAATAGTGCAGGTGGCCGGCGATGATCGCCCGCACGTCGCTGCCGCGCAGCACCTCGGCGAGCGCGCCCTGATCGCGCAGCTCGACACTCGCCGCGAGCGGGAGCACACTCGGGACGGGCGGATGGTGCATGGCGAGGATCGTGCCGAGCGGCGCAGGCTGGGCCAGCTGCTCCCGCAGCCACGCGAGCTGGGCGGGGCGCAGTTCGCCGTGGTGCGCGCCGGGGACGGTCGTGTCGAGCGTGATCAGGCGGAGTCCGTCGATCTCGTCGACGCGGTCGAACGGGGTCGTGGCGGGGGCCGCATCCAACAGGCGCGCCCGGAAGGCGCCGCGCTCGTCGTGGTTTCCCATCACCCAGAACACCGGCGCGTCCAGCTGCCGGGCGAAGGGCTCGACGAGGCCGCGCAGGGCGGTGTACGCGTCCGCCTCGCCCAGGTCGACGAGGTCGCCCGTGAAGACGATGCCGTCGGGACGGATGCCGCTGGCCTCGATGCGCTCGAGCGCGCGCTCGAGCAGGCGGAGCCCGTCCACGCGGCCGAACAGCTTCGGCCCCGGCGCTCGCAGGTGGGTGTCGCTCAGGTGCAGCAGTACACGTTCGGCCGCCGGATACTCCCCAGCACGCATGGGTCCGTCCCTTTCAGGGGCCGCTCGGGCGCGGCCTTCGTTCCCGCGAATGTTACCGGCATGTTTCGCACCGGCGGCTGAACACACGGTGAATCCCTCAGTTGCAGCCGGTGACGATCCGGGGCGGGAGCGTTCAGTCGGAGAGGACGCCGAGCTCGACGAGGAGTCGGCGCACGCGCGCCTCGATGTCGTTGCGCACCTCGCGGACCATGTCCGGGCCCTGCCCGGCGGGGTCGCGCAGCTCCCAGTCCTCGTAGCGCTTGCCGGGGAAGATCGGGCAGGCGTCCCCGCATCCCATCGTGATCACGGCATCCGCCTGGCGGACGTCCTCGGTCGCCAGGAGTTGGGGGACGTTGCGGGTGATGTCGATGCCCCGCTCGGCCATGACCTCGACCGCGACGGGGTTGATGGCGGATGCGGGCTCCGATCCGCCCGAGCGCACCTCGACGCCGTCGCCGCCCAGAGCCCGGGCGAAGCCGGCCGCCATCTGCGACCGGCCGGCGTTGTGGACGCACACGAAGAGGACGACGGGCACGCTCATGGCCGGACCCGGGCGATCCGCTGGAAGTCGTCGATCGTCAGCTGCTCGCCCCGGAGCGTCGGATCCACGCCGGCCTGCTCGAGCACGGCGCTCGCGGATGCGGCCGAGCCGCCGAACAGCCCCGACAGCGCCTGGCGCAGCATCTTGCGGCGCTGCTGGAACGCGGCGTCCACGATGCGGAACGTCGCGACGCGCTCCGCCTCGTCGCCGCGTGCCTCGGCGTCGCGGCGGAAACCGACGAGCACGCTGTCGACGTTCGGGACCGGCCAGAAGACCTGGCGCGACACGGTGCCCGCCAGCCGCCAGGCGCCGTACCAGGCGGCCTTGACGCTCGGGGCGCCGTAGACCTTCGACCCGGGAGGGGCGGCGAGGCGCTCCCCGACCTCGGCCTGCACCATGACGACGCCGCGCTGGAGGTGGTCGAAGTGCTCGAGGAAGTGCAGGAGAACCGGGACCGAGACGTTGTAGGGCAGGTTGGCCACGAGCACCGTGGGCTCTCCCGGCAGGTCGCGGACGGTGAGCGCATCCGCATCCACCACGCGCAGCATCCCGTCACGCACGCCGTGGGCGCGGGCGGTGGCGGGCAGGCGCTCGGCGAGCCGGTGGTCGATCTCCACCGCCACCACGCTCGCGCCGGTCTCGAGGATCGCGAGAGTGAGGGAGCCGAGACCCGGACCGACCTCCACGACATGCTCACCGGCCGCGACGCCGGCCACCTGCACGATCTTTCGCACCGTGTTGGCGTCGACGACGAAGTTCTGCCCCAGCTTCTTCGTCGGAGTGACATCGAGCTCGGCGGCCAACGCGCGGATCTCGGCCGCGCCGAGCAGGTGCACGGTCATGCGTATAACCCTAGACAACCGTCGAGCCAAGTCCGACCCTGAGAGAACGCTGGCAGGGTTAGGGTGACGAGATGACCACCGAAGCACTCCCCACGGGGACGTTCTCGATGCGCAGTCCGTTCGGACGCCGGGCGATCGGACTCTCCGTCGCCGCGGCCGTGGGCGGGTTCCTCTTCGGGTTCGACTCCTCCGTCATCAACGGCGCCGTGAAATCCATCGAGGCCGACTACACGAAGGAGCCCATCCTCACCGGCTTCGTCGTGGCGGTCGCGCTGCTCGGCTGCGCCGTCGGCGCCATCCTCGCCGGCGCCCTGTCCGACCGTTTCGGGCGCCTGCGCGTCATGCTGCTGGGCTCGGTGCTCTTCCTGGTCAGCTCGGTCGGGTCCGCGCTGACCTTCAGCGTCCCCGACCTGATCGTGTGGCGCGTGCTGGGCGGTCTCGGCATCGGCATCGCCTCGGTGGTCGCGCCCGCCTACATCGCCGAAGTCGCTCCGCGGCAGATCCGCGGGTCGCTCGCGTCGCTGCAGCAGCTGGCGATCACGCTCGGCATCTTCGCCGCGCTGCTCAGCAACGCCGTGCTGGCCGGCGCAGCGGGCGGTGCCGACGACACGCTGTGGTGGGGGCTGGAGGCATGGCGCTGGATGTTCCTCATCGGCGTGATCCCTGCGGCCGTCTACGGCATCCTCTCGTTCACGATGCCCGAGTCCCCCCGTTATCTGCTCGCGCGGGGCCGGACCCAGGAGGCGAAGAAGATCTTCGCCAGCCTCGTTCCCGCCGCCGACCTCGACAAGACCGTCAACGAGCTGACCACCGCCATCGAGACGGACCGCAAGAACGCGAAGGCCAGCCTCGCCGGCCCCGCGCTCGGACTGAATCCCATCGTGTGGATCGGCATCATCCTGTCGGTGTTCCAGCAGTTCGTCGGCATCAACGTGATCTTCTACTACTCGACGACGCTCTGGCAGGCGGTCGGTTTCGACGAGAGCAACGCGCTGCTGGTGAGCGTCATCACGAGCGTCACCAACGTGCTGGTGACCCTCATCGCGATCTTCCTCGTGGACCGGGTGGGACGTAAGCCCATCCTGCTCACGGGCTCCGTCCTGATGGCGCTGTCGCTGGGCGCCATGGCGCTGTCGTTCTCGTTCGCCACCGGCGAGGGCACGGACATCTCCCTGCCGGGCGCCTGGGGGCCGGTGGCCCTCGTCGCGGCGAACCTGTTCGTCGTCGGCTTCGGCGCCTCGTGGGGACCTCTTGTGTGGGTTCTTCTGGGCGAGATCTTCCCCAGCCGCATCCGGGGCAAGGCCCTCGGCGTGGCCGCCGGGGCGCAGTGGATCGCGAACTTCCTCGTGTCGTGGACCTTCCCGGAGCTCTCGTCGTGGTCGCTGCCGCTGACCTACCTGATGTACGCGATCTTCGCGGCTCTGTCGTTCGTTTTCGTGCTCTGGAAGATCCCCGAGACGAAGGGCATGGAGCTCGAACAGACCGAGACGCTGTTCGTCAAGAAACCCCGTCAGAAGAAGTGAGAGGAGCCGACATGACCAACAACTCCAAGTCGCACGAGGAGATCCGCGAAGAGCGGGAGAAGGCGCAGAAGGAGAAGGACCGTCTCGAGGCGCAGGAGGAGAAGCGCCTCGACGACGAGGACCGCTGAGCCGCACCGGCGTCGCTCCCGTCGCGCGCAACGGATGCGGGATGCGGGGCGCTGTCAGTCGAACGAGCCGTAGACGGCGAGCGTGTTGGCGGCCAACTGTGCGGCCAACTCGTCGGGGTCCATGTCCAGCTCCGCGGCCATGAACCGCACCGTCACCGGCACGAGGTAGGGCGCGTTCGGACGGCCGCGGTACGGGGTCGGGGTGAGAAACGGCGCGTCGGTCTCTACGAGGATGTGATCCAGCGGCGTCACCGCGAGCGCGTCGCGCAGGTTCTGCGCGTTCTTGAACGTGATGTTGCCCGCGAAGGACAGGTGGTAGCCGCGCTCCGCCGCGATCCGCGCCATGTCGGCGTCGCCGGAGAAGCAGTGGAACACCGTGCGCTCGGGCGCGCCCACGCGCTCGAGCGTCTCGAGCACCGCCTCGTGCGCGTCGCGGTCATGGATCTGCATCGCGATGTCGTGCTTCTTCGCGAGCGCGATGTGGGCCTCGAAGCTCTCGTGCTGCGCTCCCAGCCCCTCGGGCTCGGTGCGGAAGAAGTCCAGCCCCGTCTCCCCGATCGCGCGCACGCGCGGCTGAGCCGCGAGCTCGTCGATCGCGGCGATGGCCTCCTCGAGCCGTCCCGCCGCCGCGTAGGCGGGCGCCTCGTTCGGGTGGATCGCGACGGCGGCGAGCACGCGAGGATGCGAGGCCGCCGCCCACGCCGACCAGCGGCTCGACTCGATGTCTCCGCCGGCCTGCACGACCCCGACGATGCCGACGGATGCGGCGCGCTCGAGCTGTTCGTCCAGCGACATCGCCTCGTCGCCGTCCTGGATCTCGAGGTGGCAGTGGTTGTCGTAGAGCGCGACGCCCAGGGGCTCCGGCGAGGGCGGGTAGCTGACGTCGCGGCTGCCCTTCTCGCGCTGGCGCACGTACTGGCTGGGATCGCTCATCGGGTCACTGCTCGACGCGCGGGAACAGCGGCGAGAGGCCGTTGACGCTCGTGCCGGGTCGCAGCGCGCCCCAGACGCCCGCCTCGCGCAGCGGCTGGTCCTGCAGGCGCCCGAGCGACTCGGCCGCACCGAGGGCGATCCACAGCTTCTCGGTCGCGACGGGCATGACCGGCGACAGCAGCACGGCGAGCGCACGCAGCCCCTCGGCCGCCGTGTAGAGCACGGTGCCGAGGCGCGCCGCTTGCTCGGGGTCCTTGGCGAGCGCCCACGGCTCGTTCTCGGTGATGTAGCCGTTGAGCGCGTCGACGATCGTCCAGATGGAAGCGATCGCCTCGTCGATGCGGAAGCGCTCCATCGCCGCGTCGGCGGATGCGGCCGCATCCGCGACGGTCTGCTGGATGGCCAGATCCGCGTCGGTGTAGGTCGCCGCCGGCGGAACGATCGCCTCGAAGTACCGCTCGATCATCGCGACCGTGCGCGAGGCGAGGTTGCCGAAGCCGTTCGCGAGCTCGGCCTGGTAGCGAGCCGACAGGTCCTCCCAGGAGAACGAGCCGTCCTGCCCGAAGGCGATCGCCGAGAGGAAGTAGAAGCGGTAGGCGTCCGACCCGAACACGTCGGTGATCTCAGTGGGCGCGATACCGGTGAGCTTCGACTTCGACATCTTCTCGCCGCCCACGAGCAGCCAGCCGTGGGCGAAGACACCACGCGGCACCTCCAGGCCCGCAGCCATCAGCATGGCCGGCCAGATGACGGCGTGGAAGCGCAGGATGTCCTTGCCGACAACGTGGTACGCGGGCCAGCGGCGTTCGAAGTCCTCCTCGTCGACGCCGTACCCGATCGCCGTCGCGTAGTTCAGCAGCGCGTCGACCCAGACGTAGATCACGTGCTGCGGATCCCACGGCACCTGGATGCCCCAGTCGAACGCCGACCGGGAGATGGAGAGGTCTTTCAGGCCCGAGCGCACGAAAGAGACGACCTCGTTGCGCGCCGACTCGGGACGGATGAAGTCGGGGTTGTCCTTGTAGAGCTTCAGCAGGGGCTCGGCGAACTCGCTCAGCTTGAAGAAGTAGTTCTTCTCCTGCAGCAGCTCGAGCGGCTTCGAGTGGATCGCGCAGACCTTGAGCCCCTCGAACGCGCCCGTGCCGTCGAGGATCTCGGACTCCGGCTTGAACTCCTCGCAGCCCACGCAGTACAGCGCTTCGTACTCGCCCGCGTAGATGTATCCGCGGTCGTAGATGGCCTGCACGAAACGCCTGACGCCCTCCTCGTGGCGCTCCTGCGTCGTGCGGATGAAGTCGTCGTTGGCGACGGCGAGGCTCTCCAGCAGCGGGAACCATGCCTCGCTGACGAGCTTGTCCACCCACTCCTGCGGCGTGACGCCGTTGGCCGCGGCCGCGCGCAGCATCTTCTGGCCGTGCTCGTCGGTGCCCGTCAGCATCCAGGTGTCGTCCCCCGACTGGCGGTGCCAGCGCGCGAGCGTGTCGACGGCGACCGTCGTGTACCCGTGTCCGATGTGCGGAACATCGCTCGGGTAGTAGATCGGCGTCGTGATGTAGAAGGAACGGCCGTTGCTCACCCGTAGATTCTAGGCGGCGCCTGAGGGGGCCGCCGCCCTGTGACGGGTCGGCTCAGGCGCTGTCTCGCACGACCAGCTCGGTCGGCAGGGTGATGCTGCGCCGCGGCGCGCCCTCGATCACCTCGAGCAACAGCGCCACCATCTCGGCGCTGATGCGGTCCCAGGGCTGGCGCATGGTGGTCAGCGGGGGCTCGTGGGCGGCGGCGAGTCCGGAGTCGTCGAAGCCCGCGACCGCGACGTCCTCGGGCACGCGCAGGCCGGCGCGACGCAGCGCCACGACGGCACCGGCGGCCATCATGTCGGATGCGGCGAACACGGCGTCGATGTCTCGGGTGCGCTCGAGCAGACGCGCCATGGCGAGCGCGCCCGATTCGCGGCTGTAGTCGCCGTGCTCGACGAGGTCGGGGTCGAACGCCTCACCCAGCTCCTCCCGGAATCCGACGAGACGGTAGCGTCCACCCGGGGTGTCGTCGGGACCGGCGATCATGGCGATGCGCCGGTGTCCCCGATCGAGGAGGTGCCGGGTCATCACGCGCGCCGAGCCCTCCTCGTCGACCGCCACTGCGGCGAGGTCGCCCTGGTGACCGAGCGGGAGTCCGCACGAAACGGTGGGGACACCCGCATCCAGGAGGGAGTCGAGCAGCGGGTCGGCCTCGTGCGACGAGATGAGCAGTACGCCGTCGACGTGCCCGGCGCTGACGAAGTGCGCCACGTTGGCGCGCTCCTCCGGCGTGCCGGCGACAAGCAGAACGAGCGTCATCGACCGCTGGGCGAGGGCTTCGGCGGCGCCCCGGAGCAGGAGCGAGAAGTTCGGGTCGGCGAACAGCAGATGCTGCGGCTCGGTCAGCAGGAAGGCCAGGGAGCCGGCGCGCCCGGTCGCGAGCGAGCGAGCGGCGTGGTTGGCCGTGTATCCGGTGCGCCGGATCGCCTCCTCGACCGCCGTGCGGGCGTCGGGCGACACCCAGTGCCCGCCGTTGATCACCCGGGACACCGTGCCGCGCGAGACGCCGGCGGCGGCGGCGACGTCCCGGATGGTGGGGCGGCGCCGGGCGATGGTCGTGTCTTCCACGCGAGGACTCTATCGCCTGCTCTGCGCCGCAGGGATGCGACGTGCCGGCAAGACTGTGACCGGTCACAGTTTGATAACGAACGGGTCACGGGCTTGATCGCCCCCAGGGTCGCTGCACAGACTGTGACCGGTCCCAGTCGCACCTGACCGAGACCTATCACCCTCGACCCGACGGAGCGTCATGACCCAGAGCTCACCCTGGCCGCAGCTGGACGGAATCGCGTACGGCGGCGATTACAACCCGGAGCAATGGCCCGTCGAGATCTGGCACGAAGACGTCGCGCTGATGCGCGAGGCGGGGGTGAACCTCGTCAGCGTCGGCATCTTCTCGTGGGGTCTGATCGAGACCGCGGAGGGCGTCTTCGACTTCTCCTGGATGGACGCGCTCCTCGACCTCCTGCATGCGAACGGGATCCTCGTCGACCTCGGCACGCCCACCGCCTCCCCTCCCGCGTGGTTCTTCGCGAACCACCCCGACGCACGCGTCGTCACCCGTGACGGCGTCACGATGGGCTTCGGCTCCCGGGGGATGGCCTCGCACTCCGCTCCCGCCTATCGCGAGGCCTCGGTGCGCATCGCCACCGAGCTCGCCCGCCGGTACGCCTCGCACCCCGCCGTCGTCATGTGGCACGTCCACAACGAGTACGGCGTGCCCGTCGGCGAGGACTACTCGGATCACGCCGTCGCCGCCTGGCGACTCTGGCTGCGTGAACGCTACGGCAGCCTCGACGCGCTGAACGCCGCGTGGGGAACCGCCTTCTGGGGTCAGCACTACGGCGAGTGGGAGCACGTGGGGGCGCCCGCCGCGGCGCCCTCCGTGGTGAACCCCGCGCAGCGGCTCGACTTCGCGCGCTTCACCGACCACCAGCTCCGCGCCTGCTTCATCGCCGAGCGCGACGCCATCCGGCAGTACGCCAACCAGCCGATCACGACGAACTTCATGGCCAACCAGAGCCAGACGACGGACCTGTGGGCGTGGGGCCGCGAGGTCGACATCGTCTCGGACGACCACTACCTCTGGGCGCCCGATCGCGAGGGCGAGATCGGGCTCGCGATCGCCGCGGACCTCAGCCGCTCCGTCGGCGGCGGCAAGCCGTGGATCCTCATGGAGCACTCGACGTCCGCCGTCAACTGGCAGCCGCAGAACGTCGCGAAGCGCCCGGGCGAGATGGCCCGCAACTCCCTCACGCACCTCGGACGCGGCGCCGACGCGATCCTCTTCTTCCAATGGCGCGCCTCGCGCTCCGGCGCCGAGAAGTTCCACTCCGCGATGCTGCCGCACGCCGGCACCGACTCCCGCGTGTTCCGCGAGGTCACCGCCCTCGGCTCCGATCTCGCCGCTCTCGCAGAGGTGCGCGGCTCCCGCGTGAGCGCCGACGTCGCCATCCTCTGGGACTTCGAGTCGTTCTGGGCGCAGGACCTCGAATGGCGTCCGTCGGATCTCCTCGACCACGACGAGCGCGTACGCGCGTACTACACGCAGCTCTGGCGCGACGGCATCACGGTCGACTTCGCCCTGCCCGGCCAGGATCTCTCGTCGTACGCGCTCGTCCTCGCCCCCGCGCAGTATCTGCTCACGACGAAGGATGCGGCGAACCTCACCGCGTACGTCGCCGACGGCGGCACGCTGCTCGTCTCCTACTTCTCCGCGGTGGTGGACGAGAACGACGCGGTCCACGAGGGCGGATACCTCGCGCCGCTGGCCCAGGCGCTCGGCGTGCGGGTCGAGGAGTTCCTCCCCCTGCGCGAGGGCGACACCGCCGAGATCGATCTCGACGGCGATCGGCTGACGATCGATCAGTGGGCCGAAGACCTCCGCGTCGACGGCGCCGAGGTGCGCGCACGCTACGTCGGCGGACCCGCCGACGACGCCCCCGCCGTCACGCGGAACCCGCACGGCGCGGGCGTCGGCTGGTACGTCAGCACGAGACCGGATGCGGGAGGCCTCGCCGCGATCCTCACGCAGGTGTACGCCGATTCCGGGCTCACCCCCGTCGGTCTCCCGGCGGGCCTGGAGACCGTGACGCGTCACGGCGACGACGCCGATTACGTCGTGCTCGTCAACCACTCGGACAAAGCGCTCGCCGCCCCCATCGCCGGCACGGACCTGCTCACCGGGAACGCCTCCGACCACGAGACGGTCGTCGCCGCCGGCGGCGTCGCCGTCGTTCGCACCCCTCCGACCCGCGGGGGTGGTCGCTGACCCGCGACTCCCCCGAACCTCGGCGTCCGTCAACGGACGGACGCTTCCCCATCCGGTCGTGACGATGCGACGTCGACGAAGGCGCGCATCCTCGACCACCGTTCTGAAAGGAACACGTCACATGCGCAAGATCATCGGAATCGGCGTCGCTGCCGCCGCATCCGCGCTGCTGCTGGCCGGCTGCTCCGGCGGCGGAGCCGCCGAGCAGACCGCCGACTCGTCGGCAGAGCTCGTCATCTGGACCGACCAGGAGCGCGAGGCCGCCATCACGGCGGCAGCGAAGGCGTTCGAGGACGAGACCGGCGCGAAGGTCACCCTCGTGCAGAAGAACTTCGAGGACCTCCGCAACGACTTCATCTCGCAGGTGCCCACCGGCGAGGGCCCCGACATCACCGTCGGCTCCCACGACTGGCTCGGCGCGCTCGTCGCGGCGGGCGTCGTCGACACGATCGACCTCGGCGAGAAGGCGTCGGAGTTCGAGCCGGTCGCGATCGAGGCGATGACCTACGACGGTCAGCTCTACGCGCTGCCCTACTCGCTCGAGACGGTCGCGCTCGTTCAGAACGTCGACCTCGTCGGCGCCGATGCCCCCGCCTCGTGGGACGAGATGATCCAGAAGGGCCTGGCCGCGGGCACCGAGCGTCCGTTCGTCATCAACACGGCCGGCGAGACCGGTGACGGCTACACGATGTACGGGTTCCAGACCTCGTTCGGCGCGCCTGTCTTCGTGCAGGACTCGAGCGGCTCGTACACGAACGAGGTCGGCATGGGCGGTGCGGCCGGCGAGGCGTTCGCCCAGTGGCTGCACGCCAACGGCTCCGCAGGCACCGGCTACCTGTCGACGACGATCGACTACGACATCAACAACGAGCTGTTCGCCTCCGGCAAGGCGCCGTACACGGTGCAGGGCCCCTGGGCGATCAGCTCCTTCCCCGACGTCAACGTCGCCGTGAACCCCATCCCCTCCGCGGGCGGCCAGCCGGCAGCGCCCTTCGTGGGCGTGCAGGGCTTCTACCTGAGCTCGCAGAGCAAGAACGCGCTGCTCGCCCAGGAGTTCCTGGTCAACTACCTCGGAACCGAGGACGCGCAGCGCGCGCTCTATGAGGCCGACCCCCGCATCCCGGCGTGGAGCAGCCTCGCCGAGGAGGTCGCGAGCGACCCGATCATCGCCGGCTTCCTCGCCTCGTCGCAGAACGGCGTGCCGATGCCCTCGATCCCCGAGATGGGCTCGGTCTGGGACTTCTGGAACGCGGCCGAGTCGCAGATCATCAGCGGCGCCGACCCGTCCGGCACCTGGAACAAGATGATCACCGACCTTCAGGGCACCCTCGCGGGTTGACCGCGACGGGGCGGGCCCTGTGGCCCGCCCCGCTCGTGGACGTCGAACAGGAGACGACACACATGGCGCAGCCGCAGGTTCTCACCCCGCCCTCGAGGCCCCCGCGGGAGTCCCATGCCCGCTCGTGGCGAGGCATCGGGTGGGGGTTCATCGTCAAGCTCATCGTGATGGGCCTGATCAACGCCCTCGGGATCATGGCGATCCTCTCCGCCTTCTCGGCCCAGTCGTGGATCCTCCTCGGCGTCACGGCGGCCCTCGTGGTCGCCGCCGACATCGTGTACTTCACCAAGCGGGCCCTGCCGCTGAAGTACCTCATGCCGGGGCTCGTCTTCCTGCTCGTCTTCCAGGTCTTCGTCTTCGGCTACACCGCCTACATCGCCTTCACCAACTACGGCACCGGTCACGCCGGCTCCCAGGCGCAGGCCGTCGATGCCGCCCTCATCCAGGGCGAGCGTCGCATCGAGGGCTCCGAGACCTATCCGCTGTCCGTCGTCGAGCGTTTCGGCGAGTACGGCCTGGCGATCAACGACGACGGCGACGTCCGCGTCGGCAGCGCCGAGTCGCCGCTGGCGGAGGCCGGGACCGCCCCCGCGGGCCAGGCACCCGCATCCGTCGACGGCTGGACGGTGATCCCCCGCACGCAGGTGATCACCGACCAGGAGCTTCAGACCACGATCGAGGCGCTGCGCGTCCCCTTCTCCGACGACCCCAACGACGGCTCGATCCGCACCCGCGACGGCTCCACCGGGGTGCTCTACACCCCGACCATGGTGTGGGACGCGGACGCGGGCACCATCACCGACACCGTGAACGGCACGGTCTACACGGCCGACGACGAGATCGGGAGCTTCATCGCCGACGACGGCACGCGACTGCCCGCGGGCTGGTACGTCAACGTGGGCTTCGACAACTTCCTGAGGGTGTTCACCGACCCCTCGCTCGCCGGCCCCCTGCTGTCGGTGACCGGATGGACGTTCGCCTTCGCGGCCGGCTCGGTCGTCATCAGCTTCGGCCTAGGGCTGGTCTTCGCGCTCGTGTTCAACGACCCGCGCGTGCGCGCCCGGAAGTACCTGCGCACGCTCATCATCCTTCCCTACGCCTTCCCCGCCTTCATGTCCGCGCTGCTGTTCCGCGGCATGTTCAACGCGGAGTTCGGCATCATCAACGACCTGTTCTTCTTCGGCAGCCAGATCAACTGGCTGGGAGATCCCTGGCTGGCCAAGGCGGCCGTGCTGTGGGTGAACGTGTGGCTGAGCTTCCCGTACTGGTTCCTCGTGTGCACCGGCGCGCTCCAGGCGCTTCCCTCCGACACATTGGAGGCCGCCTCGATCGACGGCGCCGGCCGGTGGCGCCAGTTCCGCTCGATCGTGCTGCCGCTGCTGCTCGTGTCGACCGCGCCGCTGGCGATCTCCTCCTTCGCGTTCAACTTCAACAACTTCACCGTCATCTACATGTTCAACGCGGGCGGACCCGCGATACCCGGTGCGCCGTACACGCTCGGATCGACCGACATCCTCATCTCGGCGATCTATCGCGTCTCCGGCGTCGCCGGCGGCGCCGCCGACTACGGCCTGGCCAGCGCCCTCTCGATCATCGTGTTCATCGTCGTGGGCATCATCTCGGCCATCGCCTTCCGCCAGACCCGCAAGCTCGAGGAGTTCCAGTGATGTCCACGGCACGCACCCGTATCCGTCGCCGCCGCTGGTGGCTCGAGGTCGGCTGGAAGTACTTCTTCGCCGCGATCGTCGTCTTCTACGCCGTCTTCCCGCTGGTCTACGTGCTGTCGGCGGCGCTGAACCCGCGCGGCACGCTCTCCGGCTCCAACAACCTGTTCAGCGCCTTCGACCTGTCGAACTTCGCGGCTCTGGGTGCGACCAGCTACTGGACGTGGGTCGGCAACACGCTCCTCGTGGGAGGCGTTTCGGCCGTGGGCGCCGTGATCATGGGCGCGTCGGCCGCCTACGCGTTCTCGCGGTTCCGTTTCCGGGGCCGACGCGTGAGCCTCACGTCGCTGCTGATCGTGCAGATGTTCCCGCAGGCGCTCGCGTTCGTCGCGATCTTCCTGATGCTCCTCGCGATCGGCGAGATCGTGCCGGCGCTCGGGCTGAACTCGAAGCTCGCCCTCATCTGCGTCTACCTCGGCGGCGCGCTCGGCGCGAACACGTTCCTCATGTACGGCTTCTTCAACACGATCCCGATCGAGATCGACGAGTCGGCGAAGATCGACGGCGCGACCCACGCCCAGATCTTCTGGCGCCTCATCATCCCGCTCGTCACCCCGATCCTGGCGGTCGTCGCGCTCCTCGCGTTCATCACCGCCTTCGGTGACTACATCCTCGCGAAGATCGTGCTCACCAGCGAAGACAACTGGACGCTCGCCGTCGGGATGTACCAGTGGGTCTCGAACCAGCTGGCCTCCAGGTGGGGCCTGTTCGCCGCCGGCGCCGTCATCGCCGCCGTCCCCGTACTCGCCCTGTTCCTCTCCCTGCAGCGATTCATCGTGGGCGGGTTGACCCAGGGCTCCGTCAAGGGCTGACCGGCCCGAAAGAAAGGACACTCATGCAGCGCCGCATCCGTCGTTCCCTCCTCCGATCCGCCGCCGCCGCGACCGTGCTCGGTGTCATCGTCGCGGGCGCGCTCGCCGCGACCCCCGCCGTCGCGGCGGACGAGCCGGTCGCGGCCGGCATCACGGTGCCGAGGGTCGACGACCTCTCACCCGACTTCATCAACGGCGTCGACGTGTCCTCCGTCATCGCCTTGGAGCACTCGGGCGTCGTGTTCCGCGACAGGGCGGGTCAGCCCGCCGACCTGTTCGACGTGCTCGCCGACGCCGGCATCACCGATGTGCGGGTGCGCGTATGGAACGACCCGTTCGACGCCGCAGGCAACGGCTACGGTGGCGGCACGGTCGACGTCGCGCGCGCGATCGAGATCGGTGAACGCGCGACGGATGCGGGGCTGCGGGTGCTCGTGGACTTCCACTACTCCGACTTCTGGGCGGACCCCGCGAAGCAGAAGGCCCCGAAGGCGTGGGCGGCGATGAGCGTCGCCGAAAAGGCGACGGCGACCCGCACATTCACCGCCGAGGCGCTCACCGCCTTCGAGGCGGCCGGGGTCGACGTGCGGATGGTGCAGATCGGCAATGAGACCACGAGCGGCGTCGCCGGCGTCAGCGGCTGGGACGACATGGCACAGATCTTCTCCGCGGGCTCCGCGGCCGTGCGCGAGATCCTTCCGGATGCTCTCGTCGCGCTGCACTTCACCAATCCGGAGCGGCCCGGCAGCTACGCGAACATCGCGAAACAGCTCGACGACCGCGGCGTCGACTACGACGTCTTCGCCTCGTCCTACTACCCGTTCTGGCACGGCACGCTGCAGAACCTGACGAGCGTGCTGACGCAGGTGGCCGACACCTACGACAAAGACGTGATCGTCGCGGAGACCAGCTGGGCGTACACGCTGGAAGACGGCGACGGGCACACGAACGTGATCGATCTTCCCGGCGAGGCGACGAACTACCCGGTCAGCGTGCAGGGGCAGGCGCTCGCGGTGCGCGACGTCATCCAGGCCGTCTCGGATGTCGGCGCGGCGGGGCTCGGCGTGTACTACTGGGAGCCGGCATGGCTGCCGGTGGGCCCGCCGGAGGCGGCGGCGCAGAACGCCGCGCTGTGGGAGCGGGACGGCTCCGGCTGGGCGGCGAGCTATGCCGGCGAGTACGACCCGAACGATGCGGGCGTCCACTTCGGCGGCTCCGCCTGGGACAACCAGGCCCTGTTCGCCCACGACGGGACGCCGCTGGAGTCGCTGAACGTGTTCTCGTACGCCCGAACCGGCGCGGTCGCCCCTCGGCGGGGTCACCGGGGTCGCGTCCGCCGAGCTGACGGTGCCCGATGGCGCGGAGATCCCGCTGCCGGCCACCGTCACGGTCTCGTACAACGACGCGACGGCCGAGGAGCAGTCGGTGACCTGGACGCCCGGCCGCGAGTGGGTGTCGGGCCCGGGCACCTACGTGTTCCGCGGCACGACCTCGGCCGGGCTCTCGACCCGGGCGACGGTCACGGTGACCTCGGCGAACCTGCTCGCCAACCCCGGCTTCGAGGACGACGACACCGCGATGTGGCGCACGGGCGGAACGGGTCTGACGGTGGGCGCGTGGGACGACCCGCGGACCGGATCGCGCTCCGCGCACTTCTACGCGGCGGATCGGTTCGCCTTCACCCTCGAGCAGTCTGTGGGCCCCGTCCCCGCCGGGACGTATCGCGCCACCGGCGCCCTCCAGGGCGGCGGCCAGCTCAGCGACACGGTCCGCCTCGCTGTCTCGTCGGGGACGCAGGAGGCATCGGTGCCGTTCGTCCTCGGCGGGTGGCGCAACTGGTCGACCCCCACGACCGACACGTCACGGTCCCCGACGGCGCGACGATCACCGTGCAGGTCGCCGGCGAGCTCGCGCCGGGATCCTGGGGAACCATCGATGACCTGCAGTTGGAGCGCGTGCTCGACGCGGCGTCGGACCTCGCGCAGCTGACGACGCTGATCGCCCGCGCCGAGGCACTCGAGCGATCCCTCTACACATCGGCGTCCCTCTCCGCGGTCGACGACGCCGTGGAGGTCGCGCGGTTCTTGGGCGGAGCGCAGTCCCCCGCCCAGGAAAGGGTGGACGCCGCGGCTGCTCTGCTGTCTGCGGCGCTCGACGCCCTCACACGGCTCGAGACGCCGGGGACGGATCCCGCACCCGGCTCCGCCGACCCCGTCACCGCCGGACTGCCGACCGCCGACCCTCAGGGCGACCCGGCATCCGCGCCTGCCGCGCTCGCCCGCACCGGCCGGGAGGCGCCGGTCGCGCTCTTCGTTGCGGCGACGCTGGCGTTCGCGTGCGGTCTCGCGCTGCTGACAGGGCACCGGCGCGCGCGGCGACGGTGATCCGGGACGCCGGCTCCCATCCGCGGTGCGGAGTCGGCGTCCGGCCGGGCGCCCGCGTCAGCCGCGCACGGCGAGCGCCGCCTGGTAGAGCTCGCGCGAGGAGTGACCCGTCGCCTCGGCGACCTCGCCGGCCGCATCCTTCAGACGAACTCCGGCGCGGACGATCTCCAGCACCTGCGTGACGGCGTCGGGAAAGGCGACGCGGGCGCGCTCCGCCCCGCCGACGACGATGACGAGCTCGCCGCGCACGCCGTCGGCCGCCCACGCCACGAGCTCCGAGAGCGGGCCGCGCAAGGTCTGCTCGTAGAGCTTCGTCAGCTCTCGGGAGACGGATGCCGGGCGGTCCGCGCCGAAGGCGTCCGCCAGGTCTGCGAGGGTGTCCGCGAGGCGGGTCGGCGCTTCGAAGAACACCAGCGTGCGCTCCTCGGCCGCCAACCGGGCGAACATCGCCCTGCGCTCCCCCTGCTTGCGCGGCACGAAGCCCTCGAAGGCGAACCGGTCGGTGGGAAGGCCCGACACCGCGAGGGCTGTCAGCACGGCGGAAGGCCCGGGCAGCGCGATCACCTCGACGCCCTGCGCCACGGCTTCCGCCACGAGCCCGTACCCCGGGTCGCTGACCGTGGGCATGCCGGCGTCGCTGAGCACGAGCACGTCCTCGGTCGCCGCTCGGCGTGCCAGCTCAGCGGCGCGCTGCTTCTCGTTGTGGTCGTGCAGGGCGATCAGCTGGGGGCGGTTCGACACTCCCAGTCCCGCGAGGAGCCGTTGCGTCGTGCGGGTGTCCTCCGCGGCGATCACCGTCGCGGCCTCCAGCGCCTCGACGAGTCGGCGGGTGGCGTCCCCGAGGTTTCCGATCGGAGTCGCCGCAAGGATGATCACGGCCCCAGCATAAGGTGGAGGGCGTGACCTCGAGCGCCCCGCCGACTGCGCCCCCGCCGCGCCGCTCGGCGTTCGACGCATTCTCCGACCGCGTCCGCGGCTCCCGCGTCCTCGACCGACGCCTGCAGGTGTGGACACCGGTCCTGCTGACGCTGTTCGCCGGAATCCTGCGCTTCGCGAACCTCGGAACGCCGTCGTCATTGGTCTTCGACGAGACGTACTACGTGAAGGACGCGTGGTCGCAGTGGCTGCTGGGCTACACGGCCAACTGGCCCGACGGAGCCGACGCGCTGTTCGCCGAGGGCCAGGTCCCCGCCCCGCTCGTCACGGGGAGCTTCTCCGTGCATCCGCCGTTGGGCAAATGGCTCATCGGGCTCGGGATGTGGCTGTTCGGCTCCGGCGACTCGGTGGGGTGGCGGGTGGCGGTGGCCACCGCCGGCACGCTCACCGTGCTCGTCGTCTATCTGATCGCCCGCACCCTGACCGGTTCGACGGCCGTGGCCGCCATCGCCGGCGGCCTGATGGCCATCGACGGCCTCGCCATCGTGCTCAGCCGCATCGCGCTCCTGGACGGCATCCTCGCGCTGTTCGTGGCGCTCGGGTTCTGGTTCGTCCTCCTCGATCGCCGTACGCATCTGGAACGCCTGCGCCGGGCACTCACCCCGCGCGACGAGCAGGAGCCTGCTCCCGGTTGGGGCCCGCTGCTCTGGAACCGGCCATGGCTCATCGCCGCCGGAGCAGCCGTCGGCGCCGCGACGGCCGTGAAGTGGTCGGGTCTGTACGTGCTCGCCGCTCTCGGTCTGTACGTCGTCGTCACCGACGCCCTCGCCCGGCGCCGACTCGGCGTCGTGCAGTGGCCGGCGGATGCGGTGCGCCAAGGCGCGGCGACGTTCGTGCTGCTCGTGCCCATCTCGGCGATCGTGTACCTCGCGTCGTGGACCGGCTGGCTGGCGAGCGCCGGCGGATACGGGCGCGCGGCCGCATCCGAGGGTCTCGGCGGAGCGCTGGCGAGCCTCTGGCGCTACCACGAGGCCATCTACGCGTTCCACGTGGGCCTCACGACGCCGCACGGTTACCAGAGTCCCGCCTGGCAGTGGCCTCTGCTCGTGCGCCCGACGTCGATGTACTGGCATCAGAGCGGTGACACCGTCCAGGCGGTCTCGAGCATCCCGAACCCCCTGATCTGGTGGGCCGGTATCGCCGCGGCGCTCTACCTGGTCTACCGGTTCGTCCGCACCCGCGACGCGCAGTCGGCGTTCGTGCTCGTGGCCCTCGCCGCGACCTACGTGCCGTGGCTGCTGTACCCCGAGCGCACGATCTTCCAGTTCTACACCGTCGTGATGCTGCCGTTCCTCGTGATCGCCATCGCTCTTACTGCCCGCCGGATCGCGGGCTCGGCGGACGCCGATCGGCGCATCGCGGGCCAGCGGATGGTCACCGTGTTCCTGGTCGCCTGCGTCGTGCTGTCGGCGTTCTGGTACCCGGTGTGGACGGCGATGCCGGTGCCCTACGAGTTCTGGCGGCTGCACAACTGGCTGCCGAGCTGGGTCTAGTTCAGACGCCCTGCTCGTCGGCGTGCATCTGCAGGATCTCCTCGGCCCCGGACTCGACGTCGACGGGGACCGCGATCGGCCGTCCGCCCGTGAACGCGTCGTACTCCCTCGCGACGATCGCCTCGATCTCCGACAGGCGCAGCAGCGGATGGCGGGCCTGCAGACGCGCGACGACGCCCGCGTACGACGTGAGCAGCCAACCGTCGACCATGTGGGTCGCGTCGTGCTCACCGACGGCGTCGGGCGAAAGGGTCATACGCCCATGGTGTCACCGCAGCACCGCTTCCGGGCCGTCGGAACGGGTAGCTAGTCAGACGAGCAAGACTCGCGGCGAGCCATATGCGTCGCTCAGCCGACGGCGGTGTGGGCGTCGACCTGGTCGACGGCGGCCTGCAGACGCCCCAGGCACTCCATGACGACGCGCGTCTCCTCCGGGGACATGTCGATGACGGCATCCATCATCCGCTCGTGCATGTCACCGAGAGTGCGGCGCACTTCCTCGTCGCTGTCTACCGTGGGAACGACCCAGATGCTGCGCCGGTCGGTCTCGTGTCGCTCGCGCCGCACGTGCCCGGACTTCTCCAGCCGGTCGACCATCGCCGTCATCGAGGCGGTGGAGACACCGAGGTAGCGGGCGAGCTCACCCGGCGACACGCGCTCGTCGCGCTGCTGGGCACGCAGCAGGTAGCGCAGCACGAGAAGGTCGTTCTCACCCATCGACATGGCCTCGCGCGTGCGACGTCGCATGGCGACCTCCGCGGCGCGGTACACCCGGAACGCCTGCAGCAGATCGACGGCGCGGCGCTTGCGCGACTCATCGTCGTCGGCGTACCAGTAGCCGGTGTGCGGCTCCTCCAGCTCGGGCATGCTCTCGATGATAGAGCGAGTTCAGACGTCCAGCTCGGAGAAACCGTTCGCGTCGTGGATAGGCAGGCGGCACACGAACTCGCGGCAGTCGTACGCCGTGGGCCGTCCGTCGGCCGCGCTGCGGCCGGTCAACAGCGAGAAGCCCGCCTCCGACCACGCCCTGGCATCCGCCTCACTCACCCGCACGACGACATCCGCCCCGGTCGCATGGGCGGCACGCGCCAGCGGATCGTCGTCGCTGTCGGCGACCACCACGATCTGGCGCCCGGCGCTCTCGAGCAACGCGGCGACACGCAGCACCGCGGCGTGTGAGAAAGGGTCCTCGACGGCGCGCGTCGCGCGCGCCGCCACGATCGTGCGCGCCCGCCCCCGGTAACGCTCCCCCGCGCCCAGACGCCACAGGGTGAGAGAGGCTTCGGCGATCGACGCCGCGCCCGACGGCCGATCGGTGTCGGCGTCGTCGACCTCGGGCGCACCCAGGGCCGCCAGCACCCTGTCGCGCCCGCCGGGAACGACGGCCGCCTCCTCGGTCGGCCAGCACAGGTCCACGAGCCGGCGCGCCTGAACGGCATAGGCGACGCATCCCGTGGCTATCGCGAGTGCCGCGAGGCCCTGGGCGAGGGCGCCGTAGTCCTCGAGCGTCGCCGGCGCGCCCGAGAGGATCTCATCGAGGGATGCCCGGCGCAGGGTCCCGTCGGCGGCGAGGTTCGACTCCTCGACGGCGAGGGCGGCACGCACGGCTGCGTCCACGAGGTCCGCGCGCCCGAGGCGTGCGCCCGTCGCGGCGAGCGCCCCGACGGCGAGACCGTTCCATCCGCTGACCAGCTTGTCATCGATGCGCGGGGGCTCCAGCCCGCTCCGCTCGTCGAGAACGCGCTGATAGAACCCGCCTTCGCTGCGCTCGCCGTCGATCCAGGATTCGGAGTCCTGCGCGGCGGCGAATCCGCCGGAGGGGAGCTGAAGCGAGTCGACGAGGAATCCCGCCGCGGCGGAGGCGATGTCGGCGCGCCCCGCGGCGAGGGCGACCTGGATGAGACCGGCATTGTCGGTGAGCATGCGCTCGTAGTGCGGCACGCTCCAGTCGCGCCGGGTGGCGTATCGGAAGAATCCGCCGTCCGCGTCGCGCAGCGGCGAGCGGGCCATGCGGTCGAGGGTGCGTTGGGCGAGCCGCCGCGAGGCCTCGTCGGGCTCGGTCTGCAGGAAGCGGAGCACGGGCCAGACCGGGAACTTGGGGGTGGCCGCATCCGCTCCCGCAGGAGCGAAGCCGCCGAACTCGAGATCCTCGCGCGCCGCGATGCGCGCGGCGAGCTGTGCGCGGACCTCGGCCGTGGGCCATGCGGGATCGAGCGCCTCGTCACCCCTCTCGCGCGCCGCTGCGTCGAGCGCGCGCTGGAGCGCACCCGAGGTCTCGGCCACCGCCTCGCGGCGTTCGCGCCACGCCTGATCGACGGCGTCGATGACGTCGGCGAACCCGGGAAGCCGGCCCCGCGCCGTCGGCGGCCAGTAGGTCCCCGCGAAGAAGGGCTTGCCCTCCGGGGTCGTGAAGACCGTCAGGGGCCAGCCGAGATGCGGGGTGAACGCCGCGGCGGCGGCGAGGAACACCGCGTCGACCTCGGGATGCTCCTCACGGTCCACCTTGACCGAGACCATGGTCCGATTCAGACGCGCCGCGATGTCGGGATCGGAGAACGACTCCGCCGCCATGACGTGGCACCAGTGGCACGTGGCGTAGCCGATCGACACCATGACCGGCACGTCGCGCCGCCGAGCCTCGGCGAAAGCGACCTCGCCCCACGCGTGCCACGCCACCGGCTGATCCGCGTGCTGACGGAGGTACGGACTCGCCGCTCGGGACAGTTGGGACGACATGTGTCAAGCGTAGGTTTCCGAGTCGGATGCGGTCACGACGCTGTGATAGGAAGGTTGGGCAGCGTCCCGCGCGTACGTCGGGTGTGCACGTCGTACGCGGAAAGGGGGATGCCGGTGGCGCAGAGACTGCCCGCGGCACCGCCCGTTCTCCCCGGCTTCACGTACGTCCGACCTCTCGGCACCGGCGGTTTCGCCGATGTCTTCCTGTTCGAGCAGGACATGCCGCGCCGCCCTGTCGCCGTCAAAGTCCTCCTCGAGGACATCGTCGACGACGGCCTGCTGCGCATGTTCAATGCCGAGGCCGACGTCATGGCGCGCTTGAGCGCGCACCCGTCGATCCTCACGATCTATCAGGCGAGCATCTCCTCCGACGGGCGCCCCTACCTGGTCATGGAGTACTGCCCCGGATCCCTCGGCTCCCGCTATCGACGCGAGGAGATCCCGCTGGCCGAGGTTCTCCAGGCCGGCATCAGGATCGGCTCCGCGCTGGAGACGGCGCACCGCTCGGGGCTGCTCCACCGCGACATCAAGCCCTCCAACCTGCTGGTGACCGCCTTCGGCGCTCCCGTCCTCGCCGACTTCGGCATCGCCACCGCCGTGGGCGGACGCGGCGACGACGAAGTGTTCGCCATGTCCGTCCCGTGGAGCGCGCCCGAGATCATCGACGAGCGGATCGCGGGATCCGTCCCCGCCGAGGTCTGGGCGCTGGGAGCGACCGTGTACTCCCTGCTGGCGGGACGCAGCCCCTTCGAGCACCCCGGCAGCGGCCAGAACGGCCGCGACCAGCTCAAGGCCCGCATCCGCCGCGCCGCCTACACCCCCATCGGCCGGCACGACGTCCCCGCGAGTCTCGAAGCCGTCCTGTCGCGCTCGATGAACCGCGACCCCGCCGGCCGCCACCCCTCGGCCGCCCAGTTCGCCTACGAGCTGCAGCTCATCCAGCACGAGCTCGGCCTGCCGCACACCCCGATGGAAGTCGCCGTGGACGAGTGGGCATCGGCCGGGACCCCCGTGAACTTCGCCGACGATCGCGCTCGCGGCCCCGTTCGCCCCAACGTCCAGTACGAATCGCGCCGGCCGGTGCGCTCGCGCGACCGCGGCGGTCGTCGCCCCGACGAGGGCACCGTCCTCGCCGGCGCATCGCCGCGCGGACGCAGACTTTCCGGCGGCGTGATCGCTCTGCTCGTGGGCGGCGCCGCCCTCGTCGCGGCGGCAGCCGTCCTGGTGACCGTCCTCGTCCTCGGAGGAGCCTGAGATGGCCGAGGCCCCGCGCACCCCGCTCGCCGATCGCCGCGGCTGGATCATCGGCGGCTCCGTCGCCGCCGTCCTCGCCATCGTCACGACGCTCGCCGTGGTGTGGCCGGGTTTCGACGCCCAGCAGACGCCGCCCGACGATGGCACGATCTGGGCGATGCAGTCCGGCGAGGGCCGACGCTACGCACGCGTGAACACGACCGTCGGCGAGATCGACACCGTCAAGCAGGTGGAGAACCCCAGCGCGCTCGTTCAGAACGCGGACCGGCTGCTGGTCTACGCCGAGGGCGACACCCGCTTCGCGGACGTCGACATGGCGATGCCCGCCGATCTGAACGCCGACGCGGAGGACGCGTTCCAGAACACTCCGCCCGGCACGGTCGACGTCGTCTCCACGGGCGACACGATCGTTTACCGCACCGACAACGGCGCCGTCTTCGCCGGCTCGCTCGCCTCTCCGAGCAGCACCGTGCCCGTCGATCCGTACGCCGAGACGCAGGTCGCGGAGGGGGAGGAACGTCCCGTCTTCGTCGCCGACAGCGTCGCGGTCGGCGTCGACGGCAGCGTCTACGCCTACTCCTCCGCCGAAGAGCGCGTGGTGCGCGCGGACGCCCGCACCGGCGAGATCGAGGGCTCGGACACGGTGTCCGACGCCCCCGCATCCGGGACTCTCAGCGCCGTGGGCACGACGTGGGCGCTCCTCGAGCCCGACTCGGGGCTGCTGTGGCTGCGCGGGCGCGATCAGCCCCTCGAGACAGGGACGATCGGCGGAGTCCTGCAGAAGTCGGGCTCGTCGCGCGACCGGGTCTACATCGCCGACACGACCGGACTGGTCTCCGTGCCCCTCGACGGCTCGGGCCCCGAGCGCGTCGTCGACGCCGCACAGGGCACTCCCGCCGCGCCGGCCGAGGCGAAGGGCGTGATGTACGCGGCCTGGCTGCCCAACAGCCAGGCGCAGGGAACGCTGTGGTCCTCGGATGCGGGCCAGAGCGACCTGGATTACGCCGGAGGCTCGCTCGGCGACGAGGTCGTGCCGGAGTTCCTGACCAACGGCTCGCGCATGATCTTGAACGAGACGCGCTCCGGCTGGGTCTGGACGCTTCCGAACGGCGCGCTCGTGCCGTCCTCGCAGCAGTGGGATTCCGACCAGGATGTGCCGACCCAGCAGCAGGAGGACATCCAGGCCGAACGCGTGATCGATCCGAAGCCGCCCGTCGCCGTCGACGATGCGTTCGGGGTGCGCGCCGGCCGCAGCGCCGTCCTGCCCGTCCTGCTCAACGACCACGATCCGAACGAGGACGTGCTGAGCATCGTGGCCGCATCCATCGAGGGCCTCGATCCCGCGTTCGGAACCGTCTCGGTCTCGAACGAGCAGCAGGAGCTCGTCGTGCGCGTGTCCCCGGAGGCGAGTGGATCGGCGACCTTCCGGTACCGGATCACGGACGGCACGACGACCGACGGGCTCACCTCGCAACCCGCGACAGTGACGCTGACCGTGTCGCCCCCCGGCGCGAACAGCGCGCCGGTGTGGTGCGGCGTCGAGGCGTGCCTCGCGACCTGGCCGTCGCCGCAGGTCGTGCCCGGCGGCACCGTGTCGGTGAACGTGCTCGAGGGCTGGGTCGACCCGGACGGCGATCCGCTCTACATCTCTTCGGCGGTGAACCAGAGCGGCATCGGTTCCGTGGCCCTCGACCCGCAGGGCACGATCACCTTCCAGCACCCGAACCCGAACCAGGCCGACGCCCAGTCGGCCACGATCCTCGTGACGGTCACCGACGCGCGGGGGCTGTCGACGGAGAAGCCGCTCGAGATCGCGATCACCCCGAGCCCCCAGCTGACGGCGGCCTCATTCGCCGCCGTGGGCACGATCGGGGCTCCCACCACGATCGATGTGCGCCCGCACGTGACAGGTGTGAACGGCGCCATCACCATGCGCAGCGCCAACTCGATCACGGATGCCGCGGCCCAGATCACCGTCAACAGCGTCGCCGGCACCTTCGTCTTCGCCGCCGCCGACCCCGGCTCGTATCTGGTGCAGTACACGGTCGCGGACTCGCTCGCCGAGGCGACCGGGACGGTCAGGGTGACCATCGTCGATCCTGCCGCCACCCAGATCTCCACGCCGCCGCTCACGGCCTTCGTGCGCCCCGGCGAGGACTCGACCATCGACGTGATCTCGCCGGTGTCGAACCCCGCAGGTCTCGTGCTCCTGGCCAGCGACGTCGTCGTCACCCCCGACCCGAGCGCATCGCTGAGCGTCGACCTGGTGGGCCAGAGCATGCTGCGTGTCGCGGGCTCCACCGACAACGCGCAGCCGGGAACGCTCGGCGTGATCACCTACACGGTGTCGGACGGTACCGGCAACGGCTACACGACCACGACCGGTGAGACCACGGTCGTGCTGCTGCCCGCGCCGACGGCGGAGCCGCCGATTGCCGTGGACGACGCGGCCACCGTGCGCGCCGGCGCGCAGATCGACATCCCCGTGCTCGACAACGACACGGCCCCGGCCGGCGCGCAGTTCGCGATCGACCCCTCGACCGTCACGAACGAGTCGAACACCGGCCTCGCCTTCGCCACCGGCCGCCTCCTGCGCTATCTCGCGCCCACCGAGCCGGGCACCTACACGCTCGGCTACACGATCTACCGCATGGGCTTCCCGGACATGACCGACACCGCCAAGGTGACCGTCACCGTTCTGCCCGACGACTCCAACTCCGCCCCGGTGCCCCGCACCCTCGTCGGCCGCGTGCTGAGCGGCGCCACCGTGTCGATTCCGTTCGACCGCTTCGCCGTCGATCCCGACGGGGATGCCGTGACGCTGGACCGCATCACGGCGCAGCCCGGCCGTGGCTCGGCGACGATCTCCGCCGAGGGCGACGCGATCCTGTACACGAGCTCCCCCGGAGACAAGGGCCAGGTCTCCTTCACGTACCAGGTGCGCGACACCCTCGGCGCGGTCGGCGTCGGCGAGGTGCGCGTGGGCGTGCTGGACGCGGAGTCGAGCCCCGCACCGGTGACCTACAGCGACTACGTCCAGGTGCAGGCGGGCGCGGACTCCGAGGCCGTCGTGCGACCCGCGGACAACGACCTCGACCCCTCGGGCACGACGCTCGAAGTGATCGATGTGCGGCCCAACGCGGATGTGGGCTCCGAGGAGTACCGCGCGATGGACGCCATGATGCAGGGCGTCGAGGACAACGAGGTCCGCCTGAAGGCCGGCACCCAACTGGGGACCTACTCGTTCGCGTACACGGTGCGAAACGCCCAGGGCGACACCGCCATCGGCCTCATCGTGCTGAAGGTCGTGCGCGACCCCGTGCCCGACTACCCCGCCGTGCGCGACACCACGCTCACCGTCGAGACGCGGGAGGACTTCCCCGACGGTGTCGACGTCCTCACGGGCAAGGTCTCCTGGAACGCCGGCGACGTCTCCTCGCTGAAGCTCTCACTGTGGGGCGACCCCGACGGGATCTCGGTCGACGGCCGCAAGATCTCGGGCCGCCTGCCCGACAAGACCGAGCTCATCCCGTTCCAGGTGACCGGCACCGCCTTCGACGGCAGCGAGGTGACCTCCTACGGCTTCCTCAAAGTGCCGGGGACGAACGATCTGCAGCTGACCCTGCGCGCATCGGCCGCCTCGGTGCAGGTTGATGAGCGCGGCACGGTGGATGTGGACCTCGCGCGCGCCGTGGCCCTGCCTCCCAACGCCGACATCGAGATCGACGCCTCGCGCGTCGCCGCCGGCGGCGGCCGTGCAGAGGCCACCTGCGCGCTGACCTCGGGAACGACCGTCCGCTACTCGGCCGGAGCCGGGGCGCCGTGGACCGACAGCTGCACCGTTCCGGTGCGGTTGGTCGGTCAGGACACCTACACCTACCTGACGATCCGCGTGGACGTCATCGCCGAAGACCCGCAGCCCGAGCTGCGCGCGGCGTCCCTCACGGTCAGCCCGGGCTCCTCCGCGACGTTCGAGCTGCGCGACATGACCTCGTGGGCGGGCACGGAGGACTGGGGCGCCCTGCAGTACGCCACCTCGTACGCGGGCGATCAGTTCACGGTGCAGACCACCGGGTCGCAGGTGACCGTGACCGCGCGGGATGCGGCACGCCCGGGCCGTCAGGAGCCGGTCACCGTCACCCTGCCGAGCCACCGCGATGTGCGACCCGCCACCCTCGCGCTCCAGGTGGGTCCGGCGCCCTCGACGCTGCCGAAGGGTGCGACGCTCACCCAGCCGTGCCTGCAGTCCTCGGGCAACGGCTGCACGATCAACGTCATCGGTCAGGGCGGCGAGATCAACCCGCTCCCAGGCACGCCGCTCAAGCTCGTCGCCGTCGGCGGCGCCTCCGGCGGAAGCTGCGCCGGCGTCTCCTTCGGCGTCGCCAGCTCCACCGCGATCCAGGCGAACTGGTCGCCGGATGCCGACGGCACGCGCTGCACGGTCGGCTTCACCGTCGAGGACGCCCAGGGGCGCCAGTCGGCGGGCGACCGCAACGGCCAGGTCACCCTGGATCTCCAGGGGTACCCGAAGGCTCCCAACAACGTCACCCAGATCGGCTTCGGCGACCGCACGATCACCCTGCGGGTCGAGCCGGGGGCCGCGGGCAACGCGTACCCCGCGCTGCAGGGCTTCCACATCCTGCAGGGCGGCCAGCAGGTCACCACGTGCTCCCCCGCCGGAGTGTGCGAGCCCTTCCAGGTCGCCAGCAACGGCGATCGCCGCACCTACGAGGCCCGCGCGTTCAACACGGTCGGCGAGTCCCGGACCGGTGTCACGGTGCAGGCCTGGGCCTACCGTCAGCCCGCCGTCGGCAACGTCACCGCCGATCCGGTCTACGACAGGCAGCGCACGACGGGCGACGCGGGCGCGGTGAAGATCCGCATCCAGAACGTCGACCCGGAGGTGCGCACCTACACCGTCACGGGCGCCAACGGCGATGTGCCGAGATCCAACGGCGACGTCACCGAACTCACGGTCACGATGCCGGTCGGCCAGGCCACGATCACGGTCACCGCGAACAGCGCGAACTCCGCTCCCGACGGCAGCGGCTCGGTCGGTCAGACCAAGAATGCGGGAGTGCAGGTCGCCGGCCTGCCGCGCACCGACGGCATCAGCGTGGCGCAGGAGCAGCCCACGTCGCTCGTGGTGACGGCGCCGAACGTGGACATGAACGGGAGCAGCCGCCAGCGCGAGATCATCTACGTCGCCTACCGCGCCGGCTTCGGCGACTTCTCCTGCGACGTCGGGCAGGACGGGACGGGCCTGCGGGCCAACGTGAACGGGGCCACCTCGACATCGACCACCATCGACGGTCTGCAGGAGAACCAGAAGTACACGGTCGGCGCGTGCGTCAGCAACGGCTTCGGCGCGGCGAAGAGCGGCACCGCCGACGGGTGGGCGTGGCAGCAGCCTGCCGCCCCCACGGGCGGCACCTACTCCATCCGACGCTCCACGGAATGGGGCGGTGGCGTCTCCTACCGCGTCAACAACGTCGACGTGCCGGGCAAGTCCGGGTACGAGACGGTCATCACCAACCGGGAGCCCGGCATCGGGCAGGAGACCCAGATCACCGCGAAGTACTGCGTGAACGGCTCGAACCAGGAGCGCTGCAGCCCCGAGGGCGCGGTCGGTCCCGCCGATCCCGCGAAGGCGCGTCAGGAGCAGCTCTCGAACGCGCGCATCACCCAGTGCACCGTGGGACAGCGGCTCGGCGTCGCGGTCGACCAGGTCGCCGGCGGTCTGGGAGAAGCACGCATCAAGGAGGGGTCCGTGACGTACTACGGCGACGGCATCCTCTTCCCGCCCAAGATCGATCCCAACCCGGACGATCCGCTGAAGGTTCCCAACGGGACCAAGCGCGTCACGGCCACGATCGAGTTCGTGTGGACGAACGGCGCGGCGGCCTACCAGACCGAGACCTTCGACGCCCGGGCGGACTGCCAGGGCACGGTCGATCCCGAACCGACGACCACTTCCCCCAGCAACGGAGGCTGAATCGATGACCGTCACTCCAGAACAGACCGCCTGGTTCCAGGAGACGTTCTCCTCCCTCGTGGAGAACGTCGAGCAGGTGGTGCTCGGCAAGCGTCACGTCATCGAGCTCGCCTTCACCGCGCTCGTCTCGCAGGGGCATCTGCTGCTGGAGGACTTCCCCGGCACGGGCAAGACCTCGCTCGCACGCGCGATGGGCGAGAGCGTGCAGGGCACGAGCTCCCGCATCCAGTTCACACCCGACCTGCTTCCCGGCGACGTCACCGGCATCACGGTGTACGACCAGAAGCGCGGCGAGTTCGAGTTCCACTCGGGCCCGATCTTCGCCAACATCGTCCTCGCCGACGAGATCAACCGCGCCAGCCCCAAGACCCAGTCGGCGCTGCTGGAGGTCATGGAGGAGGGCCAGGTCACGGTCGACGGCGTCTCGCGCCGCGTGGGAAGCCCGTTCCTCGTGGTCGCGACCCAGAACCCCGTGGAACAGGCCGGGACATACCGCCTTCCCGAGGCGCAGCTCGACCGGTTCCTGATGAAGACGTCGCTGGGCTACCCCGACCACGCCGCGACCGTGCGGATCCTGGAGGGCAGCGCCGCCGGCAAGCGCGAGGTGGGCGCGGTCATCACGCCCGAGGCCGTGCAGACGCTCAGCCAGATCGCGCAGGACGCCTACCTGAACCCGCTCGTGCTGGACTACATCGCGCGCGTCGTCGAGGCCACCCGCCAGGCCGCGCAGGTGCGCCTGGGCGTCAGCGTGCGCGGTGCGCTCGCTCTCACCCGCGCCGCGCGCACCTGGGCCCTGGCGCACGGACGCGGCTACGTGACCCCCGACGACGTCAAGGCACTCGCCGAGCCCGTTCTCGCCCACCGCCTCATCCTCGACCCCGAGGCGGAGTTCGACGGCGTGACCGCCGGCGCGGTGATCGGCCAGGTCATGCTCGACGTCGCTCCCCCGACGCAGCGCGAGTCCGCGTGACCGATTCCTCCTCCCGCATCACCCGGATCGGCTCGACGTCCACCTCGACGTCGACCGCCGGGAGCACGCGCACGCGCTACGACACGTCGCGTTCCACGACCGTCATCGTCGTGGGCGGCATCCGCTTCTGGCGGCGCGTACGACGAGCCGTGGCCCGCAGCGCCCGCGCTGTCGGCGACACCGTCACCGCGGGAGGATGGCTGCTCATCGGAGCCGCCGCGATCGGTCTGAGCCTCGGCATCGTGTTCGGGTGGATCGAGTTCGTCCTGGCCGGCGCCGTCGCCGCCGTTCTCGTCCTGTGCGCGGCACCGTTCCTGTTCGGTGCGCGGGCCTACCGCGTGAGCCTCGGCCTCGCGCACGATCGGGTCGTCGCCGGCAGCGAGGTCGCGCTGTCGCTGCGCGTCGTCAACGTCGGCAAGGGCGTCGCCCTCCCCGGGCGCGTCGACGTGCCCGTCGGCGAGGGACTCGTCGACGTCGCGATCCCATTGCTGCGCCACGAGGCCACGCACGACGAAGAGCTGACGATCCCGGGGCTGCGCCGCGGCGTGCTCGACATCGGCCCCGCCCGCGCCGTCCGCGGCGACCCCCTCGGCATCCTTCGCCGCGAAGTCGTGTGGGAGGACGTCCACACGCTCTACGTCCACCCCGTGACGACCGCGATCCCGAGCACCGCGACCGGCTTCATCAAAGACCTCGAGGGCATCCCCTCCTCCCTCGTCGTCGACGCCGACATCTCGTTCCACGCGATCCGCGAGTACGCTCCCGGCGACTCGCAACGCCAGATCCACTGGAAGTCCACGGCCAAGACCGGGACCCTCATGGTGCGCCAATACGAGGAGTCCCGCCGCTCGCGGATGGTGATCGTGCTGGCGACGGGCGAGGAGGACTACGCCGACGACGAGGAGTTCGAGCTCGCCGTCAGCGCCGCCGCGTCTCTCGGGGTGCGCGGTATCCGCGACGGACGCGACGTCTCCGTCGTCGTGGGCGGCGAGGTCCCCGAGTTCGCCCGCCGTGCCGTGCGCTCCTCCCGAGATCTGGTCACGATCACCGCGCGCACCCTGCTCGACGAACTCGCCGGGGTCGAGAAGGGCGAGCGCATCACCGGACTCCGCGACGTCGCGAGCCTGGCGGTGGAGGCGCACCGCGATGTCTCCATCGGATTCCTGATCTGCGGATCGACCCCCACACTGCGGATGCTGCAGCACGCCGCCCTCGCCTTCCCGGCCGACACAGGCGTGGCCGCCATCGTGTGCGACCCGACGGCGGAGCCCGGCTTCCGCACCATCGGCGGCGCTTCGATCGTGACGATGGGTCTGCTCGAAGACCTCCGCCACATCCTCGCTCGGAGCGCGCAGTCATGAGCGCGCCGGACGCACGCGCCCGAGCGCGCCGGCCCCGCCGCACCGAACGCGACATCGCGTTCCTCGTCGGCAACATCGCCTTCATCGACGCCCTGCTGGCGATCGGCGCCGCATCCGCGTGGGCGATCTACCGCAGCGGCTGGTTCGTGCTCGTCGCCGCGGTGGCGATCGTCGTCTCCACCGGCATCGCCCTGCTCTCGCTCTGGCGTCCGCTGCGCTGGTGGCAGCTCGCCCTCATCACCGCGGGCGCGTACGTCGTCGTCGGCGTTCCGGTCGCCGCGCCGACGATGATCACCGACCCCGCGACGATCCTGCCGGGCGTCTGGGGCGTCGTGAGCGCACCCGTCACGGGGTGGAAGAACCTGCTCACCCTCGAGCTGCCGCTCGGGGTGTACCAGGCGACTCTCGCGCTCCCCTTCTTCCTGATGCTCGCCCTCGGAACCCTGGCGCTCCTGCTGGCGTTGCGCGCGGTCAGGCTCTGGGTGCTCGCGGCACCGCTCGCGCTGTTGATCACCGCGTTCGGCGTCCTGTTCGGATCGAGCGCCGTGGACGGCTCGTGGCGCATCGGGCCGTGGGAACTGGATGGGGTCTGGGAGGCGGCGGTCGGGCTCGGCGCGCTGCTCACCGGCTTCGCCTGGTACGTGTGGCGCAACGTCCACACGCGTCGGGTCGCCTTGCGCGTCGCGCGCTCGGCGAGCGGCGTACGCTCCTCCGTCCGTGTCGCGCGCACCCTCGGCAGCCGCATCGCCCTCGCCGCGGGGATGCTCGTCATCGCCCTCACCTTGGGACTCGCGCTCGCGCCCTGGGCAGTGGCGGGTTCCTCCCGCGACGTGCTGCGCACGGCGGTCGACCCCGTGTTGAAGGTGCGTCAGACGCTGAGCCCCCTCGCCGACTACCGCGCC
Organism: Microbacterium sp. SORGH_AS_0862; assembly: GCF_030818795.1. Lineage (NCBI taxonomy): Bacteria > Bacillati > Actinomycetota > Actinomycetes > Micrococcales > Microbacteriaceae > Microbacterium > Microbacterium sp. SORGH_AS_0862. Next base: position 2,776,292 of record NZ_JAUTAY010000001.1, on the reverse strand, counting down.
GCCTTCTCCGACGAGCGGTTCGACGAGGTGCTGTTCACCGTCGCCGCGGACTCCGGAGTGGATCGCGTGCGTCTGGCGACCCTCAGCTACTACGACGGCCGGGTCATGCGGGCCACCGACCCGCAGACCGGCGACCGCTCCGACAGCACCGAGTTCCGACGGGTTCCCGCTTCCCTGCCCGCCGACACGGGCGACCGCGCCTCCGCCACGTTCACGATCGGCGACTACACGGGCATCTGGGTGCCCGCCGTGGGCGATCTCACCTCGATCGACTTCTCCGGATCGACGCGGGCCGCCCTGTCGGACGGCTTCTTCTACAACCCGGACTCGGCCACCGGCGTCGAGCTGTCGGACCCGGGGCTCGCCGCCGGCGTCAGCTACACGCAGACCGGGGTGGTCACCGACGCCCCGCGCGACCCCGGTACGTTGACACCGTCCCGTTCGGGCACGTTCGACCCGGCCTTCGTCCCCGAATCCCTCGAAGAGTGGGTGAGCGCGCAGGACGCCCCCTCGGGCGGCGCGGGTCTCGTCGAGCTGATCTCGCGCTTGCGGGCGCGCGGACTCCTCTCGCACGCGTTGACGCTCGATCCCGGCGCCGTCCCGGTGTGGGCGCAGGAGCTCGGCGACTACACGTTCGAACCCAGCCGCAGCGGTCACTCCACCGACCGCATCGGCGACCTGTTCTCGGAGCTGCTCAAGAAGCAGAACGAGACCGGCGGCGACGATGACTCGCTGCTGGTCGCCGCGGCGGGAGACGACGAGCAGTTCGCCGTCGCGGGAGCGCTCATCGCGGATCATCTGGGCTTCCCCGCACGGGTCGTGCTCGGCACCCGCCTGAGCAGCGACGACGCGGATCTGCCGGTGTGTGAGGACGGAACGTGCACGAGCGGCGACCTGGCCGCGTGGATCGAGGTCCGCGACGCGGACGGCTCCTGGACGGCGATCGACACGACCCCCCAGCACCGCGTACCGCTCTCGCCCGACGTCCAGCAGCGTCGCGACCCGCAGAACATGACCCCGGTCGAGCCCGAGCAGGCCGACACCGTCCTGCCCCCCGAGGCCGATCCCGCCGATGCGTCGCCGCCGCAGAGCGACGAGCCGACGGATCCGGTGGATCTCGCGTGGCTGTGGGCGACGCTGCGCATCTCCGGCATCGCGATCTTCGCGCTGCTGATCCTGCTGATGCCCGCCATCGCGGTGCTGGCGGCGAAGATCATGCGTCGACGGGCCCGGCGCTCGTCGGCGGACCCGGTCGACCGCGTCGTCGGCGGCTGGGAGGAGTACCTCGACGCGGCCGTCGATCACGGCCACCGCATCCCGCCCGCGGCGACGCGATCGGAGACCGCGGCCGCCGTCGGCGATGCGGACACCGCCGACCCCGCGACGCTCGCCGCCCTCGCGGATCGAGCGGTGTTCGCGCCGGGAACCACCACCGAAGAGGACTCCGCCCGGTTCTGGGAGCTCATCGACCAGGAACGGCAACGTTTCGCGTCCACAGGCGGCCTGTGGACGCGCTGGAAGGCTCGCCTGTCGCTACGCTCATTCGCACGCGGATTGCGCGAGGCTGCGTCGCGAGATGGAAGGGGACGACCATGACCGGGATCGTCGTCATGGCCGGAGCGCGCTCCGACGTCGGCCGCGTACGCAAGCTGAACGAGGATGCGGTGCTCGCGCAGTACCCGGTGTTCCTCGTCGCCGACGGCATGGGAGGCCACGAGGCGGGCGATCTGGCCAGTGCGGCGGTCGTTGACGCGTTCCGTCACCTCGTCGGTCGCGACGACGTGCAGCCGGAGGAGGTTGTCACCGCTGTCGAGTCCGCACACGCCGCGGTGTCCCAGGTCGCGGGGCGCCACGCGCGCGGTGCCGGCTCCACCCTCGCGGCCCTGGTCGCCGTGGTGCAGAACGGGTCGCATGCGTGGCTCGTCGTGAACATCGGCGACTCCCGGGTGTACCGGCTCGTCGGGAGCTCCCTCGAGCAGCTCACGGTCGATCACTCGGTCGTGCAGGAACTCGTGGATGCGGGCAAGATCAGCCGCTCCGAGATGTCCACGTATCCGGGTCGCAACGTCATCACCCGCGCCGTCGGCGACAGCCAGAGCCCCGCCGACTACTGGCTCTCCCCCATCGTGACCGGCGAGCGCATGCTGCTGTGCTCGGACGGTCTGTCGAACGATCTGAGCGACGAGGCGGTGCTGGCCGGCCTCAGCCTCGGCGGATCCGCCGAGCAGACCGCGTATGCGCTGGTGGATCAGGCGCTCGCCCGCGGCGGCCGCGACAACATCAGCGCCGTCGTGGTGGATGTGCGCTCCGGTGGACTCGCTCCCCGGGCCGACGAGGTGACGGGGGGCTTCGCGACCAGCGAGCAGGCGGCCGTGCAGCCCATCGAGGTGGACACCATCACCTCGCGACGAGAGCGGCCGATCCGTGGCTGAGCGGACCTGGTTCGAGGGGCCCCTGCCCGCGATCGCCACCGACACGCTCGCGGTGATCGTCGGGGGCGACGCCGCGGTCGCCGCCGCGCGACGCGTGCTGTCGACGGGAACCATGCCCGGAACACCCGAGATCCTGGACGCCCTCCTCACCGACGGCATCGCCGCGGTCCCGGCGTTCGCCGTCGTCGCGTTGGACGACGACCGCCTGACCGCCTTCGTCCGCGGCGAGTTCGTGCTCCGTTTCGAAGACCGTTCCCGCCGGGTCTGGCGCGTCGACGGCGTCGGTGCCCACACCTGGCGCGAGGTGGAGGCGGCATCGGTCGTGCGCGCCTGGGCCGGCGCCCCGGATGCGGAGCCGAAGCTGTTCGACCTGGGCCCGACACCGGAGCGCCCCGTGCGCGTGGGACCGACCACGGCCGCGGGCATCATGCTGCGCGGACGCCCCGCCGTGGTGCGGCCACCGATTCCCTCGGCCGCCCCGCCCGCCGCCGCGGCCCCTCGGCCGCGCCCTGCCGCGGCCGAACCCGCCGACGACGAGACGGTCGTGACGAGCTCGAGCGCGCTCGCTCCGAAGCCCGCGCCGCGGACGCCGCGTGCCCCGCGCGCCATCGAGCTGCCGGGCGGGGACATCGTGCCGATCCACGGCACGCTGCTGGTCGGGCGCGGACCGCGCAGCTCACGCGTGGAGGGCGACGACCTGCCGACTCTCGTGGCGCTCGGAGACGTCTCGCGCGACGTCTCCCGCGCGCACGTGAAGATCTGGACCGACGGTACGCGCGTGCAGATCGAGGACCTCGCGACGCCGGGCGGCACGGCCGTGATCGACGCGGACGGCGTCGCCCGACTGCTCGTGCCGGACCGCGCGGTGGAGGTACGCGAGGGTGCGAGCGCGGAGCTCGCCGGCGGTGCCCGCATCCGCTTCGTGGGGGACGCATGACCGACGCAGACGACGCCACCCGCCTTTCGCGCCGCGGGCCCGCTCCGGCCGAACAGCCGGAAGACAGCACCCAGCTCGTGAGCCGGCGCGACCGACGCAACGCCTCCGCGGCCGCGGAGGCGACCGACGCGACGGCGATCGTGTCGCGCGAGACGCCGGATCCGCCCGCCGACGAGACCGTGATCGTCGACCGTCGACCCTCCGCCGAACAGACCGTCGCGCCGGAGGATGTGGACGACCGTACCGCGCTGGTGCGGCGTCCGGTCGAGGACCAGGCCCCGTCGCCCGAGAAGGCGCCGCCCTCTGACGAACCGGACGACGGCACCCTGCTGGTGCGCAAGCCCGTTCCCACGACGGATGCGACCGTGGTCGTCCCCCGTCCGCTGCCGGTCACCGCCGCCGAGGACGAGGACGAGGACGAACACACGATCCTCACCCCCCGCGCACCTTCGACCGTCGACGCGCCCGACGCCGACGACACCGTGCTGCGTCCCCGCGACGAGCCGCATGACGCGACGCTGCTGCGCCGCCGCGACCGGCCTGCGGATGCGGATGCGGATGCGGATGCGGATGCGGATGACACCGTGCTGCGTCCGCGCGACGCGGTCCCCGACGACGCGACGAGCCTGTCGCCGCGCGGGACGAAGGCGGGGGCGTCACCGCGTCTCACGCGCGCGCGTCGGGATGCCGCGAGGCAGACCGCATCGTTCGCGCCCGATGCCGACACCGACCGTACGCCCGCGCGCGAACGGTACGCGATCCGTACGCCGACGATCACGTCAGCGCCGACGACCGCCGCCGCATCCCCGGTCGTCGACATCGGTGACGGTGGACTCTCGGCCCGGATCGCACGGCGCCGAGCCACCCGCACCCGGCTGACGGTGCTCGCGGGGGTTTCAGCGGTCGTGTTCGTGGGCTCGATCGTGGGCCTCGCGACGCTGCTGAGCATCTGAGCCCCGGCTCGGGTTAGCATCGAAGGCTGTGTCAACGCCGGAACCCGTCATCTCCTTCCCGCCCGAGCTGCCCGTCAGCGCGGCCCGGGAGGAGATCGCGCGCGCCATCGAGGACCACCAGGTCGTGATCGTCGCCGGTGCGACGGGATCCGGCAAGACCACCCAGCTGCCGAAGATCTGTCTGGAGCTGGGGCGCACCCGTATCGCGCACACGCAGCCGCGCCGCATCGCCGCGCGGACGATCGCCGAGCGCATCGCCGAGGAGCTGCAGGTCCCGCTCGGCTCCACGGTGGGCTACAAGGTGCGCTTCACCGACAAGGTCTCCGTTGACACCCGCGTCGCGCTGGTGACCGACGGCATCCTTCTCAACGAGATCCACCGCGACCGGCTCCTGCGCCGCTACGACACGATCATCATCGACGAGGCCCACGAGCGCTCCCTCAACATCGACTTCCTGCTGGGGTATCTCCGCCGCATCCTTCCCGAGCGTCCTGACCTGAAGGTCATCGTGACCTCCGCCACGATCGATCCCGAGAGCTTCGCGCGCCACTTCGCGGACGCCGATGGTGTCCCCGCTCCCGTCGTCGAGGTGTCGGGGCGCACCTACCCCGTCGAGATCCGCTATCGGCCGCTCGTCCCGGAGACCGACGACGACACCGAAGAGGCGGCCGTCAGCGCCGCCGAGACCGAGGACGAGGTGAGCGCCATCGTGCAGGCGCTCCGCGAACTCGATGCCGAGGCGCCGGGCGACGTCCTCGTCTTCCTTCCCGGCGAGGCCGAGATCCGCGACGCAGCGGATGCGGTGCGCGCCGCCTACGCCTCCGCCACGGCGCCCACCGAGGTGCTCCCCCTCTACGGGCGCCTGTCCGCGGCCGAGCAGCATCGCGTGTTCGAGCGGTCCCGCGTCGCGGGTGTGCGGCGCCGGGTGATCCTCGCGACGAACGTCGCCGAGACGAGCCTGACGGTTCCCGGCATCCGCTACGTGATCGACACCGGAACCGCCCGCATCTCCCGTTACAGCAACCGGTCGAAGGTGCAGCGGCTGCCGATCGAGGCCATCTCGCAGGCCTCCGCACAGCAGCGGTCCGGCCGTGCCGGGCGAACGGCGCCGGGCATCGCGATCCGCCTGTACGGGGAGGGCGATCTCGAGCGGCGTCCCGTCTTCACCGAGCCGGAGATCCTCCGCACCTCTCTCGCCGCCGTCATCCTGCAGATGCTCGCGCTCGGATTCGGCGACATCTCCGCCTTCCCGTTTCTCACCCCTCCCGATTCCCGCGGCGTCCAATCGGCGCTCGATCTGCTCGTCGAGCTGCAGGCCGTCCGACAGAGTCGGCAGGGGTCCGCGCTCACCCAGCTCGGGCGGGAGATCTCCCGACTGCCGATCGACCCGCGCTTCGCGCGCATGCTCGTCGAGGCGCGGCGCACCGACGTACTACCCGATGTGCTCGCGATCGTGGCCGGCCTGTCGATCCAGGACGTCCGCGAGCGTCCCGAGGAGCGCCGCGAGGAAGCAGATCGACTGCACGCGCGCTTCGTCGACCCCACGAGCGACTTCCTGACTCTCCTGAACCTCTGGAACCATCTGCGCGAGCAGCAGGACGAGCTCGGTTCGAGCGCTTTCCGCCGGCTGTGCCGGGCGGAGATGCTCAACTACGTGCGCGTGCGAGAGTGGTTCGACGTGCACCGGCAGCTCTCACAGCTGCTCGGTCTGCGCCGCGACACCGAGCGCGCGCCGGGGGCGGCGGACCCCGCAACCGTGCATCGCGCTCTCCTGTCCGGGCTGCTCTCGCACATCGGCATCCTCGACGAGCGCGAGAAGGGCCGAGAGGGCAAGGGGACGCGCGCGGAGTATCGCGGGGCCCGCGGCACGCGCTTCTCACTGTTTCCCGGCTCCGGCCTGCGCAAGAAGCGGCCGACGGCAGTCATGGCCGCGGAGCTCGTCGAGACGAGCCGCCTCTTCGCCCGCACGGTCGCAGCGATCGATCCAGCCTGGGCCGAGCCCCTCGCGGGCGATCTCGCCAAACGGCAGCTGAGCGAGCCGCACTGGTCGAAGGATGCCGGTGCCGCCACCGCCTACGAGAAGGTCACACTGTTCGGCGTCGAGATCATCCCGCGACGACGCGTGCAGCTCGCGCGCTTCGATCGCCCGCTCGCGCGGGAGATGTTCGTGCGCCACGCGCTCGTCGACGAGGAGTGGGATCCCTCACGCCTGCCCAAGCCGCTGACCGCCTTCGCCCGCCGCAACCTCGAGCTGCGCCGACGCCTGGAGAAGGTGGAGGAGCGCGAGCGGCGCCGCGACATCCTGGCCGGAGACGAGGCGGTCTACGCCTTCTACGACTCCCGCATCCCGGCCGACGTGTTCGACGCCCGCTCGTTCGAGTCGTGGTGGAAGGACGCCATCGGGCGCACGCCCCGCCTGCTCGATCTGAGCGAGGCCGACCTGCTCGAGGGCGCGGAGCGCGCCGATGAACGCGCCTTCCCGACCCGCTGGACACAGGGGGATCAGGTGCTCTCGCTCGCGTACCGGTTCGAGCCGGGGGCCGCCGACGACGGTGTGACAGCGGTGGTCCCGCTCGCGCTCCTGGCGCAGCTCTCGCCGCGCGGATTCGACTGGCAGGTGCCGGGCATGCGCGATGAGCTGATCACGGCGCTGCTGCGAGCGCTGCCCAAGGCGATCCGACGCCATGTCGTGCCGGCGGCCGATTGGGCGGCGCGCTTCGCCGAGGAGCTGAACGGCGCCGGTCCCGAGGATCACGCGGGCCTTCCCCCGCTCCCCCTGCGCGACGCCCTCGCCAGCCGCATCCAGCGGGTCGCCAATCAGCCGGTGGGCGCAGCCGACTTCGAGATGGAACGCGTGCCCGACCACCTGCTGATCTCGTTCCGCGCGGTCGACGAGCGCGGTCGCGCGGCCGGTTCCGGCCGCGACCTGGTCGCCCTGCAGGAACGTTTCGCCGATCGCGCGCGCTCTTCCGTCGCACGCTCGCTGCGCCGCGGTCCCGCCGCCCCCGGCGTCGTCACCGCACCCGGCACACCCGGCGCGCGCGTCGCCGCGAACGCCGACGGCTTCGTCGAGCGCACGGGGGTGACCGACTGGGACTTCGGCACGCTCCCCGAACAGGTCGACACGCGCGTGGCGGGCGGTGTGGTGCGCGGCTACCCCGCGGTCATCGACGACGGCGCGGGTGTGTCGCTGCGCATCGAGGCGACGCCGGAGGCGGCAGCCAGGGCGACGCGCGCGGGCATCCGCCGCCTCGTGCTCCAGACGGTGCCCTCCCCCGTCTCCTACGTGCTCGATCACCTCACCGCCAACGAGAAGCTCGCTCTCGCCGCCTCGCCCTACCCCTCCGCAAAGACCCTCGTCGAGGACGCGCGCGTCGCAGTCGCGGATGCGGTCATCGCCCGCACGGCCCCGGACGGCATCGTGCGCGACCGCGCCGGCTTCGAGAGCCTCAGGGACGCGTTCAGCGCCGCGGTCACGGACGAGCTCTTCGCGGTGACGAGCCTCGTCGCCCGCATCCTGCTCTCCCTGCGAGAGATTGAGCGCGCCATGAAGCGGCAGAACTCACTGACGCTGCTCGGCGCCCTCGGCGACATCCGCGCACAGCTCGATGGCCTCGTCTACCCCGGTTTCGTCTCGCGGACCGGCACAGCGCGCCTCGCCCACCTGCCGCGTTACCTCGCGGCGGTCGCCGAACGGCTGGCGCAGCTGGCCGATCAGCCCGGACGCGATCGGCAACGCCTGACCGAGTACGAGCGCTCCGCCGCCGCGTATACGGATGCCGGCGGTACGATCCCACCCGCTGACGCCGCGCCCGCGTCTCTCGTCCATGCTCGGTGGCTGCTCGAGGAGTACCGGGTGAGTCTGTTCGCGCAGCGTCTGGGAACGGCCGAGCCGGTCTCCGCCCAGCGCATCCTCAAGACCCTGCGCGGCTGATCTCGGGCCGGGTGCTCCGCCGCGTGCGCGATGCTCCCGGCGCGCGATGGGACGTTGACAACGTCTCCGCGCAGCCAATACGGTGATCCAAGGCCGAGAATGTTCTCGGTAACAATGACTGCCCGCCGCATCCGCGGCACACGATTGCGCGACGACGCTCAACCGATCGCCGCGAGGACCGTGACGTCCCCGCGCACGCTCCGCTGCTTCTCGCCCTTCGATGAGAACGAGGAGCCTCCGCGTGAGCACGCGCCACAGATCCCGAATGCTGACCAGGGGCGGAGCGGTGTGGACCGCTCTCGCGCTCGCCGTCGCCGGCGCGGTCGTCCCGACCGCCGCCCAGGCCGCGACCCCCGCGCCGCTGCTGCACTACACCTTCGACAGCGCCGCGGGCACGACGATCCCGGATGCGAGCGGCAACGGGTACGACGCCACGCTGCAGCAGAGCGGGGGCGCCGTCGCGGACGGCAGCCTCTCGCTACCCGGAGGAGCACGCGGCACGGCCGCCTACCTCGACATCCCCACGACGGGTCTCGTCGGCAAGAAAGACCTGACGATCTCGACCTGGCTCTCGCCGCGCACGGATGCGGGCAACACCGCTGCCGCCTTCATCGGCGCCCCCGTCGCGTCGGGGAACTCCTATTCCTCGGGCTACTGGCTGCTCAACCCCGCCAACCCGAACGGCTACGTCAAGTCGGTCGTCACGAACGCGGTCTCCCCCGGCTCGCCGTGGACCACCGAGGTCGGTCCCGGGGCCACCAATGCCGCGACCTCCGGCATCCGCACGCCCGCCGGTCTCAGCCTCTACACGACGGTCATCGACGGCACCACGGGCCAGTTGCGCGTCTACGTGAACGGTGCGCGCATCTCGCAGAACGCGATCGCCCGCGACGTCGCCTCGTTCGGCTCGAACCTCGTCGCGGCCCTCGGCCGCTCGACCTACAACGACGCGAGCTGGAGCGGACTCGTCGACGACTTCGCGATCTACGGGCAGGCGCTCAGCGACGCCGACGTGCTGGCGCTCTACAACGCCGAGGCCCTCGACCGCGCCGTCGCCGCCGTCGCGGTCCCTGCGACCGCGGAGGCCGACTTCGCCGTACCCACCGCGAGCGCCGGCGTCACCGTGAGCTGGGGATCGAACAACCCGGCGATCTCCGTCACGGGCGGCGCCGCGACCGTCACCCGCCCCGCCGCGGGTGCGGGCGACGCCGACGTCACGCTGACCGCCACCTTCAGCGTCGGCGGCGCCACCCGCATCCAGACCTATCCGGTGCGGGTGCCACAACTGCTCTCCGACGCCGAACTCGTGGCGGCGGACCTCGCGGCGATCCAGATCTCGAATCTCGACGACGTCCGCACGAACTTCTCCGTGCCCGCCGTCGGCGCACAGGGGTCCACGATCACGTGGACGGTGGATGCAGCGCATGCGGCGTCCGCGGCGCTGCGGGCGGGGGTGCGCGACGACTCGCGCACGGTGGAGGTGACGCGACCCGCGGCCGGCTCCCCCGAGATCGTGGTCGGGCTCACCGCGGTGGCCGCCCACGGCACGTCGACCGCCAGCCGCGCCTTCTCCGCCCGCATCCAGCCATTGCCCGCGGGAGACGAGGAGACAGAGGCGTACTTCTGGACGTTCTTCACGGGTGAGGGCCAGGGTGCCGAACGAGTGAGCATCGCCGCGTCCAAGGGCAACGACGCGCTCAGCTGGAACACCCTGAACGACGGACAGCCGGTGTTCACCTCCACCGTCGGCACCGAGGGGCTGCGCGATCCCTTCATCATCCGCGCACCCGAGGGCGACAAGTTCTACATGATCGCGACGGACCTGAAGATCGACGGCCTGGCAGGCGGGTTCACGACCGCGCAGATCTCCGGCTCCCGCTACATCGAGGTCTGGGAGTCAGACGACCTGGTGAACTGGTCCGAACAGCGTCACGTGAAGGTCTCGAGCGACTACGCCGGGAACACCTGGGCGCCGGAGGCCTACTGGGACGAGGAGCTCGACACGTTCGTCGTCTTCTGGGCGTCCAACCTCTACCCGACCACGAATGCCGCCGATCGCACCGCCGTCACCTACAACCGGATGATGTACGCGACGACCGATGACTTCGTGACCTTCTCCGAACCGCGGATCTGGAGCGACGTGCGCCGGGGCGCAGGGCTCGGCCTCATCGACTCCACCGTCGCGAAGGTCGACGGCGTCTACCACCGCTTCACCAAGGACGAGGCGAGCATGACGATCCGCCACGAGAAGTCGACCGACCTGCTGGCGACGATCACGGGCACGCTGCCGGGCGCGACGGGACCGGCGGACGAGTGGACTCTCGTGAAGGAGCGTGTCGCCAGCGGGCTGCCCAACGGCGAGCCCGGCGGTACGTTCACCAGCGGCGAGGGCGCCAACATCTTCCCGGCCAACGCGGGCGATGTGAACGGCCTGGACTGGTTCCTGTTCATCGACCAGCCCAACTACCACGGCGGCCCCAACCACTACGTGCCGTTCGGAACCACGAACCTCGAGGACGGGAACGCGTGGCAGCCGCTCGGCGCGAAACTGCGCCAGTCGCTCCCCCAGAACGCCGACGGCGGCAAACCGCGCCACGGCACGGTGATCCCGATCACGCGCTCCGAGTACCAGCGTGTGCTCGAGGCCTACGCGACCGACATCGCGGTCGCCTCGGTCGACGAGATCGCGGTGACGACGCGGGCGGGCGTCGCCCCGACCCTGCCGCAGGCGCACCTGACGAAGGCGGACGGCTCCCGGCAGAGTGTCGACGTCGCCTGGGATTCCATCCCTCCCGCCGCCTACGCCGCCGCGGGAACGTTCACGGTCGCCGGCATCGCGCAGGACGACTCGCGTATGCCGGTGGAGGCCACCGTGACCGTCACCCCCGCGGTGTCCGTCCAGGCCACGACCAGCGCACGGTGCCTGGCGGGCAAGGCCGTGGTCTCGGTCGTCCTGAGCAACACCGGTGACAGCTCCGCGGCGGCCGACATCACGACCGTGTACGGCGCGAAGACCGTCACAGTGGCTGCGGGCAAGAGCGCGTCGGCCGCCTTCACGACGCGGCTCGGCGCGATGCCCGCGGGAACGGCCACGGTGTCCGTGACCCAGGCCGGCGCGACCGCGAACCTCACGGCGCCGTACCCGTCGCTCGCCTGCGGCTGAGTTCCGGCGTCCCGCCCGAGGCAGACCGGCGAGTCCATCGCCGGTCCGCCTCGGGGCGCATTGCGTCCGAGCCCGACACAGGGCAGAGTGGCGAGCACCATGACACAAGCGATCGTCTACTCCGAGCACGGTGGGCCCGACGTCCTCGCCCTGACCGACGTCGAGATCCCCTCCCCGGAGGCGGGCCAGGTGGCGGTGCGGATCGAAGCCGCGGGCGTCAACCCGATCGATGCGAAGCTGCGAGCGGGCCTGCGCGGCCCCGTCCCGATGACCCATCCCCGCCGCATCGGCAGTGACGGCGCCGGCGTGGTGACGGCGGTCGGCGAAGGTGTCGACGGGTTCCGCGTCGGGGATCCCGTCGTGATCTTCTCCGCGAGCGGCCTCTACTCCGAAGAGGCGATCGTCAAGGTCGGCTCGATCCAGCCGCGGCCGCCTCAGGTGGATGCCGCGACGGGAGCCGCTCTCGGCATCCCCGTCGGCACCGCCTACCAGTCGCTGCGCTCGCTCGACGTGCGCAGCGGTGACACCCTCGTCGTGCATGCGGGCTCGGGCGCGGTCGGCCAGGCCGCCGTGCAGTTCGCCGTGCTCTGGGGCGCGACGGTCGTCGCCACCTCGTCCCCGTCGCGTTTCGACCGGCTCCGCGAGCTCGGTGCGATCCCGGTCGCCTACGGCGACGGACTCGAACAGCGCCTGCGTGACGCCGCGCCTCAGGGCTACACCGCGGCGTTCGACGCGGCAGGAACGGACGAGGCCATCGCCGCCTCACTCGCCCTCGTCGAGGATCGTTCGCGCATCGCAACGATCGTGCGCGGCGCGGACGCGGCGGGATTCGGCATCCGCGGGTTCTCCGGCGGATCCCCCGAACCGCTCACCGACCAGCAGCTCGCGTGGCGGGCCGAGGCCGTTCCGGTCGTGCTCGCGCTGCTCTCGGCGGGTCACTTCTCGGTCGAGCTCGGCGAGCGGCTTCCGCTCGCCGAAGCAGCCCAGGCGCACCGTCTCGTCGAAGCGCATTCGCCGGGCAAGATCACGCTGGTGCCCTGACGTCCTCGCGTCGATGACGCCGCATGTCGGCGCGGTGGCCTCCCACGTGCGCCGATGTGAGACTCGCCCCATGGCAAAGCGCATCATCCTGAACGCCTTCGACATGACGTGCGTCAGTCACCAGTCCGCGGGAACCTGGCGCCACCCCGACAGCAGGGCGACGACCTACAAGGACCTCGAGTACTGGACCGAGCTCGCGAAGCTCCTCGAACGCGGCCGGTTCGACTCGCTGTTCATCGCGGACGTGCTGGGCACGTACGACGTGTACCGCGGTTCCGCGGCCACGGCGCTCGGCGACGCCGACCAGGTGCCGGTGAACGACCCGTTCCTCCAGGTCCCGGCGATGGCGCTCGTCACCGAGCACCTCGGCTTCGGCGTCACGGCGGCGTTGACGTACGAGCAGCCGTACGCGCTCGCGCGAAAGTTCTCGACGCTCGACCATCTGACGAAGGGGCGCGTCGCGTGGAACGTCGTGACGAGCTACCTGAACAGCGCCGCGATCAACCTCGGCCTGAGCAAGCAGATCGCGCACGACGACCGCTACGAGATCGCGGAGGAGTTCATCGACGTCACCTACAAGCTCTGGGAGGGCTCGTGGGAGGAGGACGCGGTCGTCGCCGATCGCGAACGCGGGGTGTACACCGACGCCGCGAAGGTGCACCCGATCGGTCACCAGGGCACCTACTACTCGGTGCCGGGCATCCATCTGAGCGAGCCGTCACCGCAACGCACCCCGGTGATCTTCCAAGCCGGCGCCTCCCCGCGCGGACGTGCCTTCGCCGCTCGCCACGGCGAAGGCGTCTTCATTAGCCCTGCGAACCCCGCACAGGCACGGGAGATCGTCCGCGACATCCGCTCCCGCGCGGCGGCGGAGGGGCGCGATCCCGACGACGTGAAGACCTTCGCGCTGGTCACGGTCATCACTGCCGAGTCGGATGCGGCGGCCCAGGCCAAGTACGAGGACTACCTGTCCTATGCCTCGGGTGAGGGGATGCTCGCGTTCTACGGTGGCTGGACCGGCATCGACTTCGGGCAGTGGGATCCCGACCAGCCGCTCGAAGAGGTGGAGAACGACAGTCTGCGCTCGGTGCTCTCCTCTCTCGCGAAGATCGACCCCGAACGCCGGTGGACCCCCGCCGACATCGTCGCCCAGCGCTCGATCGGCGGGATGGGACCGGTCATCGTGGGCGGCCCGGAGACCGTCGCCGACGAACTGGAGCGGTGGGTCGACGAGGGCGAGATCGACGGCTTCAACTTCGCCTATGCGATCACGCCGGGCTCCTTCGAGGATCTGGTGGAGTTCATCGTGCCCGAGCTCCAGCGCCGCGGACGTGCGCAGACCGAGTACGCGGGGTCGACGCTGCGCGAGTCGCTCTACGGCGCCGGCCACGCGCGGGTCGCCGACACGCATCCGGCGGCGCGCTATCGCGGGGCCTTCGCCGACGGCGCGAGTGCGGCCGACGGCACCCTGCCCTCGCGCATCGCCGAGCGGCTCGCCGTCCGCTGACGACGCACGACGAAGGGCCCCGCCGATCGGCGGGGCCCTTCGTCGTCTGCTTCGCTCAGTTGCCGGAGCGCCGCTTGTTGTACACGTCGAAGGCGACGGCGAGAAGGAGCACGAGACCCTTCACCGCCTGCTGCCACTCGATGCCGATGCCCATGATCGACATGCCGTTGTTCAGCACACCGATGATCAGACCACCGATGATCGCGCCGCCGATGGTTCCGACGCCGCCCTGCACCGCCGCGCCGCCGATGAAGGCCGCCGAGATGGCCTCCAGCTCGAAGCCGTCACCGGCCTTGGGGCCGGCGAGGTTCAGACGGGCGGTGAAGATGAGGCCGGCCAGCGCCGCCAGCAGTCCCATGTTGACGAACAGCCAGAAATCGACCCGGCGCGTCTTGATGCCCGACAGCTCTGCGGCGTGGCGGTTGCCGCCGATCGCGTAGATGTGGCGGCCGAAGACCGAGCGGTTCATGACGACGCCGTAGACGAGCACGAGAACGGCCAGCACGATGAGCGTCACCGGGATGCCCTTGTACGCGGCGAGCGAGTACGTGAAGAACGCGATCGCTGCGGCGATCAGCACGAGCTTGACGACGAACCAGACGATCGGCTCGACATCCTGTCCGTACTTGCGGCGGCCGGCGCGGGTGCGCCACTGCTGCACGACGAGGGCGATGATGCCGACCGCACCGATCAGCAGCGTGAACACATCCGGGTCACCGCCGAAGATGCCGTCGAGGAAGCCGTTGCCGAGCGCACGGTACTCGTCGGGGAAGGAGCCGATGTTCGCGTTGCCGAGCACCACGAGTGCGAGTCCGCGGAAGATGAGCATGCCCGCCAGGGTGACGATGAAGGCGGGGATGCCCACGAAGGCCACCCAGAAGCCCTGCCATGCGCCGACCAGTGCACCGATCGCGAGCGACAGGATGATCGCCAGCCACCAGGGCAGTCCCCACTGCACGGCGAAGACGCCCGAGACCGCGCCGATGAAGGCGGCCACGGACCCGACCGACAGGTCGATGTGGCCGGCGATGATGACCATCACCATGCCGATCGCGAGCACGAGGATGTAGCCGTTCTGCACGACCAGGTTCGAGATGTTCTGCGGACGCAGCAGGATGCCGTCGGTCAGGACGGCGAACAGCACCACGACCGCGAGCAGCGCGATGAAGATGCCGTTCTTGCCCAGATCCGTGAGCACGTGCGTGATCCAGCGGGTGGCCTTGTTGTCGACCGGGTTGATCGTCGCCCCGGCAGCGGTGTCGTTGTTCGACATGTCGTTGTCTCCTGCGAGCCCCGTCAGCGGGGCTTCTCCATGGTCATGAGCTTGAGAACGGATTCGGGACTCGCCTCTGCGATCGGCAGCTCTCCCGTGATGCGGCCCTCGGACAGCGCGTACACGCGGTCGGAGATGCCGAGCAGTTCGGGCAGCTCGGACGAGATGACGATGATGCCCTTGCCGGATGCGGCGAGCTTGTTGATGATCGTGTAGATCTCGTACTTCGCACCCACGTCGATGCCGCGGGTCGGCTCGTCGAGGATCAGCACATCGGGATCCGAGTAGATCCACTTCGAGAGCACGACCTTCTGCTGGTTGCCGCCGGAGAGCTTCCCCGTCTTGACCAGCACGCTGGGCGCCTTGATGTTCATGTCGCGGCGGTACTCGTTCGCGACGCGGTACTCCTCGTTGTCGTTGACGAGTCCCGCCTTCTCGAGCTTCTTGAGTGAAGCCATGGAGACGTTGCGCTTGATGTCCTCGATGAGGTTCAGTCCGTACGTCTTGCGGTCCTCGGTCGCGTAGGCGAGTCCGTTGTCGATGGCCTCCGAGACGGTGCGCGTCTTGATCTCCTTGCCGCGCATGAACACCCGACCGGAGATCCGCGTCCCGTAGCTGTGGCCGAACAGGCTCATCGCGAACTCGGTGCGACCGGCGCCCATCAGGCCCGCGATTCCGACGATCTCCCCCGCCCGCACCGTGATCGACACGTCGTCGACGACGACGCGCGAGGTGTCGACGGGATGGTGAGCCGTCCAGTTCTCGACCCGCAGCAGTTCTTCGCCGATGTGGGGCTCGTGGTCCGGGTAACGGTGCTCGAGGTCGCGACCCACCATGTCCTTGATGATGCGGTCCTCGGTGACATCGTTCTTCGCGATCGTCTCGATCGTCTTGCCGTCGCGGATGACGGTGACCGTGTCGGCGACCTTCTTGATCTCGTTGAGCTTGTGGCTGATGATGATCGACGTGATCCCCTGACCCTTCAGGTGCAGGATCAGATCCAGGAGATGGGCCGAGTCCTCGTCGTTCAGCGCGGCGGTCGGCTCGTCCAGGATCAGCAGCTTGACCTCCTTCGAGAGAGCCTTGGCGATCTCGACGAGCTGCTGCTTGCCGACGCCGATCTGGTTGATCTTCGTCGTGGGGTTCTCCCGCAGACCGACCCGGGCGAGGAGCTTGCCCGCCTCGAAGTTCGTCGCGTTCCAGTCGATGAGGCCGAGCGGGCCGCGCTGCTCGTTGTTGAGGAAGATGTTCTCGGCGATCGACAGGTACGGGCTGAGCGCCAGCTCCTGGTGGATGATGACGATGCCCTTGGCCTCGCTGTCGCGGAGGTTGCGGAACGCGACCTCCTCGCCGTTGTAGACGATCTGTCCGTCGTACGTGCCGTGGGGGTACACACCCGACAGCACCTTCATGAGCGTCGACTTACCGGCGCCGTTCTCACCGCAGATGGCGTGCACCTCGCCGCGCTGGACGGCGAGATTCACGTTCGAGAGTGCTTTGACTCCCGGGAATGTCTTGGTGATCCCACGCATCTCGAGGATGTTCTGGGACATCGTTGCTCCTCTTTCCTGTCGCCGACGGGAGTGTGCCGGGCGGCACGGGGCCGCCCGGCACGGATCCTCGGTATCAGCCGTTGATCTCGTCTTCGGTCCAGTAGCCGCTGTCGACCAGGACCTCCTGGATGTTGTCCTTGACCACGATCTGCGACTCGAGCAGGTAGGACGGGACGACCTTCTTGCCGTTGTCGTAGTCCTCGGTGTTGTTCACCTCGGGCTCCTCGCCCTTCAGCAGAGCGGAGGCCATCTTGACGGCGACCTCGGCCAGCTTGCGGGTGTCCTTGAAGATGGTCGCGTACTGCTCACCGGCGACGATGGCCTTCACGGAGTCGATCTCGGCGTCCTGACCCGAGATGATCGGCCACTCGGCACCGACCGAGTAGCCGGCATCGGTGAGAGCCGAGATGATGCCGCGCGAGATGCCGTCGTAGGGCGAGAGCACCGCGTTGACCTTCGAGCCGTCGGAGTACGTCGAGGTGAGGATGTTCTCCATGCGCTTCTGCGCCGTCTCGCCGTCCCAGCGCAGCGTCGCCGCCTGCTGGAAGTCGGTCTGACCGCTCTTGACGACCAGGATCTTCTTGTCGATGTAGGGCTGGAGCGTGTCGATCGCGCCGTTCCAGAAGAACGTGGCGTTGTTGTCGTCGGGCGAACCGGCGAACAGCTCGATGTTGAACGGGCCGGCAGGAGCCGATGCCGCGGCCTTGCCGTCGAGGTCGGTGAGACCCAGACCGTTGAGCAGCGAGTTGGCCTGCTGCACGCCGACCTTGTAGTTGTCGAACGACGCGTAGTAGTTGACGTTCTCGCTGTCGCGGATGAGGCGGTCGTAGGCGATGACGGGGATGTCGCCGTCGGCGGCCTCCTGCAGGACGCTGGTGAGCGTCGTGCCGTCGATCGAGGCGATAATCAGGGCCTTGGCGCCCTTGGTGATCATGTTCTCGATCTGCGAGACCTGCGTGGGGATGTCGTCCTCTGCGTACTGCAGGTCGACCGTGTAGCCCTGCGCCTCGAGCTGCTCCTTGACGGCGTTGCCGTCCTGGATCCAGCGCTCGGAGCTCTTGGTGGGCATGGCGACGCCGATGAGTCCGCCGTCTCCGCCGCTGTCCCCGCCGCTGCCGCCCGCGCTGCTGCCGCAGCCCGAGAGCATGAGCGCGCCGGCGGCAACGGTTGCCGCGGCGAACAGGAACTTGGTGCTCTTCACAGTGTGTCCTTTCGTAAGACGTCTCTGTCTGCTGTGTTCAGTTGTACGTAGGGGGGAAGTCTTCATGCGGCCGAACGAGGAGTCGGATGCGGTTCGCCGTGCTGGCCGTACACGTGCTGGTAGCGCTCGTAGAGGCGATCGATCGCCTGTTGCGGCAGCGACGTGAGCGGACCGCGCTGGGCGGCGATGTGCACGGTGCGGGCGACGTCCTCGAGCATGACCGCGGCCTTGACCGCATCCCGCGCCGTGGCTCCGATCGTGAACGGGCCGTGCCCGGCCATCAGCACAGCCGGCGAGCGGTGACCGGTGAGCGTGTCGACGATGCCCCGGCCGATCGAGTCGTCGCCGATGATCGCGAACGGCCCGACCGGGATCGGCCCGCCGAACTCGTCTGCCATCGCGGTGATGACGCAGGGGATCTCTTCGCCGCGTGCGGCCCAGGCCGTCGCGTAGTCGGAGTGCGTGTGCACGATGCCGCCGACGGCGGGCATGTTCCGGTAGACGTATGCGTGCGCCGCCGTGTCGCTGGAGGGCCGACGGTCGCTCCCGGGGGTGTCCTCGACGACCCTGCCGTCGAGGTCGCAGAGGATCATGTTCTCGGGCGCCAGGTCGTCGTAAGAGACCCCCGACGGCTTGATCACGAACAGATCCGCACCCGGCACGCGCTCCGAGATGTTGCCGCCGGTCCACACGACCAGCCCGTTGCGCACGAGCTCGCCGTGGAGGGCGGCGACCTCGGCGCGCACGCGAGCGATCACGACCTCGGTCTTCACCCCCGTGGCGTAGCCCTCGCCTCGAGCGGCATCGGTTGCGGACACGCGTCGACTCCTTCGTCATTCGAAACCCCGTTGTGACGATCGATGTGACCGTTCACATTGCTGCGCAAGTGTAACGCCACGGATCGGCTTCCTGTCAACCCGCTGAGAGATCTCGGCTTGATAACGCCCGTCAGATCGGGCTGACCGGCCCCGAGGAGCCCCGGACGATGAGCTCCGGCACGATGGGTGCGACGACCGCATCCGAGCCGTCCGCCGGGCCCAGCAGGATGTCGACGCAGCGCCGGCCGAGGTCGGCGAAGTCCTGGCGGACCGTGGTCAGCGGCGGCCAGAAGTGCGCGGATTCGGGGATGTCGTCGAAGCCCACCACGCTGATGTCCCCCGGCACGTCGAGGCCCTCGTCGCGGATCGCGTGCAACAGACCCAGTGCCATCTGGTCGTTGGAGGCGAACACCGCGGTGAAGTCCCGCACGCGCAGCAGCTCCCGGCCCGCGTAGTAGCCGAACTCCGCGGTCCAGTCCCCCAGGATGGGGGCGGTGGTGGGCACGTCGTTCGCGCTCATCTCCTCGAGGAAGCCGCGCATCCGCGCCTCCGCCTCGATCCAGTCCTGCGGGCCCGCGAGGTGGTAGATCCAGCGATGGCCGAGCTGGATGAGATGGCGCGTGGCGAGGCGGGCGCCCGCGATCTGGTCGACGGACAGCGCGTGCTGCGGGTCGAGCTCGGTGGACTGCAGCGTGACGTACGGCACGTCGAGCTGCTGCTCGGCGAGCGCGCGGAAGACACGCACCTGCGGCGCGATGACGACCAGCCCTTCGACGGACTGAGCCATCAGGTGCGCGATGCCGTCGGGGATCGAATCGGGGTCGTGGGGCGAGATGTTCGCGGTGCTCACCCAATAGCCGCGCTCGCGGGCGGCGGACTCGATGGCCGCGATGCTGGAGGCCGGCCCGTACTGCGTGCTGGAGGCCGACAGGATCCCGATGGTCTGCGAACGGCTGGTCACCAGCGCCCGTGCGGCTCGATTGGGCCGATACTGCACCTGCGCCATGACGGTGAGCACGCGCTCGCGCGTCTCCGGACGGATGCTCGGATGGTTGTTGATCACCCGGGAGACGGTCTGATGGGAGACCTCCGCCAAGCGCGCCACATCGCGGATACTCGGCCGTCGCCCCGTCGCATCGTCGCTCATTCGATCTCCCGGGCCGTGCGCACGGTCACACGCCCGTTGCCATTATGCACGCCATGCTCGCGGCCGCCCGCCTCCTTCGGCCATGTGACAGTCACATCGGAGGCATCCGACAACTCGCCGGCGCGGGCCGAGGCCCACGGTCTACTGTGGATGCATGGCGGATTTCCTCGGACGTCTTCCCCTGAGCAACAGGGAGCGCCGGGACGAGTCCGCCGTGAGCGGCGACCGACGCACGGCCGTCGCCGACGCGCTGGACGAGGCAGCACGTCTGCTGGCCGCATCCGCGTCCGACGATGCGGAGCACTGCGCCAGGGCGCGCCGGTTCCTCGAGGAAGCCGGCCTCGGCACGGGGGCCGCAGGGGGAAATCCCGACGAGCTCCGGGCGCTCGCGGTCGCCGTCCGCCAGGGACGCAAGCGCAGCATCCGCATGCTCACGCGCGTCGTCCGGGCGCTTCTGGTGCTCGGCGACGCACTCGCGGTCACCCCGCGTGTCGATGCCGGGGTGTCGGGTGCCGTCGCGCTCTACGCCGCGACGACCGCACCGTTCGATCGACGCGCGGCGCTACGCGGGCACACCGTACGCGCGAGCGACGAGGAGTGGGAGTTCGGGCGCGGCCCCGTGATCACGGACACCGGCCGCGCCATCCTGCGGTTCGTGCTGGCGCTCGACGACGCGGCGCCGCGCCCGCTCAGCCCCCGGTGATCAGGTCGCGGTAGAAACCGATGCCCCGCAGCCACACCTCCACGCGGATGCGCTCGTTGTGCGCGTGCAACGCGTCGCGTTCGGCGCGGGTGAGATGGAAGGGCGTGAAGCGGTAGACGTTGTCGCAGATGCCCGTGAACCAGCGGCTGTCGCTCGCACCCAGCTGGATATAGGGCGTCGCCACGATCTCGCTGCCCAGCGACGAGTCGATCGCGCGCGCGATGCGACGCCACGGCTCACCGCGCCACGGCGAGATGGGCGAGGGCTCGCTCGCCGCGCGCACCTCGATCTCGATCGTCTCGTCGGCGATGACGCGGCGAATCCGCGCGACTGCGGATGCGGCCGTGTCACCGGTGAGCAGGCGCACGTTGATGGCCGCACGCGCCGTCGCAGCCAGCACGTTCTCCCCCGGCGCCCCCTCGAGCTCGGTCGCCACCGCGGTCGTGCGCACCAGGGCGTTCGTCTCGGGCCCCAGCCGCGCCAGCACACCCGCGATCAGCGGGCCCGTCAACGCGAGGGAGCGCAAGGCGGTGCCGAGAGCCTTCGGCGCGTGCGGTGCGAGCGTGCGGAGCATCGCGCGCACCGGCGGGACGAGCCGCACCGGGAACGGATGCCGGGCCAGCCGGTCGACGGCACGTGCCAGCCGCGCCGTCGCCGGACGCGCCGGCGGCGTGGATGCATGGCCGCCCTGCTCGCGCGCCGTGAGCCAGACCGTCATCGTGCCGCGCTCGGCGACGCCGATCATCGCCGTCGGACGCGCGATCCCCGGAAGCACCCCGTCGACGACGGCGCCGCCCTCGTCGACCACGAGCGCCGGCCGGACACCGCGCGTGCGCAGCACCTCCGCGATCGCGCGCGCACCGTCGCCGGCGGTCTCCTCGTTGTGCCCGAAGGCGAGATACACGTCGTTCTCGGGTATGACTTCGCGCATCAGCAGTTCTTCGACGGCCTCCAGGATGGCCACGAGCGCACCCTTGTCGTCGATCGCTCCCCGCGCGTAGACGGCCTGGTCGGCTCCGTCGCCGACGAGCTCGGCGCCGAACGGATCGCGATCCCAGTCGTCCTCGACCACGGGGACGACGTCCTGATGCGCCATGAGCACGAGCGGTCGCCCCGCGGTGCGCCCCGGCCACCGGAAGAGGAGTGCGTGACCGACGACCACCTCTCGCTCGAGTCGGGCGTGGACAAGGGGGTACAGGCGCTCGAGCGCGGCATGGAACTCGTCGAACGCAGTCGTGTCCACCCGCGACTCGTCCGCATAGGAGACCGTCGCGATCTTCAGGAGTTCCCGCAGTCTATCCAGTGCCGTGGCCACGACCCGAGCCTAGTGCGGCACCCCTTGGGTACGGTGGTCGCATGACCACTGTCTCGAGTCCTCGCCTGCGTTGGGGCATCCTCGCCACGGGCAACATCGCCCACACGTTCACGAGCGACCTGCGCACCGCGGGCCTCGACGTCCGCGCGGTCGGATCACGGTCGCTCGGAAACGCCCAGCGCTTCGCGACGCAGTTCGACATCCCCCGCGCACACGGCGATTACGCTTCCTTGCTCGCCGATGACGACGTCGACATCGTCTACATCGCGACCCCGCATCCGGCTCATGCCGAGAACGCGCTGGAGGCCCTCGCAGCGGGCAAGCACGTGCTCGTCGAGAAGCCGTTCACTCTGACCGGCGACGAGGCCGAGCGCGTGCGCGTCGCGGCCGAGGAAGCGGGGCTCCTGGCCATGGAGGCCATGTGGACCCGCTATCTGCCGCACATGATGCGCATTCAGGAACTGCTCGCCGCCGGCACGCTGGGCGAGGTGCGCGCCGTGACAGCGGATCACACCCAGTTCATCTCGACCGATCCCGCCCACCGCCTGAACGCGCTGGAGCTCGGCGGCGGCGCCCTGCTCGATCTCGGCATCTACCCGCTGTCGTTCGCCTGGGACGTGCTGGGGGCGCCCGTCCGGCTCACGGCGACGGGACGGCTCGGTGAGACGGGCGCCGACATCGATGTCGCCACCCTCGCCTCCTACGCGAACGGCGCGCTGGCGACCACGGTGTCCTCCGCCCAGGGGGTCGGACCGAACCGCGCCGCGATCATCGGCACCGATGCCCGCATCGAGATCGACCCGACCTGGTACAACGCGACGGGCTTCACGCTCACGAACCGCTCCCGCGAGGTCGTCGAGACGTTCCGTTGCCCGGATGCCGGGCGCGGCATGCAGTACCAGGCGCTTGCGGCCGAGCAGATCATCGCGGACGGGCGACGCGACAGCGATCGCCTGCCCATCGCCGAGACGGTCGCGATCATGAGACAGCTCGACGACATCCGCGCGCAGATCGGCGTGCGCTACCCGAGCGAGGGCTGACATGGCGGATCTGTCGACGAGCCGCGTGGCCGTCTATCTGGACTTCGACAACATCGTCATGAGCTGGTACGACCGCGTGCACGGCCGCAACGCCTACTCCCGCGACCGTTCGCGCATCGCCGAGCAGCCGCACGATCCGGAGATCACCGAGAAGCTGGCGCGCGCGACGGTCGATGTGGGCGCGATCATCGACTACGCCGCGTCCTTCGGCACGCTCGTGCTGACACGGGCCTACGCCGACTGGTCGTCGCCGGTCAACGCCGAGTACCGGTCGCAGCTGGTGGCGCGGGCGGTCGACCTCGTTCAGCTGTTCCCCGCGGCCGCCTACGCGAAGAACGGCGCCGACATCCGCCTCGCTGTCGACACCGTGGAGGACATGTTCCGGCTGCCGGATCTGACGCACGTCGTGATCGTCGCGGGTGACTCCGATTACGTGCCCCTCGCGCAGCGGTGCAAGCGTCTCGGGCGCTTCGTCGTGGGCGTGGGGGTGGCTGGCTCCACCGCCAAGTCGCTCGCGGCCGCGTGCGACCGCTTCGACGCCTACGACTCGCTGCCCGGCGTGCAGGTGCCCGAACCGGCGAAGAAGGATGCGGCCTCGAACGCGCCGCGCTCGCGCAAGCGGTCGGTGGACCCCGCGGCCGATCTGCTCGAGCGCGCGCTGCGCCTGGAGAACGACAAGGATCCGTCGCAGTGGCAGCACGCGTCCGCCGTCAAGAGTCTGATCACCCGCCTCGATTCCTCGTTCAGCGAGAAGGCCCTGGGCCCACCGCAGCTTCACCGAGTTCGTCGCCGCGCATCCCGACATCGCCGAGATGGACGAGACCGACAACATCGTCCGGATGCGGCTGGTCGAAGCCAAGCGCTGACCGGCCGCATCCGGCGCGCGTTCAGTCGCGCGGGGTGCGCGTGCTCCACAGCGCCCAGGCGACCAGTGCCGGCTGGAAGAAGAGCCGGACCAGTCGCTTGACGTCGGTGTCGAGACCGAACCCGTCGCGACGGTGCGTGAACTGGGCCCAGTTGCCCGGGAGAACCGCGACGAAGAACGCCGCCAGCAGGGCCCCCACGCGCCGGCGCTGGGACGGCAGGGCCACCAGTGCGGTGCCGAGAGCAATCTCCACAGCGCCCGATGCGAGGACGACCGCATCCTCGTCGAGGGGCGTGGCCTCCACGACCCAGTCGGGCACCTGCGCGCGGAACTCCTTGCGCGCCCAGAACAGGTGGCTGATACCGGCGAACACCATGGCGGCGCCCAGCGCCCAGCGTGCGAAAGTCCTCATGCTCTGATTCCACCTCGCTTCGAGACGCCTGTCGAGCCCCAGCCCGTCAGGATGTTCTCCAGTGGCGCCCCGCGCTCATGACGCGTTCGCGTCGATCAGCGTCGCCGCCTTCCGGATGAAGTCGAGATAGTGCCCGGGATCGTCGCGTTCGACGATCACCCGGAGAACGACCTCGTCGACCGCGGCGCGGTACGCCCTCACGCGCGGCGCGTCGTCGAGGGAGCTGATCACCGTGTCGCGCGCGCTGAAGCCGAGCCGGGCGAAGTTGGCGGCATATGCGGGATAGCCGGCATATGTGTCCGCCTCGGCGAGCAGCCGCGGCGACGCCGCATCATCGAGCGCCGTTCTCACGTAGAGGATGGTGCGGCTGTCCGGCTCGCGCTGCGCGGCGGCGGCATCGGGGGTCAACCAGTTGAGCAGCTGACCGTCGGCGACCGACGTCGCGAGACCCCGCATCCGCGGACCGAGGGCCCCGACGACGACCTGCGCTCCGGGCACGCCCGCGCGCAGAGCCTCGATCCCCCGCTCCACCAGCGCCAGCTGATGTGTGGGGGCGGAACCGGATCCGATGCCCACGGTGAGCCTGTCGGCCGGGAGGTCCGCAGCCTGCAGCGCGGATACGAGCGAGTCCGGCTCCCGGCGATCGAGCGGCACGACCCCCGTGGCCAGCCCGATCCGATCCGTGACCCTCGCCGCGGCGGCGAGCGCTGCCACTGCGTCGCCGCCCGGAGTGTCGTTCACCCAGAGCGTCGCGAAGCCGGCCTGCTCTGCAGCCGGGGCCAAGGCGGCGATGAGATCGGGACCGAGGGCCCCAGCCAGTCCGAGGGACAAGGAAGCGGGAAGCACCATTCCTCCAGCCTGGCCCGCGCATACGAAGACCGCCACCCCTTGCGTGCGGCAGGGGGTGGCGGTCGGTTCGGATCAGGCCGCGACGGCGCTGCGGTTCACGGCCGCAGCGACCGGCCGACCGTCGACGACGTCGATGCGCACGGCACCCTGATCGCTCAGATCGCCGGACACGAGCAGATCGGCGATGCGGTCGTCGACCTCCCGCTGGATGAGCCGGCGCAGCGGGCGTGCTCCGTACTCGGGCTCGTAGCCGTGCTCGGCCAGCCAGTCCACGACGGCCTCGGTCGCCTCGAACGAGATCTCGCGCCGCGCCAGCCGGGATGCGCTCTGCTCCAGCAGCAGGGACACGATGCGGCGAAGCTGCGCCTTCTCGAGCTTGCGGAACAGGACGATCTCGTCGATACGGTTCAAGAACTCGGGGCGCATCGCCTCGCGAAGCTTGCCCATGACACGCGCACGCAGCTCGCTCTCGTCGCCGAAGCCCGTGGCTCCGCCGCCGTCGGCGATGAACCCGATCGCGCCGGAGCGCGATGCGAGGAACTCGCTGCCGATGTTCGAGGTCATGATGACGACGGTGTTGCGGAAGTCGACCGTGCGACCCTGACCGTCGGTCAGCCGGCCGTCGTCGAGCACCTGCAGCAGCAGGTTGAACACGTCGGGGTGCGCCTTCTCGATCTCGTCGAACAGCACCACCGAGTAGGGGGCGCGACGCACCCGCTCGGTCAGCTGACCCGCCTCGTCGTATCCGACGTATCCGGGAGGGGCGCCGACGAGACGGGAGACCGTGTGACGCTCGCCGAACTCGCTCATATCGAAGCGGATCACGGCGTTCTCGTCCTCGAAGAGTGAGGATGCGAGGGTCTTCGCCAGCTCCGTCTTGCCCACGCCCGTGGGTCCGAGGAAGAGGAACGACCCCACCGGTCGACGGCTGTCGCCCATACCGGTACGGTTGCGCCGGACCGCCGTCGCAACGGCGGTGACCGCCGCATCCTGACCGATCACGCGGGCGTGCAGCTCGGACTCGAGTCCCGCGAGGCGCCCGCGCTCGCTCTCCGTCAGGCGCGATACCGGGATGCCCGTGCTGCGACTGATGACGGCGGCGATGTGCTCGGCATCCACGATCTGCTCGCCCCGCACCGCATCGCGACGCGTCGCCTCGTCGATGCGGTGCTGCACATCGGCGATCTCGTCGCGCAGGCGCATCGCGTCCTCGTAGCGCTCCGCCGCCACCGCTGCGTTCTTGTCTGCCTCGAGCGTGGCCAACTGCGCCATCAGCTCGGACACGTCGACCGCGACGCCCAGGCGCAGTCGGAGCCGCGCCCCGGCCTGGTCGATGAGGTCGATCGCCTTGTCGGGCAGGACGCGGTCGCTCAGGTAGCGGTCGCTGAGCTCGACGGCGGCGCGCAATGCGTCGTCGGTGTAGGTGATGGCGTGGTGCTGCTCGTAGGCGGGGCGAAGCCCGTGCAGGATCCGCACCGCATCCTCGACCGAAGGCTCCCCCACCTTCACCGGCTGGAACCGACGCTCCAGCGCGGGATCCTTCTCGATGGTGCGGTACTCGGCGAGAGTGGTCGCACCCACCAGGTGCAGGTCGCCACGAGCGAGGCGGGGCTTGAGGATGTTGCCGGCATCCATGGCGCCGTCGCTGCCGGCGCCCGCGCCGACCACGGTGTGCACCTCGTCGATGAAGACGATCAGTTCGCCCTTGCGCTCGGCGATCTCGCCCATCGTCGCGGTCAGGCGCTCTTCGAAGTCGCCGCGGTAACGGGCGCCCGCGAGCATCGCGGGAAGATCCAACGAGACGACGCGGCTGCCCCGCAGCTGCTCGGGGACCTCGCCCGCCACGATGGCCTGGGCCAGCCCCTCGACGATCGCGGTCTTTCCGACGCCGGCCTCGCCGATGAGCACGGGATTGTTCTTGGTACGACGGCTCAAGATCTCGATAGTCTGCTCGATCTCGTCCGCCCGGCCGATCACCGGGTCCAGCTCCCCCGCCTCAGCGAGGGAGGTGAGGTCGCGCCCGTAGCGCTCCAGCATCGTCGCGGGCTCGGATGCCGCCGCCTGCTCCGGGGCGCGGTCGCCGCCGGTGACGGTCTCGCGCACGCTCTGCGTGAGCGCCTCCGCGGTCACTCCGGCGCGCGCGAGGATCTGACCTGCGGGCGTGTCCTGCGCGAGGACGAGCGCGAAGAAGAGGTGCTCGGGGTCGATGTACGTCGAGCCGGAGGAACGCGCGACCTGGAACGCGTGGAAGAGAGCGCGCTGCACGGACGTCGTCACCACGGCGCTGTCGACGTCGGCGACATCTGCACTGGCCGGCAGACGCTGCTCGGACTCGCGGACGATGCTCTCGGGGTCCACGCCGAGTCGGGCGATCGCATCGCGCACCTGCTCGACGCGCACGATCTCGCGGAGCACGTGCAAGGCATCGAGCTCGTGCTGGCCACGCGTGAGGGCGAAGCGCCCGGCATCCTGCAGCGTCTCCTGCGTGCGTGCGCTGAGGTAGCGCGACAGGTCGATCGACCGCGCCGCGCGCCCGCGCTCACCTGCGAGGTAGCGCGAGAGGAAGTCGTCGAAAGCGTCGCGGCCCTCGTTGGGGGTGAAATCTTCAGGCATCTGTTCTCCTGATCGGGTTCGGGGTGTCGCTCTGCAAAACGGAGTTGAGCGTCGACACATCAAGTTCAACACGCAGGGAGTGACGATATTCCCACTACGCTCGTCCCAGCGCAGCGGTGAGGAGATCGAGTGAACGAGGTGCTTCGCGGCGCACGCCTGCTGCTCGGCGGGTTCGGGTGGTTCACCCGGCGCCCAGGCCTGATGCTCCTCGGCCTCCTGCCCGCACTGATCGTGAGTGCGGGACTCTCGGCGGCCCTCGTGGCGCTCGCAACGGCCCTGGCCCCGCTCACGGACGCCGTCACGCCGTTCGCCGACGATTGGCCCGCCGCCTGGGCCATCGCGTTGCGCGTCGCGCTCGGCGTCGCGGTCTTCGCCGGCGCACTCCTGCTGGCGGCCACGACGTTCACCGCGCTGACTCTGATCGTGGGCGAACCGTTCTACGACCGGATCTGGCGCAGCGTCGAGATCGCCGATTCGGGCGCCGTCCCCGATTACGACCCGGGTTGGCGAGCGGCCTTCGCCGATGCGACCGGTCTCATCGTGCGCGGCGCGCTCGCGGCTGCGCTCGCTTTCGCGCTCGGCTTCATCCCTCTGATCGGCGGCGTGGTCGGCACGGTGACGGGCGTTCTGCTGTCGGGATGGATCCTCGCGGACGAGCTCTCGGGGCGCGCGTTGACGGCGCGCGGCATCGATCGCCGCGCCCGGCGCCGCCTGCTGCGAACGGCCCGTGGCCGGGCGCTCGGTTTCGGCATCATGACGCAGCTGTGCTTCCTCATCCCGCTCGGAGCGGTGTTCACGATGCCCGCGGCCGTGGTGGGCGCGACCCGTCTCGCAGCGAGCGTGTCGCCGAGCGAGGAGTAGGCCCGCTCAGAGGTGCGGATGCGGTCGGTCCGCACGCAGGCGACCCGGTACTCTGGAGGGAGTCTTCCGAAGGAGTGCCATGTACATCGTGTCCCTGCTGCTGTTTCTGCTCGGGATGTTCGCGTTCGGCATCTCGTTCTCGGTGCCCGGTTTCCAAGCCGTCATCTTCGTCGCAGGCATCCTGCTCATCTCGGCCGCAATGGCGCTGCCGATCCACGTGCGGGCGCGCGCGAAGTAAGTCCGCTCAGGCCCGACCACCGGGAGGGCCGACCACGAGCAGCACCGTGAAGGCCACCGCCACCGCGGCGGCGATCACCACGGCCGACAAGACCGGCCGACGCAGTACGGAGCGCAGCACACGGTCGTGCCATGCCGCATCCCGCGGGTCGGATCCGGCCTGCAGTCGCCATGCACCCCGCAGCCGGCCGGTGCGCGACAGCCAGAGCTCGACGGGCAGTGTCGCGTACGGCACGACCGCGCTGACCAGCGCCAGCGCGAACACCCCGCCGCTCCACCGCTGGTTCTTGCCCACGAGGATCACCGTCGCCCCGTACGACAGGAAGATGAACCCGTGGATGCCGCCACCGATCGTCACGGCAGGCGCGAACCCCGTCACGGCTCGCACGATGAGCCCTCCGATGAGCAGCGTCCAGGAGACCATCTCGGCGACAGCGAGGGTGCGGAACAGGGCGTAGGGCGTGCGGAACACGGGAGACTCCGGGGGCTCGATCGAGGCGCTCGGGTCGGCGCTCTCCGCAGCCTAGACCGAAAATCTTCAGTCTTGCTGAAGGATCTCTCCGAACGGCTGCTCGTGCAGCCCCTGCAGCGCGGAGGAGAGGGCGGGAACACCCGCGCCGAACACCTCGTCGAGCGCCGCGAGACGCGCGTCGGCCTCGGCGAGAGCCGCCGCACCCTTCGTCGTCACACGCAGGTCGGATGCGGCGCCGGCGTGCGCGGTGGCATCCTCCACCAGCCCCTCCCCGGCGAGCGTCTTGACGGCGGTGTGCGCCGTCTGCACCGTGATCTGGGAGCGGCGGGCGAGTTCGGAGAACGAGATGCCCGGGGTCGCCTGCACGTGGGCGAGAAGACCGTACTTGCGGGTGGTGAGCCCGAGATCCTTCAGCGCGGTGTTCAAACGCGCATCCCAGACGGCCGACACCGTCAGCAGAGCGATGACCGGACTGAACGGCGGGCGCTGCCCTGTGGGCTGCGGCGCCCCGTGCGTCTTCTCGGCCATCTGACCATCGTATCCGTCGGCACTCCACGGCGGCCGGTAGCGTGAAGGGATGGAGCTCCGGTTCGACGCCCTGCGACGCTGGCCAGACGTCGAATCACCCGATCTCGTCGCTGTGGATGCCGCCGATCGCCTTCTGCTCGACGAGTCCGCCGCCCGGCGCGCAAGAACGAGCGCGGATGACATCGTGGTCGTCGGCGACGAGTACGGCGCGCTGACACTGGGCGCGGCGGCCACTTCTTCTGGCGTCGTGCGGGTGCACCAGGACGCGCTCACCGGCGAGCAGGCCCTCGCGGCCAACGCGAGCCGGCTGGGACTCACGGACCGCTACCGGACTATGGAGCTGACGGGAGCGCTCGTGGCGGGCGCCCGAGTGGTGCTCCTCCGACTCCCTCGCTCGCTCGACGCCCTGGAGGATGCCGCCGCCGTGATCGCCGCGCACGCGGCACCGGATGTCGTCGTGTTCGCCGGTGGACGCGTCAAGCACATGTCCACGGCGATGAACGAGGTCCTCCGCCGCTTCTTCGCCACGCTCGACATCACGCACGCTCGCCAGAAGTCGCGCGTGCTGGTGGCCCGGGATCCTCTCAACGGACACGATCCCGAACCGCGGCGCGCAGTCCACGACGGCATCACCGTGTGCGCGTACGGAGGCGCGTTCGCGGGCACGGCGATCGACATCGGCACCCGGTTCCTGCTGGCGCACCTTCCCGCGCGCCTCCCCGACGGCGCCCCTCTCGTCGACCTCGCGTGCGGGACGGGCGTGGTCGCCGCATTCCTCGCGCTGCGCCATCCCGACCGCGCCGTCTACGCCTCCGATCGCTCCGCGGCCGCGGTCGCGTCGGCGCGGGCGACGGCCGAGGCGAACGGGGTGGCCGACCGCATCCGCGTCGTGCGGGACGACCGCCTGACCACTCTCCCGAACGCCAGTGTCAGCTTCATCGCCCTCAATCCGCCCTTCCACTCCGGCGCCGCCGTCACGACGGATCTCGCCGCACCCCTGTTCCAGGATGCGGCGCGGACGCTCCGCTCCGGCGGCGAGCTGTGGACGGTGTGGAACTCGGCCCTGCGCTACCGTCCGGCGCTGGAGCGCCTCGTCGGCCCGACGCGGCAGGTCGCCCGCAACGCGAAGTTCACCGTGACGGTCTCCACCCGCCCCTGACGCCCCGCTCCCCCGCCCCCGCCATCTTGCCCTTCTCGGCTCGCCTGTCGCAGATCGCGGCACGAGCGTCGATCTAGGACAGGCGAGCAGTTGCCTTCTCGGTTCCCCTGTCACAGATCGCGCCCACGGCCTCGATCTGTGACAGGGGAAACCGGGTGTGGGCGCGCTCAGATCACGGCCCGAAGGCGGCGCCACGGCCGGGAGGCGGTCAGCGGCCGAGCGACTCGCGGACGATCTCCGCGATCCGCGGCGGCACGGTCTCATCCTGCAGCGAGGTCGTGTCGCCCAGCGGCCGCCCGTCCACGAGGTCCACAAGGAGGCGGCGCATGATCTTGCCGCTGCGCGTCTTCGGGAGGTCTGGCACCGTGAAGACGTACGTCGGCTGCGCGACGGGACCGATCGCGGTACGCACGTGCCGACGGAGCGCCGCCGCGTCCTCCGCATTCGTGACGAACGCGGCGATGGCCTGCCCGGTTACCTCATCGGCGACGCCCACGACCGCGGCCTCTCCCACGGCGGGATGCGCGACGAGTGCGGACTCGATCTCGATCGTCGACAGCCGGTGGCCCGAAACGTTGATCACGTCGTCCACGCGACCCAGTACCCAGAGGTCGCCGTCGGCATCGAGCTTCGCGCCGTCGCCGGCGAGGAAATAGCCGTGCGCGGCGAACCGCTTCCAGTACGAGTCCCGGTACCGCTCGGGGTTGCCCCAGACCGTGCGCGACATCCCCGGCCAGGTACCGTCCACGACGAGCAGCCCGCCGCCGCCGGGGCCCACATCGGCACCCTCGGCGTCGACGACGCGGACGCGCAGCCCCGGGAGCGCCGTGAGCGCGGACCCGGGCTTGAGCGTGGAGACGCCCGGGAGCGGGGCCGCGATCGCGCCGCCGGTCTCGGACTGCCACCATGTGTCGACGATGGGCGTCTCGCCGCGACCGAGGTGACGATGGAACCAGATCCACGCCTCGGGGTTGATCGCTTCGCCCACCGTGCCCAGCAGCCGGAGCGACGAGAGCTCGTAACGCGCCGGAGGACCATCGGGGAATCTGCTCATCAGCGACCGGATGAGGGTGGGCGCCGTGTAGTACGTCGTCACGGCGTACCGTTCGAGGATCTGAAAGTGCCGCTCCCAGTCCGGAGTGTTGGGCGTGCCCTCGTAGAGGACGCTCGTGACGCCGTTGAGCAGGGGCCCGTACGTCTCGTAGCTGTGCGCGGTGACCCAGGCGAGATCGGCGGTGCACCAGTAGACGTCGGACTCGGGCTTCGCGTCGAACACCGCCCAGTACGTCCACGCCACGTGCGTCAGCCAGCCGCCGGTCGTGTGCACGAGTCCCTTCGGCTTTCCGGTGGTTCCGCTGGTGTAGATGATGAACAGCGGAGTCTCGGCGTCGAAGAACTCCGGCTCGTGCGTGTCCGACGCGATGTCGACCGTCTCGTGCCACCACAGGTCGCGCCCCTCGGTCCAGGCGACCTCGTCGCCCGTGCGGCGGATGACGAGCACGTGCTCGATGGAGGCGACGCCGGCGACCGCCACATCCGCTTGATGCTTGACGGGTACCGCGGCTCCGCGGCGGAACTGACCGTCGGTCGTGACGAGGAGCTTCGCACCGGTGTCCTCGACGCGGAAGCGCACAGCCTCCGCGGAGAACCCGCCGAACACCAGCGAGTGGATGGCGCCGATGCGAGCCACGGCGAGCTGGATGATCACCGTCTCCACCAGCACCGGGAGATACACGACGACCCTGTCGCCCTTGCCGATCCCCATCGCAGTGAGCGCGTTCGCGGCCTTCGCCACCTCACGCTGCAGTTCGGCGTACGTGATCGTGCGCCGGTCACCGGGCTCGCCCTCGAAGTGGAAGGCGACCCGGTCGCCGTGCCCGGCGGCGACGTGACGGTCGACCGCATTGACCGACGCGTTCAGGCGGCCGCCGACGAACCACTCCGCGGAGGGGATGCTCTCGCCGTCCGTGGGCTCCCAGCGGTGAGCGGTGTGCCAGGGCTCTGCCCAGTCGAGGATCTCGGCTCGGTGCGCCCAGAAGGTCTCGGGGTCCCGATCCGCGCGCTCGATCCACTCGCGACGGATCCACTCCTCGGTCACGTTCGCGCGCTCCGCGAAGTCGACCGGCGGCGCGAAGGTGCGACGCTCCTCGAGCAGGCTTCGGATAGTGTCGTCGTGCGCGGATGCGGTGGTGGGCGTACTCATGCGTCTTCCGGGTCGGTGGTGATCCCAGCATCCCGCGCGCCGCGCGACCGGCAAATTCGGGTGACGCTTCATGACGGGACGGGCCGGGCCTACGCTGAGCGCATGACTGCGAAACGCGTCGTCGCCCCGCCGCTGGAGCCGGGCAGCATTCCGAAGGGGCCGGCGTCCTACTTCCCGAGCATCGAGAAGACCTACGGCCGTCCGATGCAGGAGTGGCTGGACATCGTCGTGGTGCGACTGACTGCGGGCGAAACCCACATGTCTGTCGTGTCGGAGCTCAAGAGCACCCACGCGATGGGGCACGGTCACGCCAACGCGATCGTCGCCTATGCGAAGGCCGAACTCGCGAAGTAGTCGACGTCAGGAATCCACGCCACTGCCGTCGACCACGGACTCCGCACCGTCCGACTGGGGATCGTCGGGCTCAGCCGCGGTGGTCGTGTCGGGCTCGGGGCCGGGGGTGACACCGGGCCGCTCAGCGGGATTCGACATCGTCAACCTCCAGAGGGGTTGTCGACGGGGGTGCCGTCTTCATCGGTCGTGATGTCCTCGCCGGCATCCTGCTCGACGGACGAGACCCCGGATGCGGTGTCGGCATCTTCGGCACCGTGACTGTTCTGCTTGTCGTGGCTCATGTGTTCCAGTACACGCGTGTCGGGCCGAGACGCCGACGGGGTTGACACCCCTCGCTCGGCGTCCGTCAGTCGCGAGGATCGCTCGGGCGCACGGGTGCATCCTCCGCGATGTCGATACGGGTCACGCCGTCGTGCTCCGACACGACGATGCGAGGCTTCGCATCCTCTTCCGTGGCGGCGGGCGCGCTCGTCAGTTGATCGTGCCGCTTCTCTTCGTCGCTCATTCCCATGCGGGCACTCTAGGAGGCCCGGTGCGCGCCGCCGCAGGGCTTGACGCGAGCGCGCGATCAGCCAGGACGGCCGACGAACAGATCCTCGTCACGCGTCCGAACCGGCCTGGCGCGCACGGCGTAGCGTGTCGAGGGATCAGCCACCACGGATCGGAGCACGGCATGACGGACACGCCGCCACCGAGCGGAACCGGATGCGTGGAGTGCCTCGCGTCCGGTTCCTGGTGGCTACATCTGCGCCGTTGCACCACCTGCGGACATGTCGGATGCTGCGAGGTCTCGCCGAATCATCATGCCCAGCGCCATTTCGAGCTGACCGGACACAGGTTCGTGCAGAGCTTCGAGCCGCAGGAGGACTGGTGGTGGGATTACGTCGAGGAGCGGGAAGTCGACGGCGGGCAGCCGCCTGCGCCGACCAGCCACCCCCGCACGCAGAGCGTCCCCGGTCCGTCCGGTCGAGTACCCGCGAACTGGGAGTCGATCATCTTCGACGAGTGAACGTCCCACATGGTCACGGTCTGGCCGTGCGTGCGCTCAGATGTCCGGCGCATCGCCGGACGCACGAAGGGCATCGGCTACGCGACGGAAGAAGGCATCCGCGGTGGAGCCCGGCACCGCATCGAAGACGGTCACCATATGGCCC
The DNA here is from genome assembly GCF_030818795.1 of Microbacterium sp. SORGH_AS_0862. Lineage (NCBI taxonomy): Bacteria > Bacillati > Actinomycetota > Actinomycetes > Micrococcales > Microbacteriaceae > Microbacterium > Microbacterium sp. SORGH_AS_0862. The sequence goes on along the minus strand of NZ_JAUTAY010000001.1, from coordinate 2,741,568 downwards.
TGGAGCTCCGGGACGAAGAAGTCCCGCACCGAGATCGAGAGCTGACCGATCCCCTCGATCGCCGCGGTGATCTCCGAGGGACGCGGCAGGGTGACTTCCTGCCGACTCCAGAGGCGGAGGAAATCCGCATCCCCGCTCAACCTGCGCAGAATGACGTCGTAGCGCGCAGACGTCTCGTCGCCGGAATAGCGGAAGAGCGCGACGGCATCCCGCGCCTGCGATTCCCAGGTCTCGAGCCTCTCCCTCCCCGAGGCGTTGAACGTCTCCTCGAGGACGTTCGCGCCGGGTGCGAACCGGCCGTCGGTGATCGCGATCATGAGGTCGTTCGCGACCACGACGTCGAGATTCGCGTCGGAGATGTAGGCCGGAATGCCCGGCCACCACCGAAGGATCGCCTCGACGTCCGCGCGCGGGCGCTCGAAGGAAGCCACCCGACGCGGCGTCGCATGCCCCGCGAGCCGGTGCAGGTAGTCGGACTCGGCGGCGCTCAGCCGCAAGGCGCGCGCGAGCCCCGCCAGCACCTGCATGGATGGAGCGCTGCCACGACCCTGTTCGAGTCGCAGGTAGTACTCGCTGCTGACGCCTGCGAGGGCGGCGACCTCGTCTCGACGCAGGCCCGGCACGCGCCGCCCGATCTGACGTTCCAGCCCCACCTGCTCGGGCTGGCGCTCCTCTCGTCGTGCTCGGAGGAATCCACCCAGGGTCGTGCGCGGGGCGGGTTCAGGTCGCGACGATTCATCCATCGGCATCAAAGCTAGCTCGATGTGTTCGCGGGAACATCCTCCGCGCGCCGTGGCCGCGCGCGTTGACGCGCCCTCGCGCCAACGGATAAGTTGTGCTTAACAACAAATGAGGAGAACGGTATGACCCCCGCCCTGCAGGCAGCTCTCGACGACCTCACCCGTTTGGCGGAGGATGACGATGATCTGCGCGCCCTTCTCGCGCATGACTGGCTGCGATACCGCACCTCTCCCGCGCTCCAGAAGCTGACGCGGGATGCGCACGCCACGTGCGCACGATTCAACCTGCTGCACGACACCGCCCCCGACGAGGCGCGCGCTCTGTTCGCCCAGCTCGTCCCCGGCGCCGGGACAGATGTCGACGTGCGACCGCCCGTCACGATCGACTACGGCGCCCGACTGACGATCGGCGATCGCACGTTCATCAACGCGGACTTCATGGTCATCGGCGGCGGCGCCGTGACGATCGGCGCGGACTGCCTCATCGGTCCGCGCTGCAGCATCTACACCGCGAACCACGCCGAGGACATCGAACGGCGCCTCGCCGGGTGGGAGCTCCCCCAACCCGTGACCATCGGCTCGAACGTCTGGCTGGGAGGGTCGGTGACGCTGACCCCCGGCGTGACGATCGGCGACAACAGCATCATCGGAGCAGGCTCCGTCGTCACCCACGACATCCCCGCCGGCGTGCTCGCCGCAGGCAACCCCGCGCGGGTGCTGCGCCCCATCCGCACCTCGGAGGACTCCGCCTGAGCCGCCAACGACGCGCACCGGGAACGCAGAAGGGGCGGATGCGAACATCCGCCCCTTCTCACACTCCACTCGATCAGCGGCCGGCATCCTTACGCGGCTTGAGGAAGAGCTCGGGCTCGCGCTTCTCGCGCTTCGCTGCTCGCTTCTCCTTGATCGACAACTGCGGAGCCTTCTTGGCACCTCGCGTGTTCGGCGTCTTCTTGGACATGTGGACTCGCTTCCCCTGGGTGGCTGGCGGATGACCTTCGACCATAGCCCGGTTCTCACGGAAGTCAAATTGCCGCTGGCCGGGACTTTTTCTCCCACCCGCACGGCGCCAGACCAGGGGTCGGAACAATGAAGAGCCCCCGGCGGATCACCCGAGAGAGCGACCGGCCGGGGGCCTTGTCAGTGCGCGGCGGAACCGCGGGCTACGCAGGGATCAGAAGTCCCAGTCCTCGTCCTCGGTGGCCTCCGCCTTGCCGATGACGTAGGAGGAGCCCGACCCGCTGAAGAAGTCGTGGTTCTCGTCCGCGTTGGGCGAGAGCGCCGACAGGATCGCCGGGTTCACGTTCGTGACCGTCGAGGGGAACATGGCCTCGAACCCGAGGTTCATGAGCGCCTTGTTCGCGTTGTAGTGCAGGAACTTCTTGACGTCTTCGGTGAGGCCGACGGTGTCGTAGAGGTCCTGCGTGTACTGCACCTCGTTGTCGTAGAGCTCGTAGAGCAGCGAGAACGTGTAGTCCTTGATCTCGTCGCGCTCGGTCTGCGTGATCAGCTCCATGCCCTTCTGGAACTTGTAGCCGATGTAGTACCCGTGCACGGCCTCGTCGCGGATGATGAGGCGGATGATGTCGGCCGTGTTCGTGAGCTTCGCCTTGGCCGACCAGTGCAGCGGCAGGTAGAAGCCCGAGTAGAACAGGAACGACTCGAGCAGGGTCGAGGCCACCTTGCGCTTGAGGGGCTCGTCGCCACGGTAGTAGTCCATGACGATGTGGGCCTTCTTCTGAAGGTTCTCGTTCTCCACCGACCACCGGAACGCATCGTCGATCTCGGGTGTCGACGCGAGGGTCGAGAAGATGGAAGAGTAGCTCTTCGCGTGCACCGACTCCATGAACGCGATGTTGGTGTACACCGCCTCCTCGTGCGGCGTCAGCGCATCCGGGATCAGCGACACCGCTCCGACCGTGCCCTGGATCGTGTCGAGCAGGGTGAGGCCGGTGAACACGCGCATCGTGAGCGTCTGCTCGTCGGGTGTCAGCGTGTTCCACGACTGGATGTCGTTGGACAGCGGCACCTTCTCGGGCAGCCAGAAGTTGTTCACGAGGCGGTTCCACACCTCGAGGTCCTTGTCGTCCTGGATGCGGTTCCAGTTGATCGCCTGGACGTGGTCGATCAGCTTCAGCTTCTCGGGGGTCATGTCGGTGTCCTTGCAGAGATCGGTCGTTGAGCGAGCGGAGCGAGTCGAGACGCGGTGCGCGTCAGAGCATGCAGCTGACGCACTCGGACATGTCGGTGCCCTCGAGCGCCATCTGCCGCAGGCGGATGTAGTAGATCGTCTTGATGCCCTTGCGCCATGCGTAGATCTGCGCCTTGTTGATGTCGCGCGTAGTGGCGGTGTCCTTGAAGAACAGCGTCAGCGACAGGCCCTGGTCGACGTGCTGAGTCGCGGCGGCATACGTGTCGATGACCTTCTCGTAGCCGATCTCGTACGCGTCCTGGTAGTACTCCAGGTTGTCGTTCGTCATGAACGGCGCCGGGTAGTAGACGCGGCCGAGCTTGCCTTCCTTGCGGATCTCGATCTTCGAGGCGATCGGGTGGATCGACGACGTCGAGTTGTTGATGTACGAGATCGAACCGGTCGGCGGGACCGCCTGCAGGTTCTGGTTGTAGATGCCGTGCTTCTGGATCGACGCCTTCAGCTCCGCCCAGTCACCCTGCGTGGGGATGTGGTGTCCGGCGAAGAGCTCCTTGACCTTCTCCGTCTGCGGCACCCACTCCTGCTCGAGGTACTTGTCGAAGAACGCACCCGACGCGTACGTCGAGTCCTCGAAGCCGTCGAACGCGTGACCGCGCTCGATCGCGAGCGCGTTGGAGGCGCGCAGTGCGTGGAACAGCACCGTGTAGAAGTAAATGTTCGTGAAGTCCAGGCCCTCTTCGGAGCCGTAGTGCACGTGCTCGCGCGCGAGGTACCCGTGCAGGTTCATCTGGCCCAGGCCGATCGCGTGGGACCGGTCGTTGCCGTCCTCGATCGAACGCACCGAGCGGATGTGGCTCTGGTCGCTGACCGCGCTCAGCGCACGGATCGCGGCCTCCACCGTCTCGCCCAGGTCGCCGCCGTCCATCGCCAGGGCGATGTTCATCGAGCCCAGGTTGCACGAGATGTCCTTGCCGATCTGGTCGTACGAGAGGTCCTCGTTGAACGTCGTTGGCGTGTTCACCTGCAGGATCTCGCTGCAGAGGTTGGACATGTTGATGCGACCCTTGATCGGGTTCGCGCGGTTCACCGTGTCCTCGAACATGATGTACGGGTAACCCGACTCGAACTGGATCTCGGCGAGGGTCTGGAAGAAGTCGCGCGCGTTGATCTTCGTCTTCTTGATGCGCGGGTCGTCGACCATCTCGCGGTACTTCTCGGTGACCGAGATGTCGCCGAAGGGCACGCCGTAGACCTTCTCCACGTCGTACGGCGAGAACAGGTACATGTCCTCGCCGTTCTTGGCGAGCTCGAAGGTGATGTCGGGAACGACGACACCGAGCGAGAGGGTCTTGATGCGGATCTTCTCGTCGGCGTTCTCGCGCTTGGTGTCGAGGAAGCGCATGATGTCGGGGTGGTGCGCCGAGAGGTAGACAGCACCGGCACCCTGACGAGCACCGAGCTGGTTGGCGTAGCTGAAGCTGTCTTCGAGCAGCTTCATGACGGGGATGATGCCGCTGGACTGGTTCTCGATCTGCTTGATCGGTGCACCCGACTCGCGGATGTTGGACAGCAGCAGCGCCACACCACCGCCGCGCTTGGAGAGCTGCAGCGCGGAGTTGATGCCGCGGGCGATCGACTCCATGTTGTCTTCGATGCGCAGCAGGAAGCACGAGACGAGCTCACCGCGCTGTGCCTTGCCCGCGTTGAGGAAGGTAGGCGTGGCCGGCTGGAAGCGACCGGAGATGATCTCGTCGACCAGCTGCACGGCGAGCTTCTGGTCGCCGTCGGCGAGCGCCAGGGCGGTCATGACGACGCGGTCCTCGAAGCGCTCGAGGTAGCGCTTGCCGTCGAACGTCTTCAGCGTGTAGCTCGTGTAGTACTTGAAGGCGCCGAGGAAGGTCTCGAAGCGGAACTTCTTGCCGTACGCGCGGTCGTTGAGCTCCTGGATGAACTCGTGCGGGTACTTCGCGAGCACACCGGGCTCGTAGTACTCCTTCTCGACCAGGTAGTCGAGCCGCTCCTTGAGCGAGTGGAAGAACACGGTGTTCTGGTTCACGTGCTGCAGGAAGTACTCCCGCGCGGCACGCTTGTCGGCGTCGAACTGGATCTGCCCGTTCGCGTCGTACAGATTGAGCATCGCGTTGAGGGCGTGATAGTCCAGTCCCTCGAAACGCGCCTCGGTCTTGAAGCTCAAGTCCTTCAGTGCTGCTTCCACCATCGTTCCAATCCTTCGCCGATGCGCTCGACGTCCTCTGGCGTGCCGAACAATTCGAACCGATCCAAGTGCGGCACACGACACTTACGGCTGATGATCTCTCCGGCGAGCCCGTAGTGCTCACCGAAGTTGGTGCTGCCCGCGGCGATCACGCCGCGAAGCAGGGACCGGTTGGCCTCGTCGTTGAGGAACCGAATCACCTGCTTGGGAACCGCTCCCCGCTCCTCGCCCCTTCCCTGCCCGCCCCCGTAGGTGGGGGTGATCAGGACGAAGGGTTCGTCGATGAGAGGGGTCGGATCCGTGGGCCGCAAGGGGATCCGCACGGCCCGCATCCCGAGCTTCTCGATGAAACGCGCGGTGTTACCTGAGACGCTCGAGAAGTAGACGAGGAGCGGAGCCGTCGGGGCGGGCTCACGGAGGGAGTGGGCAACCGCGCCGACCTGGTCTGCGACAGCGGTTGCCATCGGTCAGGCCAGGCGCGCGGCCAGCTCGTCGATCTTGTCGGGACGGAAGCCCGACCAGTGGTCCTCGTCGGTGATCACGACGGGAGCCTGCAGGTAGCCGAGGGCCTTGACCTGCTCGAGAGCCGCGGGGTCCTGCGAGACGTCGAGGACCTCGTACTCGATGCCCTTCGAATCCAGTGCGCGGTAGGTGGCATTGCACTGCACGCACGACGGCTTGGTGTAGACGGTGATCGCCATTTCGACCTCTTTCTCCCCTCGGACGGACCTGTTCCCAGCACTTCTCGTCGCCGGGACCTCAATACTACATATGGGTACGGACATCGGATAGCACCACAAGGGGTAGTAGTTACATCCGTGTGATTTTCGAGCCGCTCTCCCCAGATACAACACAGGTTGTCCACCGTTTCATCCACAGCCGAGGGGCGTGTCGGGAGCTGAAAAAACCCTGAATCGCGGGCGAATCCTGGATGAACGACGAAACCATCCACACCGGCGCCTCGCTGGCCGGATCCCGCGCGGTGGATAACCGACTCCGGCGTGTCGCGGCGTGTCGCGCCCCCGCATCCGTCCGGCGGTGGAACCGCCCGCCGAGATATCCTGAAGGGATGGCCGGATACCAGGAATTGCTGCGCACCCCGGGGGTGGCGCGCATCATCGCCGCACAGCTCACGGCGCGCTTCCCGAACGGGATGACGAGCCTGGCGATCCTCCTGCACGTCGAGCATGTGACCGGGTCGTACGGGTACGCAGGGCTCGTTCTCGCAGCCTCCTCCGTGGGGCAGGCGGTCTCGGGCCCCGTCACCAGCCGGTGGATGGGCCGGTGGGGGATGCGGCGTGTGCTGAGCCTGACGATGATCGTGTGCGCGCTGGCGATCCTCGCCATCGGTCTGCTCGATCTTCCCGTCGCCGGCTTCATGGCGTTCGGGCTCATCGCGGGGCTGTCGACCCCGCCGGTGCAGTCCGCCGTCCGCACGATCTATCCCAAGATGGTCAACTCCCTTCAGCTCACTCCGCTCTACTCGCTGGATGCGTCACTGCAGGAGATCATCTGGATCATCGCCCCCGTGGTCATCACGTTCATCGCGACGCAGATCGGCACGTGGGAGGCGCTCGTCCTGATCGCCGTCATCCTCGTCGGCGGCGGAACGTGGTTCATCCTCTCCCCCGAGGTCGGCCGGGTGCGCATCCCCCGCAGCAAGCGCCGCTTCGGGAAGGTGCTCACGCGCCCCACCGTGCTCCTGGCCACCATCATCGGCTTCCTCCTCATCGGCGCCTGTTCCGCCGTCGAGGCGGGTGTCGTCGCGACCTTCGACCACGGCGGACTCGAGGCGGGCATCGTCCTCGCCGTGTTCTCCATCGGCAGCCTCGCCGGAGGCCTCTCGTTCGGGCACGTGCCCATGGGGCCCTGGGCGATGGCGCGACGGATGGGCATCGTCGCCGTCGGCCTGGTGCTGACCATGTTCTCCCTCGACATCTGGTGGCTCTCGGGCACCCTCTTCCTCGCAGGGATCGGCATCGCCCCGGCCCTCGCGGTGCTGTTCGCGATCACCTCCGTGAGCGTCAAGTTCTCCGACACCGCCGAGGCCTACGGGTGGATCGGCACCGGTCAGCTGATCGGCGCCGCGGCGGGCTCCGCCGTCGCCGGCTTCCTCATCGACGCGGTCGAAGCCCCCGGCGCTTTCATCGCGGCCGCGGGCTTCGCCGCCGCCGGCGCGATCGTCGCCATCGTGTGTGTCCGCGCCTTCCCGGATCTGCGCCATCGCGACCCGAGCCCCATCCCGGACACGGAGCCCACGCCGATCATCACCTGAGCGCCGTTCCGCGTCCGGGCAGCGCCACAGAACGACGCAGACGGGCGAGCGGGGCGACAGGGGTTCTACGCTCGTAGACATGCCCGCATCCGTCGCGCTTCCCACCCTCGCGTGGGGCTCTCCCGCATCCGCTCACCACGCCCTCCTCGTCCACGGACTAGGGTCGTCCGGCGCTCTGATGTGGCGCTTCGGAACAGCCCTCGCCGAGGCGGGCTGGCATGCCGTCGCCGTCGACCTGCGCGGTCACGGCCTGGCACCACGAGCGCTCGACTACACGATCGCCGCCTACGCCGCCGATGTGAGCGAGACGGTTCCCGGCTCCGGCAGCGCCTGGGACCTCGTCATCGGCCACTCGCTCGGCGGCGCGTCCGCCACGCTCGCCTCGGCCGAGCACCCCGAATGGGCGAAGCGGCTCGTCCTCGTCGATCCCGCGCTGTACCTCCTACCGGCCGACCGCGCGGTCGTCGAACGCAGTCAGCAGGATGCGTTCGACTCGCCGACCGTCGAGGAGGTGCGCGCCGCGCATCCCCATTGGCACCCGCAGGACGTCGAGCTGAAGGCCCAGGCGGCCCAGCTCGCGAGCCCCTGGGCGGTGGAGCAGACACTGGAGCAGAACCTCGACTGGGATGTGACGGATGCGGCCGCGCGCCTCGTGGTGCCCACCCACGTCATCGCGTCCGATCCCGCCGTCTACAGCCTGTTCACGGGACCGCGCGCCGACGAGGTCCTCGCCGGCAATGCCCGCATCACGCGCTCGATCGTGGCCGGCGCCGGACACTCGCCGCATCGCGATCGCCCCGAAGCCACCGTGGCGGCGCTGCAGGAGGCACTGGCATGACCTTCGATCCGAGCGCGCACCTGCCCGATGAGCTGATCGAGCGCATCCGCGGGCGCGCAGCGGACACCGATCGCGAGAACGTCTTCCCGGAGCAGGATCTGGCCGAGCTGCGAGCGGCCGGCTATCTCGGCATCCTCGTGCCCGAGGATCGCGGAGGCGCGGGGCTGACGCTCGCAGAGGCGTCGATCCTCCAGCAGCGGCTGGCGACGGCCGCACCCGCAACTGCTCTGGCCGTCAACATGCACCTCGTCTGGACGGGGGTCGCCAAGGTGCTGCGGGAGCGCGGGATCGACGATCTCGCGTTCGTCCAGACCGGAGCCGCGGCCGGCGAGGTATTCGCCTTCGGCATCAGCGAGGCGGGCAACGACCTCGTGCTCTTCGACAGCGCGACCGAGGCAGTCCCTCTCCCGGACGGCGGGTACACCTTCACCGGCACGAAGATCTTCACCTCGCTCGCCCCGGCGTGGACGCACCTCGGCGTGCACGGCCTCGACACGACGTCCGCCGACGCACCCAAACTGGTCTACGGCTTCGTGCCGCGCTCGGATGCGGTGCGCACCCGAGACGACTGGGACACGGTCGGCATGCGGGGAACACAGTCCCGCACCACGGAGCTTCACGGAGCCATCGCTCCCGCCGACCGGATCGTTCGGCGGGTCGCGCCCGGCCCCCAGCCCGATCCGATCGTGTTCGGCATCTTCAGCGTCTTCGAGATCCTGCTCGCCTCCGTCTACACGGGCATCGGTCGACGCGCCCTGGATGTGGCCGTCGAGACGGCCGCACGGCGACGATCGCGCAAGACGGGGCTGGCTTACAGTCAGGACCCCGACATCCGGTGGCGGGTGGCGGAGATGGCGCTGACCTACGACGCGCTCGTGCCCCAGATCGTCGCGCTCGCCCACGACGTCGATGCCGGCGTGGATCACGGGGCGCGATGGTTCTCGCTGCTGTCCGGGCTCAAGCACCGGGCGGCCGTGGGCGCCAAGCGGATCGTCGATGAAGCGATCCTCGTCGCCGGCGGCTCGTCCTACTTCTCTTCCAGCGAGTTGGGCCGCCTGTACCGCGACGTCCTCGCCGGACAGTTCCATCCTTCCGACCCGGAATCCGCGCACGCGACGGTCGCCGCCGCGTGGCTCGGACCGCTCCAGCAGGGAGCATCCGAATGAGCGCCGTGGGCCGGGTCCTTCTCGGCGACGGCCTCGAGGTCAGCGCACTCGGCTACGGCGGGATGAGTCTCAGCGACGTGTACGGGCCGGTCGACGACGCGACCGCTCTCGCGACGCTGACGCACGCGGTGGATGCGGGACTCACGTTCGTCGACACGGCCAACATCTACGGTGCGGGGCGCAGCGAGCGCACGATCGCACGGTTGCTCGCCAGCCGACGCGACGAGGTCACGCTGGCGACGAAGTTCGGGATCTCGGGCGGCGCGATCGGCTCCCGCGGCATCCGCGGCGACGCCGCCTACGTGCGCGAACAGATCGATCTGAGCCTCTCCCGGCTCGGCACCGATCACGTCGACCTCTACTACCAGCATCGCGTCGATCCACACGTTCCCATCGAGGAGACGGTCGGCGCGATGTCAGAGCTCGTGACCGCGGGCAAGGTGCTCCATATCGGCCTGTCGGAGGCGACCGCGGACGAGATCCGCCGCGCTCACGCCGTGCATCCGATCGCCGCGGTGCAGACCGAGTGGAGTGTCGTCAGCCGCGACGTGGAGAAGTCCGTCGTGCCGACGGCGGCCGAGCTCGGGATCGGCTTCGTGCCTTACTCGCCACTGAGCCGCGCGTGGCTGACCGACGGCTTCTCCCCCGCCGACATCGGGTCCGGTGACGGCCGGCCGCGGTTCCCGAGGTTCTCCGCCGAGAACCTGGCCGCCAATGCAAGCCTCCGCGCCGAGTATCTCTCCCTGGCGCACCAGCGCGGGCTGACGGGCGCGCAGCTCGCGCTCGGCTGGTTGTTCACGCGTGCCGCGCAGTTCGGAGTGTCTGCCGCACCCATCCCCGGCTCGCGGTTCGCCCGGCACGTGGACGAGTGGCTGCCCGCATCCGGGCTCATCTTGGACGCGGAGACGATGTCGGCCGTGGAACCGTTCGCGGCCGCGATCAGCGGCAATCGCAGCTTCGACGTCGGGTGGACGAGTCAGCGCGAGGATCTGGCGAGCTGAGTTCTCCGATCACTTCCCGGCGAAGTCGAACGCGCGCAGGAGCTCCTCGACGGCGCGCTCCCGGTCCTGACCGCCCTCCTCGAACATGTGGGCGACATGGGTGCGCAGATGGTTCTCGAGCAGAAGACGATTCAACGATTCCAGCGAGCGCTGGATCGCCCGCGACTGCGTGATGATGTCCATGCAGTACTCCTCGGACTCGATCATCTTGGTCACCCCGCGCAGCTGCCCTTCCAGGATGCTGGTGCGGTGCAGGGCGCGCTTCTTGATGTCGTCGATCACGCTGACAGAGTACGCCGTGGAAGGATGACGAAATGCCCCGCACACCGACCTCACTGCTGAGCGACGCCGATCGAGAGCGGCTGCGCGGGCTGCGGCTGATGAAGGGGATCGCGCTCAGCGCCCTCATCGTGCTCGCGGTCGTCTTCGTGATCGCCTTCGCCCTGCAGAGCCGGTATCCGTGGCTCTCGTACGTCCGCGCGGCCGCGGAGGGCGGCATGGTGGGGGCGCTCGCGGACTGGTTCGCGGTGACCGCGCTGTTCCGGCGACCGCTCGGGCTTCCCATCCCGCACACGGCCATCATCCCGACGCGCAAGGACGAGATCGGGCGCACGCTCGGCGAGTTCGTCGAGACGAACTTTCTGGCCGCTCCCGTCATCCGCGCCAAGCTCGAGTCCTTCTCACTTTCGGCCCGTCTCGGCGCGTGGCTCTCACAGCCCGCACATGCCGAACGGGTCGCCTCGGAGGGGGCGACGATCGCGACGAATGTCATCGAGGCGCTCAGTGACGACGACGTCCAGCAGTTGCTCGGGGACCTCGCACGCGAGCACCTGGTCGTTCCTGAATGGGGCCCACCGCTGGGCGGCTGGCTCGAGCGCATGGTCGGCTCGGGCGCGCACCACGGCGCAGTGGACCTCGCCGCAGACAGTCTGGCCACCTGGCTGCGGGCGAACCGCGCGGCCTTCACGGGGCTGATCTCCCGTCGCCTTCCCTCGTGGGTCCCGTCGATGGTGCACACCCTGATCGACGAGGCCGCCTACCACGAGGCGGTGAAGTTCGTCGCTGCCGTGCGCGCGGATCCCGATCATCCCGCGCGGCACGCCGTGGACGGCTACCTCGCACGTCTGGCCGACAACCTGCAGCACGACCCCGCGACGATCGGACGGTTCGAGGACGCGAAGACGACGGTGTTCGACTCGCCTCGGGTCCGGGAGCTGGCCGGCGAGGCTTGGCGCACGGCGAAGAACGGTCTCACGCGGGGCCTCCGCGACCCGGAGAGCGGGCTGCGCAGGCGTCTGGTCGAGACGCTGACGGATATCGGCCGCCGACTCGAAAGCGAGGAGACCCTGCGCGCCCGCGTCGACGGCTGGGTGACGGATGCCGCGGTGTTCGTCATCGAGCGATACCGGCACGACATCGCCTCCGTCATCACCGACACGGTGGAACGCTGGGATCCCGAAGAGACCACCGAGAAGATCGAGCTCATGGTCGGACGCGATCTGCAGTACATTCGCCTCAACGGCACGATCGTGGGCTCTCTCGCGGGTCTGACGATCTTCGCGATCGCGCACGCGGTCTTCGGAGCCTAGGGGGGCGGGATGAGCACCACGGCGACGTCCGAGCGCCTCTTCTCCTACGGCACGCTCCTTCTTCCGCAGGTGCAGCTCGACGTCTTCGGCCGCCATATCGAGTCGACGCAAGACGTGCTCGCGGGCTACCACGTGCAGTACACCGACATCGACGACACACGTGTCGTCGCGCTCTCGGGCCTTGCCACGCACCCCGTCCTGCGCCGCACCGGGAACAGGAGCGACAAGGTCACCGGACGCGTGCTGGAGCTGACCCTCGACGAGCTCGACGCAGCCGACGAATACGAGGTCTCGTTGTACACGCGGGTCGCCGTCGTGCTGCAGAGCGGGCGCGACGCCTGGGTCTACGTGGGATAGGAAGCGAGAACATGGTCACGCTCGTCCTCGTGCGCCACGCCAAGTCAGATTGGGGCGTACCCGGCCTGAGCGATCATGAACGCCCCCTCAACGACCGCGGCCAGCGCGACGCTCCCCTGATGGCCGCAGCCCTCGCGGAGACGGGCTTCCGCCCCGATCGCCTACTCAGCAGCACGGCGCTGCGCGCCCGCACGACCGCGGAGTCGTTCGCAGCGTCCCTCGGCGTTCCACTCGAGACCATGCCCGAACTGTACGGGGCGAGCATGCCGGAGCTCTGGGCCGCGGCGACCGCTGCGGGAGGGCAGAGCGTGCTCATCGTCGCCCACGATCCAGGTCTGAGCGAACTCGCATCCGAACTGGCGGGGCGGCCCGTCGCCATGACGACATGTGCCGTGGCCACGTTCCTCATCCCGGGCGACGGTTGGCCCGCTACGCCCGATGTCGTGGACGAGTGGCATATCGAGGCACCCCGTTAGGGTGCGTCGACCTTCATGACCACGCCATCCGTGAGAGCCACGAGTTCACCGAACGTCAGCGGAAACACCGTGTGCGGCGTACCGCCCGCTGCCCAGATCTGGTCGTACTGAGCGAGGTCCTCGTCGACGACTGTCACCACCGGCGCAGGGTGGCCTGTCGGCGCCACTCCCCCGATCGCCTGCCCCGTTGTCGCACGAACCTGCTCCACGGTCGCTCTGACGATCGACGAACGCCCGAGCCGTGCCGCCAGCGCACTCGTGTCGACGCGATGCGCGCCACTGGTCATGACCAGCAAAGCCTCGCCGTCCGACCAGAACACCAGGCTGTTGGCGATCGCTCCGACATCGACGCCGAGCGCGGATGCGGCAAGCGCAGCCGTCGATGCGGCATCGGGCAGCACGACGATCTCGCCCAGGATGCCGGCCGAACGTAGAGCATCGTGCACGAGCTGACTGCGAGGATGAAGGCCTGACGTCATGGCGACAAGCGTATGGCCTTCCAGAAAGGCGTGCAGAAACGCGAAAGGGCCACCCAGCGTTGGGTGGCCCTTTCTAAAAGGAGTCCGGCGGTGTCCTACTCTCCCACAGGGTCCCCCCTGCAGTACCATCGGCGCTGAGAGGCTTAGCTTCCGGGTTCGGAATGGGACCGGGCGTTTCCCTCTCGCTATGGCCGCCGAAACACTATTGATGTTTCAAGTCATGCACACAACAAAAGAATGTTGTCTGCGGTTCTCGACCGTACATCGAGAACCACTCAGTGGACGCGAACAGCTTCAGTTCAAACGAAGTGTTATCAAGTCATCGGCTTATTAGTACCAGTCAGCTACACGCATTACTGCGCTTCCACATCTGGCCTATCAACCCAGTAGTCTGGCTGGGAGCCTCTCACCCGAAGGTATGGAAGTCTCATCTTGAGGCCGGCTTCCCGCTTAGATGCTTTCAGCGGTTATCCATCCCGAACGTAGCTAATCAGCGGTGCTCCTGGCGGAACAACTGACACACCAGAGGTTCGTCCAACCCGGTCCTCTCGTACTAGGGTCAGATCCTCTCAAACTTCCTACGCGCGCAGCGGATAGGGACCGAACTGTCTCACGACGTTCTAAACCCAGCTCGCGTACCGCTTTAATGGGCGAACAGCCCAACCCTTGGGACCTACTCCAGCCCCAGGATGCGACGAGCCGACATCGAGGTGCCAAACCATGCCGTCGATATGGACTCTTGGGCAAGATCAGCCTGTTATCCCCGAGGTACCTTTTATCCGTTGAGCGACAGCGCTTCCACAAGCCACTGCCGGATCACTAGTCCCGACTTTCGTCCCTGCTCGACCTGTCAGTCTCACAGTCAAGCTCCCTTGTGCACTTACACTCGCCACCTGATTGCCAACCAGGTTGAGGGAACCTTTGGGCGCCTCCGTTACTTTTTGGGAGGCAACCGCCCCAGTTAAACTACCCACCAGGCACTGTCCCTGAACCGGATTACGGTTCGAAGTTAGATATCCAGAGTGACCAGAGTGGTATTTCAACAATGACTCCACAAACACTGGCGTGTCTGCTTCACAGTCTCCCACCTATCCTACACAAGCCACACCGAACACCAATACCAAGCTGTAGTAAAGGTCACGGGGTCTTTCCGTCCTGCTGCGCGTAACGAGCATCTTTACTCGTAATGCAATTTCGCCGAGTTCGCGGTTGAGACAGTTGGGAAGTCGTTACGCCATTCGTGCAGGTCGGAACTTACCCGACAAGGAATTTCGCTACCTTAGGATGGTTATAGTTACCACCGCCGTTTACTGGGGCTTAAATTCGCAGCTTCGCTTACGCTAACCGCTCCTCTTAACCTTCCAGCACCGGGCAGGCGTCAGTCCGTATACATCGTCTTGCGACTTGGCACGGACCTGTGTTTTTAGTAAACAGTCGCTACCCACTAGTCTCTGCGGCCACCACACCCTTTCCGGAGCAAGTCCGTATAAGTGGATGGCCCCCCTTCTCCCGAAGTTACGGGGGCATTTTGCCGAGTTCCTTAACCACGATTCTCTCGATCTCCTTGGTATTCTCTACCTGACCACCTGAGTCGGTTTGGGGTACGGGCAGCTAGAACCTCGCGTCGATGCTTTTCTCGGCAGCATAGGATCACCCACTTTTTATCCGCATCGTGTCTCAGCCGAACGAGTCGCGGATTTGCCTACGACTCAGCCTACGCACTTGCCCCGGGACAACCATCGCCCGGGTTGGGCTACCTTCCTGCGTCACACCTGTTAATACGCTAACCGCACCAGCATGGGGTCGAGCGTTCACCAAGACGGCATCACCCCGAAGGGATCCACACATTCCTGGCTAGGACTCTTAGCACCACTGGATTAGCTTGGGCGGTTCTTCGCCGGTACGGGAATATCAACCCGTTGTCCATCGACTACGCCTGTCGGCCTCGCCTTAGGTCCCGACTTACCCAGGGAAGATTAGCTTGACCCTGGAACCCTTGGTCTTTCGGAGGACGTGTTTCTCACACGTCTTTCGCTACTCATGCCTGCATTCTCACTCGTGTAGCCTCCACGGCTGGTTCACACCGCCGCTTCGCTGGCCACACGACGCTCTCCTACCCATCAACACGGCTGGACCACGAAGGCCTACCAATAATGTCAATGCCACAACTTCGGTGGCGTGCTTGAGCCCCGTTACATTGTCGGCGCGGAATCACTTGACCAGTGAGCTATTACGCACTCTTTCAAGGGTGGCTGCTTCTAAGCCAACCTCCTGGTTGTCACAGCAACTCCACATCCTTTCCCACTTAGCACGCGCTTAGGGACCTTAGTTGGTGGTCTGGGTTGTTTCCCTCTCGACTATGAAGCTTATCCCCCACAGTCTCACTGCTGCGCTCTCACTTACCGGCATTCGGAGTTTGGCTGACGTCAGTAACCTTGTAGGGCCCATCGGCCATCCAGTAGCTCTACCTCCGGCAAGAAACACGCAACGCTGCACCTAAATGCATTTCGGAGAGAACCAGCTATCACGAAGTTTGATTGGCCTTTCACCCCTATCCACAGCTCATCCCCTCAGTTTTCAACCTAAGTGGGTTCGGTCCTCCACGACGTCTTACCGTCGCTTCAACCTGGCCATGGATAGATCACTTCGCTTCGGGTCTAGGACACGCGACTGAATCGCCCTATTCAGACTCGCTTTCGCTACGGCTACCCCACACGGGTTAACCTCGCCACGTATCGCTAACTCGCAGGCTCATTCTTCAAAAGGCACGCTGTCACCCCTACTAAGGAGGCTCCAACGGTTTGTAAGCAAACGGTTTCAGGTACTATTTCACTCCCCTCCCGGGGTACTTTTCACCTTTCCCTCACGGTACTTGTCCGCTATCGGTCATCTGGGAGTATTTAGGCTTATCAGGTGGTCCTGACAGATTCACACGGGATTTCTCGGGCCCCGTGCTACTTGGGATACTCTCCACGCCAGAACACGCATTTCGACTACGGGGCTGGCACCCACTATGGCTGGCCTTTCAAGACCATTCGTCTATACGCTTCTGTCACGTCGATCACCCGGCAGGATGATCAAGAAAGTCCCACAACCCCCAACGTGCAACGCCTGCCGGCTATCACACACGCTAGGTTTAGCCTCTTCCGATTTCGCTCGCCACTACTCACGGAATCACGGTTGTTTTCTCTTCCTGTGGGTACTGAGATGTTTCACTTCCCCACGTTCCCTCTACCCGCCCTATATATTCAGGCGGGAGTCACTAGGTCGGCACGCCGCCCAGCGGGGTTTCCCCATTCGGACACCCTCGGATCAAAGTGTGCTTATCCACTCCCCGAGGCTTATCGCAGATTGCTACGTCCTTCTTCGGCTCCAGATGCCAAGGCATCCACCGTTTGCTCTTAAAGACTTGAAATCACATGAGTTTGAATCGTCAACTCGAAAATTGAGTAAATGATCTAAAAAAGATCACCTGTGAAATGAATCCGAAGATTCATCTCTAAGATGCTCGCGTCCACTGTGTAGTTCTCAAAGTACGGGCGGTACCAACCCCCACTGCACAAGCAGCAGAAGAAGGCCCAGAGGTACAGCCGCAACCCCCAAAGGAGTCACACCCGGTCCCTCAGGACCCAACAGCGTGCACGCACCAAGCTCCTCCGACCCCACCTTTCCAACCGCAAACGGCGTACTCAGCAGAACCCTCAGACCCTGATGCCTCGTCAAATGTTCCACCCATGAGCTCCCAGCGAAGAACGTGTGCCTTCGAACTGGGTTCTGGAAGTCCGAAGACTTCAGATGCTCCTTAGAAAGGAGGTGATCCAGCCGCACCTTCCGGTACGGCTACCTTGTTACGACTTAGTCCTAATTACCGATCCCACCTTCGACGGCTCCCTCCACAAGGGTTAGGCCACCGGCTTCAGGTGTTACCGACTTTCATGACTTGACGGGCGGTGTGTACAAGACCCGGGAACGTATTCACCGCAGCGTTGCTGATCTGCGATTACTAGCGACTCCGACTTCATGAGGTCGAGTTGCAGACCTCAATCCGAACTGGGACCGGCTTTTTGGGATTCGCTCCACCTCACGGTATTGCAGCCCTTTGTACCGGCCATTGTAGCATGCGTGAAGCCCAAGACATAAGGGGCATGATGATTTGACGTCATCCCCACCTTCCTCCGAGTTGACCCCGGCAGTATCCCATGAGTTCCCACCATTACGTGCTGGCAACATAGAACGAGGGTTGCGCTCGTTGCGGGACTTAACCCAACATCTCACGACACGAGCTGACGACAACCATGCACCACCTGTATACGAGTGTCCAAAGAGTTCTACATTTCTGCAGCGTTCTCGTATATGTCAAGCCTTGGTAAGGTTCTTCGCGTTGCATCGAATTAATCCGCATGCTCCGCCGCTTGTGCGGGTCCCCGTCAATTCCTTTGAGTTTTAGCCTTGCGGCCGTACTCCCCAGGCGGGGAACTTAATGCGTTAGCTGCGTCACGGAAACCGTGGAATGGTCCCCACAACTAGTTCCCAACGTTTACGGGGTGGACTACCAGGGTATCTAAGCCTGTTTGCTCCCCACCCTTTCGCTCCTCAGCGTCAGTTACGGCCCAGAGATCTGCCTTCGCCATCGGTGTTCCTCCTGATATCTGCGCATTCCACCGCTACACCAGGAATTCCAATCTCCCCTACCGCACTCTAGTCTGCCCGTACCCACTGCAGGCTGGAGGTTGAGCCTCCAGTTTTCACAGCAGACGCGACAAACCGCCTACGAGCTCTTTACGCCCAATAATTCCGGATAACGCTTGCGCCCTACGTATTACCGCGGCTGCTGGCACGTAGTTAGCCGGCGCTTTTTCTGCAAGTACCGTCACTTTCGCTTCTTCCTTGCTAAAAGAGGTTTACAACCCGAAGGCCGTCATCCCTCACGCGGCGTTGCTGCATCAGGCTTTCGCCCATTGTGCAATATTCCCCACTGCTGCCTCCCGTAGGAGTCTGGGCCGTGTCTCAGTCCCAGTGTGGCCGGTCACCCTCTCAGGCCGGCTACCCGTCGACGCCTTGGTGAGCCATTACCTCACCAACAAGCTGATAGGCCGCGAGCCCATCCTGAACCAAAAAATCTTTCCAAACGTTGACCATGCGGCCACGTCTCGTATCCAGTATTAGACGCCGTTTCCAGCGCTTATCCCAGAGTCCAGGGCAGGTTGCTCACGTGTTACTCACCCGTTCGCCACTGATCCACAGAGCAAGCTCTGCTTCACCGTTCGACTTGCATGTGTTAAGCACGCCGCCAGCGTTCATCCTGAGCCAGGATCAAACTCTCCGTAAAAGAAAAATGCATACACACAACGGAAAAAGAAGTGCGCAGCGAGTTTGAACTGACCAAAAGGATGCCATCACTGACAATCCATAACGCCAACCCCAAAGGGTTGGACTTGATCCAAAGGAATCTCACCCAGCCGAAGCTGGAACGAGGTTATTTGGCATTTGACAAGTGCACGCTGTTGAGTTCTCAAGGAACGGATGCTCCTGCCGCTCGGCCTCTCAGCCTCGCCCGCAGGGCAACTTCTCCATCTTAGCCGCTTCGTTCGTCGTGTCAAATCCGCCGGAGCAGATCATTCTCACCGCCGAGGCGGCGATCGACGGAACGATCGGCACCCCACACGCACGACGGATCCGAAGATCGTCTCGCTTGTGTGGGAGTGCGTTCTCCGCTTGAGGGGAACGGGGCTTCAGCCTCTCCGTTCTTCCCTGTGGGGCGAACAAGTAATAAGTTACGCGGGTTCCGGGCGTCTGCCAACTCGGCGCCTCACCCCGGGCGTGTCGCGCATGTTTCCGGTTGATGACACTCCGCTTTCTGCAGGCGACACCCGCGGGGATGATCCACGCGACAGCGACGGCCGTACGGGTCGCTCACACACGCAAGCGCGTCAGCCGAGCGCGAAGGTCTCGATGGACCCGGATCTCGCGGCACGGCCGACCCCCGGCTCCGAGTGACGGGAGGTTGCGACGAACAGCGTCTCTCCGTTCTCACCACCGAGGACACAGCTGAGGGCCGGCTGAGACGTGCGGATGCGTCGCCGGATGCGCCCGCCACGTTCGACCTCCACACACTCTCCTCTTAGCGCATTGGCCACCCAGACAGTCCCCTCCTTGCCCACAGCGATGCCGTCCGGCCCGATCGGGGAAGCCGAGCGCTCTGCGATGGCCGGACGGTCGGTCAGAGTGGACACTCGGCGTGCGATCCGCCCGCGCCACCCCTTCGCTGTCACGGCTCGCCAGAGCGCATCGGGGATGAGCTGCGCCCATGTCCCCTGGCGGCGCAAGTCGCCGTCGTCGCCGACCGCGAACTCGAGCAGTCGCATCGTGAGCGTTTCGGCGATCACCAGCGTGCGCCCGCCATCCACCAAGACGGCGCCGTTGGGGAAGGCGATCGGCTCCGTCTGACCGAGGATCGTACCGTCGTCCGCGAGCCGGACGAGACCGATGCGCGGGGGTCCGGGGGGTGCCAGCAGCGAGGATGCCGGGTGTTCCGCCACGTACGCGAACCAATCGAACCCGTAGCTTCCGACGTAGGCTCGACCCTCATCGTCGACGACCATGTCGTTCACGCACCCGCGCGTGAGATGTCCGATGTCCGCATGGACGACGAGTGCGCCGTTCGGCTCCTGACGGTAGACGCGGCCTCCGTCCATGGACACGGCGAGCATTCTGCCGTCCGGCAGCCACCCGAGACCGCCCGGTCTGCCGGGGATGTGGGCGACGAGGTCTGTGTCACTCGACAGCCCGTCCCAACGGTGCACCGTCCCGAACGCCATGTCGCTGAAGAACAGCGCACCGTCGCGCCATCGCAACGACTCAGGGACGCCGAGTCCGGAGAGCGCGACGCGCGCACGCTCCTCCCGGCTCACGGGTGAACCCGTCCGGCCACGTTGCGACCGGTTGACGTCGCGTCGTCCGCGAGGCTCGTCGCGAGCGGGAGCACGGCGTCGATGACGTGCGCGAACGTCGTGCGCGCCTGCGTGCCGTCTCGTCGCACGAGCCATTCCAGCGTCACTCCGTCGTTGGCGGCGGTGAGGATCCGCGCGACGACCTCGACCGGCACGGTCCAACGAACGCCCGCAGCGACGGCGGCCGCCTCTAGGGTGTCCACCGTCGCCGACTGGTAGCACTCGTAGAGCCAGACCGCGAGATCCTCGGAGCCCTCGGTGCGCAACGCGTACGTCACGATCTCGTAGGTCAGCAGGTGACGGTCGGGGCGTTCCTCCACGTCTCCCATGAATGCCTCGGTCGCCTTCGACAACGACGCAGTGAGGTCCTGGCCCGGCGTGATGCGAGCCTGCGCCGACCGGCGGATGTCATCGACCAACTGCTCGATCACGCGCCGGAGAAGGTTCTCCTTGGTTCCGAAGCAGTAGTGGACGACCCCCACGGACACCCCGGCTTCCTGGGCCACTCGACGCGTGGACACCGCCTCGATCCCCTCGGTCGTCATCACCTCAATCGCCGCGGCGATCAACTGCGCCCGGCGGTCGTCGGCTGCCATTCGCCCCATTGCCTGCTCCTGTTCCCTCGAACTCATCGTCATCGAATCGTGTTTCGGCCGCGTGTCCGCCCGATCACGAGTTTTGGTCAGTCGTCTTGAACGCTTGACTTACTATTGCGCGCGCTCAAGAGTTGGCTCCACCCGAAATCGACCTTGAGAGGCCTTCCACATGAGCACACCCACCCTCCGGGGAGGCGAGAGACTCGCGCGTACCGTCATGATCACCGGCGCCGGAAGCGGCATCGGTGCAGCATCCGTAGCCGCCGCCGTACGCGCGGGCCACCGGGTCGCCGTCGCCGACATCGATCTCGCTGCCGCGGAGCGCGTCGCGGCGCCGCACGGCGGTGCCGCGATCGCCGTTCGACTCGACGTGCGCGACGAGGCCGAGTGGTCACGGGTTCTGGACCACGTGGAGGCCGAGCTCGGTCCGCTCGACGTGCTGGTCAACAACGCGGGCATCATCCACACCGGCGTCGCGACGGCGATTCCGCTCCGGCGCCATCGCGACATGATCGACGTGAACCTGCTCGGACCGATGACCGGGATCCTCGCCGGCCTCGCGCGGATGAAACCACGCGGTCGGGGTCACATCATCGACGTGTGCAGCATGACGTCTTTCGTCCCGCTGGTCGGATACTCCAGCTATTCGGCCTCGAAGCATGCACTGCGCGCCTTCCACCACAGCGTCGCGCTGGAAGAGCGCGACAGCGGCGTGGGCTTCACCATCATCCATCCGCCGTCCACGCGGACGCCGATGCTCGAGCAGGAGATGGCGGACGAAACGGCGGGGATCGCCTTCGCAGGCAAGTCAGTCGCCCCCGAGGAGATCGCCGCGGCAGTCGTCTCCGCGATCGACGCCCGTCCGCGTGAGGTCATCTTCCCCGCGCTCGGCGGACAGATCACCCGCCTGTTCGGCGCCGTGCCGGCAATCACGTATCGCGCGGTATTGCGAACGGAACGCGAGGGACTCCGCAATCGGGAGCGCATGCTCGGACGGACCGACGGGAGCATGGCATGACCGCCGACTTCAGCCCCGTGGATGCGGGCCTGCACGGCCCCGTCACCCCGCTGTCGCCTCCGCCGCGCCGCGGACTGGGAGTCGGCGCCATCGTCTTCCTGGTCGTATCCGCAGCCGCACCCATGACGACCGCGAGCGTCTCCATTCCGACCACCCTCGCCGTGACGGGCACGGTCGGAATGCCGCTGTTCTATCTGATCGCCGGCGCAGTTCTGCTCGTCTTCGCGGTCGGCTTCGGGATGATGGCACGTCACGTACGAAACGCGGGCGCCTTCTATTCCTACATCCAGGCAGGTCTCGGTCGGCCCGCGGGGCTGGGCGCAGCCGTCTTGGCGCTGCTGTCGTACTACCTTCTGCAGATCGCGATGACGGTCTTCCTGGGCGTCGGCTCAGCCAACGTTGTGAGCGCGATCGTCGGCGTCGACGTCCCGTGGCCGATGCTGAGTGTCGTGCTGTGGGCGGTGATCGCCGTGCTCGGCTATCTCAACGTGGAGCTGAGTGCTCGCGTCCTCGGCGTCTTGCTGGTCCTCGAGACGCTCGCCGTCCTCGCCGTCGACATCGCGGTCGGCGTCGACGGCGGCCCCACCGGCGTCAACCTGACGTCGTTCTCACCCGAAGCCGCCTTCTCCGGGAGCTGGAGCGTCGCCCTGATGTTCGCATTCCTCGGATTCGTGGGCTTCGAGGCCACGGCCGTCTTCCGCGCGGAGGCACGCGAACCCGAACGCACGGTTCCCCGCGCCACCTCCATCGCCATCATCCTCATCGCGGTCTTCTATGCCGCGACGTCGTGGATGATCACGACAGCGATCGGTGGAGACCCCTCCGCGATCAGCGATCCCAGCGCGCTGTTCCTGGACATCTCGTCGACCTACCTGTCGCCTCTCATGTACCCCGTCGTCGCGATGTTCATCGTCACGAGCATCTTCGCCGCCTCGCTCGCCTTCCAGAACGTCATCGGACGCTACCAGTTCACGCTCTCACGCTCGGGCGTGCTCCCGAAGCCTCTGGGGAGGCTGCATCCGCGCCACCAGACGCCGTCGGTGTCGTCGGCCGTAGTCTCGGTCGTGACCATCGCCTTCGTACTCCTTGCTGCGTTCACCGGACTCGACCCCATGCTGCAGATCAACGCCTGGCTGAGCGGAGCGGCCACGCTCGGCATCGTCGTCCTGATGGGCCTGACAAGCGTCTCGGTGGTGGCCTATTTCGCCCGGCGTCGGAGCGCGGCGGCCAGCCGGTGGAAGACCATCGTCGCGCCGACCGTGTCGGCGCTCGCCCTCGCCGTCCTCGTCGCGATCGTGGTGGCGAACTTCCCCCTCCTCGTGGGCGACACCACGATCGCGATGGTGCTCATCGTGGTCGTGTTCGCCGCGTTCGCCTGCGGAGTGGCCGGTGCGCTCGCCCTCCGACGGCGCCGACCCGCGCTCTACGAGGCGCTGCAGGACAGCTGACCAGACGGCACGATCATCTCTCCCCCACGACGAACCGGTTTTATGTAACATGTGTGACAGATAAGGCGATGCAGCCTCCGCCGGGGGCTACGCCCGCTCCCGAGGAGAGAATCATGTCGTCACACGCCGACCTGCGCAGGGCACACGAGAACGGTCCGTACCTGGGCACTCATATCGTGGGGACCGACACACTGTTCACGGAGGTCGCCGGCCGGGTCGGATACGACTACCTGTGGATCGACACCGAGCACGCCCCGCTCGATCGCGCCCAGGTCGTCGCACACCTCGTCGCGGCGCGGGCGTCCGGAATCACAGCCTTCGTCCGGATCGGCGAGAACGACCCTACCTTGGCCAAGCCCTTCCTCGACGCGGGTGCCGACGGGATCATCTTCCCCATGATCACGTCGGCCGCCGACGCACAACGAGCGGTGGACTCCTGCCTCTATCCTCCGGCCGGCTCCCGAGGCTTCGGTCCCGTACGTGCGCTCGCCGTCGCCGAGGTGGATGCCGCGGCATTTCTGTCGCAGACGCACGCTGATGTGCTCCGGCTCATCCAAATAGAGACCCGCGGAGCGGTCGATGAGCTTGACGCCATCCTCGACCTGCCCGGCGTCGACATCGCCGTTCTCGGTCCGGCCGATCTGTCCTTCGCGTTCGGCAAGCCACTGCAGTACACCGATCCCGAGATGATCGAACTGTTCCGCCACATCGCCGAGCGTGCGCACGTGCACGGCAAGCCGGCCCTGATGTCCAGTCCGCCCTTCGACTCCGACAGCCTGCGGTTCTGGCGCGACCTCGGATACGACCTGGTCACCGTGGGGGGCGATGTGAGTTTCGCGGTCGGCGCGGCACAGCTCACGCGCGCGGCCTTCGACGCGTTGCCGCACTGACACCGCATCGGATCTCCGCGCGATGCGACGCGCATTCCCCGACGCGTCGATCGCGCAGCCGTCGAGCGGTCAGCCGTCGAACGGTCAGACGCGCTTGCCGCGCCCCTCGATCGCAACTCTCTCGACGTGTCCGTCGTCGACGAAGTACGCCTCGTCGTAGAGCGCTACCGCAGGGCAGATATGGTTGGGGACGATAGTCAGCCGGGTGCCGATGGGCAGATCGACGGGGTCACCGTTCTTGTCGAGGATGATCCCGTGCTCCTCGCTGAGGTGGTCGAGACGCAGATGGTCGTAGCCGACGATCCGCCCGTACCCATCGAGGTAGAGCGGCGCTGCGTGCGGAGCGATATCGGTCGAGAACGACTTGCTGCCGGCATCGATGCACGCCCGCCGCTCGTTGGAGGCGACCACGGTCGCGACCACGGCGGCGGCGCACTGCTCCTGCGTGATGCCGTAGAAGGCGCTCATCGTGTCATAGAAGACGTACGTGCCGGGGTGGACCTCGGTGATGCCTTCGACCGCCGCGACGTATCGCCCGGTCGGACTGGATCCGCCGGCGACGATCTCGATATCGACACCGCGGTCGCGGACCGCCTGCGCCACCGCGACGGCCAGCTCACCCTCCTGCGTCCCGGCGTCCTCCGGTGAGCTCGCCATCCCCTCGCGCTTGGACATGAAGGCGTACGCGAAGATCCCGACCACCCTGATCCCCGGGAGAGCGGCGACCGCGACGATGTCTTCCACCGCCGTCTCGTAGTCGAACCCGGTACGGTCCACGCGCGCGGTGTCGACTTCGCAGATCACCTCGAAGCTCTGCCCGCTCGCCTGCGCGTAGGCGGACATCCCCCGGGCGCCCTCGAGGCTCTCGACCTCGACGATCAGACGCCCGACGCGGGCGTTCAGGGCTCCCAATCGCTCCAGCTTGTCGCGCCCGATGATCGGATAGGTGATGAGGATGTCGTCGATGCCCGCGTCGGCCATGACCTCTGCCTCGGAGATCTTCGCCACAGCGATCCCCTGCGCTCCCGCCTCGAGCTGCATCTTCGCGATGCGCGGCATCTTGTGAGTCTTAGTGTGCGGCCGAAGCTTCGTCCCGGTCGCCTCGACGGCGCGCTGATACTCGGCGATGTTCGCGCGAAGCTTCGGCACGTCGATGACGAGCGCGGGGGTCTGGATGTCGTCGATCCACGAATCAGTCATGTCAAGCCTTTCCTGTGGTGCGGGTGGGGTTCGCGGCCGCGAGCACGGCGACGACGTCCATCTCGGTCAGAATCGCGGGGAAGGACAGCCGACTGACCTCGTACACCGACAAGACACCGGGCTGTTGCGGCATCCGATGCATGTACTCCGCGAGGAACACATCCCACGCGGTGGGATTGGTGACCACGCCCGTCGCTTTCACGTAGTGATCGACGCTCGATCCGGCGGCGGCGGCGATGGTCTCGACCAGCTCGAACATCGTCGTCGTCTGCGGTCCCACGTTCAGTCGGTAGGAGCCGTCCGGTGCGAAGACGCCGACCTGCCCAGAGACGAAGAGCAGGTCGTCCGCGCGCAGGGCAGCGGAGAAGGGCAGGTCCAATCCGGTGTCGGAGCCGGGCACCTCGACGGCTTCCCGCTCGGCGTCGATGATGGCGATGCCATCGATCGCGACCGACGCGCCGTCCGGGAGAGCGGAGACGCCGTGCGAGGTTCGGGCCGGACGGGTCGCCATGCCGTGCACCCGGGCGCCGTAGATGGCGTTGAACTCCTCGAACGCATCCATGTCGGTGAGCACGACGAAGTTCTTGACGAGGTCGTCGGGTCGGGCACCCACTGCTCGGACGGCCGTGAAGAGTTGTTCGAGCGCCGACTCGGAGTCGTGGGTGAGGCCTGAGGGATCGGACGCCCAGAACGATGAGGTGTAGACGGTGCGTCCCGCACGAATTGCCAGGGGGTACGAAACCTCGGCAGTCTCGTAACGCTGCAGGGCCCCCACCCGCTCGTTCGGTCCGCACACCGCGGCAGAGAAGACGGCGTCGCCATGCATGACTCGCTCCGGGACGAGCCGGATCGTAGGCAGCTCCGCATCGAGGAGCTCCCGGAACAACTGCAGCACCGTCTCGAATCTCGAGAGGTCCTTCAGGACGATCTCACAGCGCGCGTATCTGCTCGGGACGAGGTCCGCGGCAGCCGCCGCGTCGCGCAGCTGGGTGAGCACCCGCCGCACCTGCTGCTCGAAGGTGCCGTGTGCGGTGAAGGATCGCGTGTACACCCAATCGGCATGCGTCACGGTGGGCGTCAGCGCTTCGACCTTGATGTAATCACGCAACATGACGCCCTCGCTCCCTCACCAGCGGAGGACCCGATGTCGCCCGCCCGAAGCTTTTATATCACAGTTGTTAGATTTAAACCTCGGCGAGGCGAATCGTTCAGACGAGCCGGTCGAGGTGACGGCGAACGATGCGGTCGAGAACCTCGGGGGTCATCTGCTGCGGGTAGAGCAGGCGCTGCACAGTCAGGCCGTCGATGAGGACGACCAGCTCGATCGCGAGTTCCTCATCCGAGTCGGGCACACCGATCGCACCCGTCGCCCGCAGTCGCGCGAAGACCTCGATCCACTCCCGCTGGGCATCGAGATGGTTGCGCCATCGATCCTCACGAAACGCCTGCTCGCGGAGCGCCTCATCCCAGAACGCGACGTCGATCTGAGCCTCGACGAGTCGGTCTTCATCCATCGGGAGGGCCTCCTCCACCGCGATGCGGAGGTCGTCCAGGGTCCGGAAGTCCGAGACGCCCTGCCGGATGCGGTTGCTGACGATGACATAGGCCGCACGGTGCGCCTGCGACATGAGCTGCTCTCGCCCGTCGAAGTAATGCACGACCATCCCGGTGGAATACCCGGCCTCACGGGCGATATCCCGCATGGTGGCCTTCGCCACACCGGCTCGGGCAACCACGCGCAGCGCCGCCAGAACGATGTCTTGCCGACGCTGGTCGTGATCGACGATCTTCGGCATGATCCCCCACTCATCGATGGACATCCATTGTCGCAGGTGGGGCAGGCCGCTTCGCTCGTGCCTTTATGTAACATGTGTTCGGATACGTCTGTCAGGCCACGTCCGTCGATGAAAGGCAATCGCATGAAGACCGCCATCAGCACCCCCGCTGCTCCGCGCCCCTCCGCCTCCTACTCGCAGGGGATCGTCGCGAACGGATTCCTGTTCACCGCGGGGTTCGGGCCGCAGCACCCGGAGACCGACGTCGTGCCGGAGGGGATCGTCGCTCAGACGCGGCAGACCTTGCAGAACATCGAGGCGGTCCTCGGGACGCAGGGACTCGACCTTTCCGACGTCGTGAAGGCAACCGTGCACATCACGAGGTTGGAGGACTTCGCCGGGTTCGACGCCACCTACCGCGAACTGGTGCCGACGCCCTTGCCCGCGCGGACGACGGTCGGATCAGGCCTGCACGGGCAGCTCGTCGAAATCGACGTCGTCGCAGCGCTGCGCGGCTGAGAGCTCTGATCGGGCGGGGCAATACCCCCGATCAACCGAAGAGTCGTCGGACGACGGCCGGCAGAAGCCGATCGACCAACGGGGGCCGACGGAAGGTCATCATGTCCACCGACGGGAGCGGCCCGCGGACGGTGAGAGAGGCAGCCGCCGCGAACTCCCGGAGACCCTCGTCTCCGTGGATGCGGCCGAAGCCCGACTCCCCCACGCCCCCGTAAGGGAGGGACGCGATCGCGGCGAAGGCCTGGACCGCATTGACAGACACCATGCCGGCCCGCATCCGCCCCGCGATCGCGGCCCCGTTCCGACGGGAGAAGACCGCGCCGCCGAGCCCGTATCCGGTGCTATTGACCAACGAGATCGCCTCGTCCATCGTCTGAACGGCTCGCAGCGTCAGCGCCGGCCCGAAGGTCTCCTCCGTCATGACACGTGCATCGTCGGGCACGTCCACCAGGACGGCGGGCTGGATCACATTGCCGTCGCGCGCATCAGCAGATCCCACGACGGGGCGTGCCCCGCGGGACACCGCCTCGACGAGTTGGGCTCGGATGATCTCGACCTGGGAACCGGTGGTGATCGGACCGATCGCGGCATCGTCATCGAGACCCGCGCGCACCGGCATCTCCGCGCGCACGGCATCCATGAAGTGGTCGAAGACCGCTCGGTGCACGTAGACCCGTTCGATGCCGATGCAGGCCTGCCCCGCATTGGCCATGCCGCCCCACACGGCAGCGCGCGCAGCGGCCGTGACGTCGGCATCCGCATCGACGATCATGGCGTCCTTGCCGCCCGCTTCGATGAGCACGGGTGTCAGCGTGGGTGCGCAGGCGGCCATGATCTTCTTGGCCGTCGCCGTCGAGCCCGTGAACGCGAGCTTCTGCACTCCCGATGCACACAGGGCGGCGCCGACATCCGCGCCTCCGTGAACGACGTGCAGCACGTTCCGGCCGGAGGTGAACGGCCTCAGAGTCTCCGACAGAAACGCACCCACGACGGGCGTGTGCTCGCTCGGCTTGAAGACCACGGCGTTGCCGGCCGCCAGTGCGTAGGCGATCGATCCGAGCGGCGTGAAGAGCGGGAAGTTCCATGGTCCGATGACGCCCACGACACCGAGCGGCCGGTACTCGACGCTCGCGCGGTGGTTGAACATCAGCAGCCCGGAGCGCACCCGCCGCCGGCGCAGCACTCTCCGCGCGTTGTCGGCCGCCCAGGCGAGGTGGTGAAGCGCCAGGAGCGTCTCGATGCGAGCGTCGGCTGTCGCCTTCCCGGTCTCCGCTCGGATGAGATCGACGATCTCCTCGTAGCGACCGGCCAGGTCCCGGCGCCAGGCCGTCAACCGCTTCCGCCGCTCGGCATGGCCCAGGGAACCCCACCACGCTGCGTCCTCACGCGCCGATGCGACCGCCCGACGGACATCGTGGTCGGCGGCGATCGGGAACCTGCCGACCTCGCGGCCCGTCAAAGGGCTCGTCGAGACTACGTCGTTGCTCATCGTGCACTCCAGGAATCAGTCGGGGATCTGGGCGAGGTAGCTGCGCATCATCACGCGCGCAGCCTGCAGCAGTGACTCATCACCGTCGGATTCACGAGTGAAGGCCTCTCGGACGAGGGCCTCGCAGGCGACGTACACCGCTCTCGCGTGCCGGAGACCGACGGCATCGTGCCCGAGGTGCCCGGTCTCGGCGAGGACAGCGTGCACGTGTGCGACCATCCGCTCCCGATGCGCGGCGACGGCGGGATCCGAGGGCCGCGGGAGCAACTGGAGCGCTCGCCTGCCAGCTGCCGAGCGATAGACGACAGCCAGCAGCGCGACGGCGCGGTCCACTCCGTCATCCAGGGGTCGCGAGCCGACGGTGTCCACCATCGCCTGCACGGCCCGCTCCAGTTCGGCCGAGAACCGATCGATGAGCGCCGCGATGATGGCATCCCGGTCCGGAAGATACTGGTAGACCGTCCCGACGTTCAGTCCCGCCTCCTCGCAGACGGCCGTCAACGACAGCGCCGCTTCGCCATCGCGGTCCAAGAGCCGCTCCGCGGCGTCGAGCGCGCGAACGACCTTGTCGCGTGCGCGCGCCTGCGTCGGCGTGCGACTGAGGCGGATATCGAGAGCGCTCATTTTCAAACCAAACTTGACTTGGATATTGTGCTCCCCGAAGATTACCCCACGCGACGAAGCGAAGGGAGCGTCCCGATGGACGACGCGGATGCCATCATCGTCGGGGCCGGGCTCGCGGGTCTGGTCGCCGCCTACGAGCTCACGCGAGCGGGCAGGCGCGTGCTGATCCTGGACCAGGAGAGCCGTGCGAACCTCGGCGGACAGGCATTCTGGTCGCTCGGCGGACTCTTCTTCGTAAACTCACCTGAGCAGCGGTTCGCCGGAATCCGCGACTCGGTGGAACTGGCGCGGCAGGACTGGTCCGGCTCCGCCCAGTTCGATCGGCTCGACGACGAGGACTCGTGGGCGCAGCGGTGGGCGAACGCCTACGTCGACTGGGCGGCCGGGCCGAAGCGCCGATACCTTCACGAACTCGGCCTGCGCTCGCTCCCCTTCGTCGGCTGAGCCGAACGCGGCGACGGATCGGCGACAGGGCACGGGAACTCGGTTCCCCGTTTCCACGTCACGTGGGGCACGGGACCACGCGTGGTCGAGATCTTCGCAGCGCGCGTACTCGAAGCGGAACGACGTGGACTCGCTCGGTTCCTCTTCCGTCACCGCGTGGACGAGCTTCTCGTCGATGACGAGGCGGTCGTCGGAGCCACCGGGACGATCCTCGCGCCCGATGATGCAGCACGCGGCGTCGCCAGCAACCGCACCGCGATCGGCGAGTTCACCGTTCGTGCCGGAGCGGTCGTCGTGGCGTCCGGCGGGATCGGCCACAATCACGATCTCATGCGCCGTTACTGGCCGACCCAACGAGTCGGCCCCGCCCCCCAGCACATGATCTCGGGGGTGCCGGCGTCGGTCGATGGCCGCATGCTGTCCATCGCGGAGCACGTCGGCGGACGAGTGGTCAACCGGGACCGGATGTGGGCGTACACGGAAGGCCTGCACAACTGGGATCCGATATGGCCGGACCATGCGATCCGGATCCTCCCCGGTCCCTCGTCGATGTGGTTCGACGCGAACGGGCGGCGCCTGCGGGGCTCCTCCGGCGTCCCCGGGGCGGACTCCGTCGGCGCGATGACTCAGATCCTCGCCGCCGGGGCGGACTACTCGTGGTTCATCCTGACCCAGACGATCATCGAGAAGGAGTTCGCGCTGTCGGGATCGGAGCAGAATCCGGACTTCACCGAGCGCAGCATCCGCACGTTGCTGGCACAGCGACTGTCCAAAGGCGCTCCGAAGCCGGTCGAAGCCTTCAAGCGTCACGGCGCGGACTTCGTCGTCGCCGACACGGTGAGCGAACTCGTGCGCGGCATGAATCGGATCGCTCGGGGCGGCCGTCTCGATGCGGGGGAGCTTGAACGCCAGATCGTCGCGCGCGACCGCGAGATGGACAACCCTTTCACCAAGGACGTACAGATCATGACGATCCACAACGCCCGACGTTCGCGCACCGACCGCGTCATCCGCGTCGCGCGCCCGCATCGGATCCTCGATCCCGCGCACGGCCCCCTCATCGCGGTGCGGTTGAACATCCTCTCGCGCAAGACCCTCGGCGGCCTGCAGACCGACCTCGACTCGCGCGTCATCAGCGAAGGCGGCCATCCGATACCCGGCTTCTACGCCGCCGGCGAAGTCGCCGGGTTCGGCGGCGGCGGGATGCACGGGTACAACGCCTTGGAGGGGACCTTCCTTGGCGGCTGCATCTTCTCCGGCCGCGCTGCGGGCCGATCCCTCGCGCGACGGACGCGCTGAGAAACGCGCGCCGAAGCGACACAGCTGCGCAATCGTTATGTAACAGGTGTTCGAGATCCTGGGAATGGTCGAGTTCGACCACGTCCCGGCGCCGGCCCGCGGCGCGGAGTACCCCTGAAGGATGCCGTCGCGATGAACACACCACGCTCCACGGGTCGGCCGCTCGGCGCCCTGACCCTCTCACTCGTCATGGCCGGAACCATGGTCGGCGTCGCCTTCTCCACCGGAAGGGAGGTGATGACCTATTTCGGGGAGTTCGGGCCCGCGGGCATCGTGGGGATGATCCTCGCGTTCGCGGCGATCGGGGCGTGCATCCCGATCGCCGTGTCTGTCTCGAGGATGATGAACGCCACCACCTTCGACTGGGTAGTCACCCCTGTCGGGTGGCGACCGTTGCGGATGTTCAATCTCGCTCTCACGATCGTGAGCGTGTTCAGCTCGCTCTCCGCTCTGCTCGCCGCCGCCGCGGGCACCATTCTCCAGGCGTTGTTCGGACTGCCGCTCGCCGTGGGCGCGACCACGAGACCGCGACGAGGATGGCCGAGGGTTTCGCCTCCCCACTGCCCGAGCTGATCGCCGCCACCGATCAAGCGAACCTGCAGCGCTGGCCGATAAGAGATCGTCCCCCGCTCTCGCAGTGGTCGAAGAGGCGCGCCACCCTGGTCGGAGACGCTGCGCACCCCACCTCGCCGTACGCCGCGTACGGCGCCGGAATGTCGATCGAGGACGGCTACTTCCTCGGGCGCCGCCTCGCGGGCGTCGACATCACCGACTCGGCCGCACTCCGTGCAGCCCTGGATGCCTATGAGACACCCCGCAAGCCGCACACCGCCTTCCAGGTCGACACCGCCTACAAGCTCGGTCGGATCTTCCATCACGCCCCGGCAGCGCTGCGGCCCCTTCGCGACCTCTTCTTCGATCGGACCCGGTTCCTGCAGAGAATGATCGGTGACGGAACGCCGACCGAGCTGCTTGGCCAGCTCGATGACATCGATGCGGCCGAAAGCGCGTTCGTGTCGAAGCAGAGTTCACCGCCGCGCGCGTAGTGGTCACGTCACGCCGGAGGAGGATCGCCGCCGATGTCTCGACGCCTCAGGAAGCGGCCGGCGGAGTCACCGCCGTGCGCGGAGCGGGCGGCGATCCTCCCCCGCGGACCGGGATCAGTGCTCCGGCACGTCGCCCTGCTGCCACAGCGGAGTCAACGCCACCCGGTGGAAGAACCAGGTGTCGCCGTCGAGGACCAGTTCGGCGTCGTACCGTCCGACCGCGATCCAGGCTGCCTTGCGAGCTTCCTCCGGGTAGATATGAGCAGCGTGGAGATTGGCGGACACGGTCATCCGCGCCCCGTCGGGGACGGCGAGCGCGTTCGTGATCATGTGATGCGTGCAGGCGAATCGGCCCAGATTGATCTCCGTCTCCGACGCGAGGCGGTCGTGCGGAACGGGGTCGCCCCACGGCAGTCGCAGCTGACCGTCCGCGGAGTAGAGGTTCTGGTATCCCTGCCAGTCCTTGGTGTCGAGCGCACGGGCGAACTCGCTGAATCGGTGCCCGGCGATCACCGAGTAGGTCTCGGCCTCTGTGAGCGACGCAACAGTTGACATTCCATCTCCTCGTCCGGTGTAGATCGGGGCGCCATGCGGCGGGATGGGCCACCGGCACCCATCAGAGCATCACTAATGCGAGTCAATGCTCACATACTTGCCGCACACTTGTCGATGCATGACACGCCTACGTCATGAATGGCAGTCATAGATGCGAGCGATGACTCACTTCGTGCACGGTATCCTCGGACCCATGCAGACGGGAGCAGAAGCTCACCCGGGCCCCCAGCAGGCCCGCAGCCGACAGACGCACAGGCGAATCCTCAGCGCCGCACTGCGCGTCCTGGGCGAAGCCGGAGCCGAGGGCCTCACCACCAACCGCGTGAGCGAGGCCGCCGGTGTCTCAGTGGGCAGCATCTACCGCCGATTCGGCGACAAACAACGACTCCTGCTTGCGACGCAGAGCGAGCTGCTCAGATCGGTGGAAGGCCGGCTGCTCGACTCGGTCATGGCGATGACGCCGGACGTCGCGGAGAGTCCGCGGGCCACGATCATCTACATGACGAGAGCGATGGGCGAGGGCTTCCGGCTCGATCCCGAAGCCCTCCGTGCCATCATGCTCGTCGGGCTGAACGACCCGACCGTCTTCGAAGCCGGCCGACACATCAGCCTTCGCGCCGGCCGCCTGTTCGCCGCATCCGTGCTCCGACACCGTGACGCCATACGGCAGCCAGACCCCGACGCCGCCGTCGATTTCGCCTACCGCCTCGTGCACGCGTCCTGCTCCCACAGGCTCCTCGAGGGCGAGTCTCTGGAGTCAGACATCTCACGCAGTTGGGGACAGATGCTCGAGCAACTCGCCCTCGTGAACGCGGCCTACCTTCTCGGCGACGCCTGAGGGCGGTCCTGCTTGGCGATCTCACCGCATCACGTGTATAGTCACCGTCAGCATCCTCGTGATGCGAGCACTGGTATGTAACTCGTTTCGAGCGAGGCAAGGCCTGAGCTTCGACCAACACCGTTGGTCAGAGTTCGGGCCTTTTTTGTTGCCTTTTTCCGCGAGTTCGATGACGAACGAGAAGGAGCACGGTCATGGCTGCCGTCAATTATTCGACCCTGGCGGGCGAGGTCCTTGCCGCCGTCGGCGGTGAGGACAACGTCGCGGGAGTCGTGCACTGCGCGACCCGCCTGCGCTTCACCTTGCGCGACCGCGCCCGCGCCGACAAGGACGCCGTCACCGCCCTTCCGGGCGTCATCACCGTCGTCGAGAACGGCGGGCAGTTCCAGGTCGTGGTGGGCAACAACGTGTCCAAGGTCTACGCGGGCCTGCCCTCGTCGCTCACCGAGGGCGACCGCGATCCCAACGCCGACGGGGGCGATCAGAAGGTCGGCATCCTCTCCCGGGTCATCGACGTCGTCTCCGCGATCTTCGCACCGGTGCTCGGCGTCCTGGCCGCGACGGGCATCCTCAAGGGCCTGCTGATCATCCTGTCGACCACGGGCGTTCTCCCCGCGACGTCCACGACGTACCAGGTGCTGTTCGCCACGGCCGACGCATTCTTCGCGTTCCTGCCGATGCTGCTCGCCGTCACCACCGCTCGAAAGTTCGGCGCGAACGTTGTTGATGAACAGCGGCACGATGCCCCAGTGCACGCCGAAAATCATCGCGAACACCGGTTTCGACTACATGAAGTCCGCCGCCTTCCCGGCTGTGCTCGCCCAGGCCGGAGCTGCACTCGGCGTCACGCTGCGCCTGCGTGAGAAGAAGACGAAGGCACTCGGCTTCTCTGCCACGCTCGCGGCCGTCTTCGGCGTCACGGAGCCGGCGATCTACGGCATCACCCTGCCCCGCAAGCGCGCGTTCCTCGTCGCGGGCATCTCCGGCGCTGTGGGCGGCGCGATCGTGGGCGCGGGCGGCGTCAAGGTGTTCTCGACGGGCGCACCCGGGTTGCTGACCCTTCCCATCGGCATCGACCCGTCGGGAGATCCCGCCAGCTTCCTCTGGCTCATCGCGGGCACGATCGTCGCCTTCGCACTCTCGGCCATCGGCACGTACTTCTTCGGCTTCAGCCGTGCCGACCTGGCGAAGGACCGTGCAGCAGCAGCCGCGGAGCGCGAGACGGTGAGTGCCCCCGTCCCCGCTGCGTCAGCATCCCTCACCGTCTACTCCCCCGCCCGCGGTGAGATCGTGGAGCTCTCCGAAGTGCCCGACAAGGCCTTCGCGTCGGGCGCGATGGGGCAGGGGTTCGCCGCCCGGCCCACAGACGGCACATTCGTGTCCCCCGCCGCGGGAGAGATCATCGTCGCACAGGGCCACGCGTACGGCCTCAAGACGGCCGAGGGCGCTGAGCTCCTCGTCCACGTCGGCATCGACACCGTGGGTCTCGACGGTGCGCCGCTCACCTCTCGGGTCAAGGTCGGCGACATCGTGACGGCGGGTGCACCCCTGGTGGACGTCGACCTCGCTGCCATCCGCAAGGCCGGATTGGATGCCATCACGCCGGTCGTCGTGATCAACTCCACAGACTTCGGAGCGTTCGACGTGAACGCGAACGGCGTTGCACTTTGTCAACGCCGCATTCGCGTCCGAAGGCATGGCCCCCACCATCCACATGACCGAGCGAATCGGTCGCGTGCTGCAGGTGGTGTCGCAGTCGATGGGGGTGGCCCTGGATGCGGAGTCGATGAACGTCGCGCGATTCGTCACGCACCTTCGCTACCTGTTCGTGCGCCTGGACGCCGACGCCCTGTTCGACGATCCTTCCGCTGAGCTGCTCAGCGGCATCCGGGCTTCGCATCCCGCCGCGTACGCCTGCGCGCAGCGCGTGCGGTACCTGCTCGAGATGGGCGGGGCGCGCCTCACTGAGGACGAGGTGCTCTACCTGGCGCTGCACGTGGCGCGGGTCACCACGCGCGCCGAGACGCGCACGGAGTGAGCGGCGCTGTGCGCCGGCGCCAGGATCCCGCGTGACCGAGACGACCGCCCCCATATGCGAGTGCGAGGCCGGCGGATCGTGCCGCCGGCCCCGGGTTCTGCGGGAGTTCTCAGGAGGCGGTCACGGTGATGTCGAAGGTGGTGCGCTGGCCGTCGGCGCCGGCGATCCAGCCTTTCGTGGTGCCCGCCTTCTCGGCGGAGAATGCCGCGTTCAGCGACACCTCGTCCTCGTCGGGACTGAGGACGGCGGCATCGAAGTGCGCCACGGTGTCGTCGTCGGCGCCGCCGGTGCCGGTGAAGGCGCCGCCGTTGTCGGCGTCGAGGACGATGACCAGCGTCTGCCCGACCTGCAGGGTCACCGGGCCCTTGGCGAGGTCGGCCGGGGTGAGCATCAGCGGTGCGGGCATGCCGCCGAGGACGACACCGTCTGCGTCGGGCGTCTCGTCCGCGCTGGGGGCGGGCACGCCGTCGATGTAGGTGTCGTCCTGCGGGGCGGGCACGCCGTCGACGAACGTGTCGCTCTGCGGGGCGGGCACGCCGTCGACGAACGTGTCGCTCTGCGTGGCGGCGAACGCGGCGGCTCCGCCGGTCATCAGACCCACGGCGAGGATCGAGGCGGTCACAGCGGAGAGGGTACGAATGCGCATGAGCTGCACCTTTCAGTCGACGCCGCGGCCCGTTCCGGGTGAACGAGCGATCTTCGCGGCCTGTACCCCTTCATGGCCGGCACCCCCCGAGGCCTTTCACCTCGGACGGAACATTTTCGGAGATGTTCCACGGCGCGTCACGCCGTCGAGGTCGACGACAGACGCGATGTCCGCATGCGCACCGCCAGACGCGCCGCGCCGGCGAGGCTCAGCCCAGGGACATAGCACCGGAGGAGGGCGAGGGCGATCGCCGGGAGATGGATGGCATCGGGGTAGACGACCCACAGAGGGCGGAACTGCGGCTGGAACTTGTTCTTGAAGTGCGCCAGCGAGCGGAAGCCGTATGCGGGCTCGAGCACGCCGCTCAGCGTTTCCAGGAACCGGTCGACGGCCGAGAGATCTCCGGCGTCGACGCCGCGGTGGGGAGCCAGTGGCGACCCCGACAGGCTCAGCAGCGTGCAGTCGTCCGCCCGCAACTGCTCGACCACCGCCCCGATGACGAACTCCATGATCCCGTTCATGGCGTCGTGGCGTCGGCGCATGACATCCAGGGCGTAGCCCGTCAGCCCCTCTTCGCCGAAGACGGGAATCCATGTCGTGACCGCGACGATCCGTTCCGATGCATCGCGGGCGAGCATCAACCGCGCCGCCGGGTCGGCCGCCTCATCGACGGTGCCGAGGGTGAAGCCCATCTCGGGGATCGACTTGTCGGCGACCCAGGCCTCGGAGATCTCGCTGATCTGCACCCGGTCGACGAGCGTGAGCGCACTCCACGACACCCACTGCGCCCGGACGCCCTCCCGGCGCGCGCGGTTGGTGGCCGTGCGGACGTCTTGGCGCTTCTTCCCCACGGGAGTCCACGTTCTTGGGTCGAGGACGGCCTCGTCGGCCACCCGCGTCCGCCGCCACTGCAGTGCGTCGAGCGCCGCGGCCGCGGCATCGTCGACACTGTAGAAGACCGGGATCCATCCGTTGTCGCCGCAGAATTCCACGAACGCGGCGCCGATCCCTTCGCGACATCGATCGGCGCCGAAAGCGCCGCCCAGCGTCACAGCCACACCCCCGTGCAGACGGTAGGCGAAGCCGGCATCCGCGTCCCCGGCGAACCAGTACGTATTGCCGGGCCAGGTGGCCATGGACCCCAGGGAACCACAGCCGCGCTGCAGCATCTCCCGTGCCCGCACTCGATCCTGCGCGCCCAGCACGGAGGACCGGCTGAACACCAACCGTGCGGTCGCCACCACGCACACCGTCCAGAAGACGGCGGACGGCAGATACCAGAGGGCCTGCGACACGGCGGTCGTGGGGACGGCGTGCATCCATCCGCCGGGCAGGAGCGAGGGCGGCAGCAGCCGCAGGGGGACGTCGCGCAGCAGCTCGCCCACCGTCGGCCGTGGCGAGAAGTCCGCCGCTGCGAGCAGTCCGCCCGCGAGCGACAGCATCGACACCGTTGCGGCCCAGATCGAGATCGACACGAAGAAAGATCCGACGGCGCTCATCGTCGGCGGGACCGACACCGAGCGGCGGCACACGAAGAGCGTCACGGCCACACCGAGGGGGACCAGCGCTGCCGCGAGGAGGCCCACCAGGGACTGCCACGCCCCCGACGCGTCGGCTCCCCGGACCTGGGCGAGCAGAGCGAGCATGTCCGGTTCCGAGACGACGAAGAGAGCGGTCATCCCCGCGAACACGAGCAGGTTGACCGCGATGGCCACGCCCAGAGCAGCCAGCCGACCGCGGAGAATGCCCCACGCGGCGACCAGGAGGACGACGAGCGGAAGGGCGGCGATCCACCCGGCGCTCGGCTGAACCTCGTGGTAGCTCGTCGCGTCGGGACAGGGGACGATCGTGGAGCCCGCCGCACACGTCACCGCATCGGCGACGACCAGCGGATCGTACGACAGCCATCCGTAGGCGGAGAGCAGTCCGGCGCCACTGCCCCAGAGGGTGGCGACGATCGGCCCCACCGCGGTGATCGCCGTCAAGGCGCACAGGAGGACACGGACCTCGTGATGCGAGCTGCGCTGCCCTCGCATTCCGCCTCTCCGGCCCCCGAGGAGCACCCCTGCGCCGAGCCCTACGGGAAGGGCGAGCAGCGAGAACAGGTCGCTCGCCGACGCCGCGTAGAGGAACACCGTCACCACCGACACCAGACACGCCACCCGGACGCGGCGACGCCACAGGGCAGCTGTGAAGCAGCTCGCGGCCATCGCCACGCCCAGGAGCGCGGGGACGGGGGTCGCCCCCGTGGCCGGCGACTCGCCGAGCGGGATGACGGGGAAGACGTTCGTCTCCCACCCCCCGACGGCCAGACCCGCCGCCGACGTGACAACGCCCCCGCAGGCGTAGGCGAACAGCATGCGTGCGCCTCCCATGAGGCGTTCAGCCCATCCGCACACGAGCACGACGGCGATCACGACGACGGGAAGCGTCGCGGGATCGTCCACCCGGGCGAGGGTCAGCACGATCGCGCGGAGGTCATAGACGCTCGCGCCTCGGAAGGCGCCCGCGTTCATAGAGACCACGCTGACCGCGATGACGATGGCGGCGAGGGTGAGAGTGGCGAGAGGAAGGGACCGCCGACGGTCAGTGGACACCGCGACGAGTGTGGACCCCACGCTCAGGAGGTTGCGACGGTGATGTCGAAGCTCACGCGCTGGCCGTCTGGCCCTGACACCCAAGCTGTGGTCGTGCCGGGCTTGCGGGCGAAGAAGGAGGCGTCGTCGCCGCGCTCCAGGCCGCCGATGAAGATCACAGCGGTGGCGGCGGTCAGTGCGGTCGGGGTCTTGATGTTCATGGGACGGGCCTTGTCTCTCAGCGGTTGCCCGTTTCGGTGAGCGGGCGGTCGGCGCAGCGTGCGCTGTGTCCATGTCCACCACTGCGCCGGACCTTTCATGTCGCCGAACGTTTCGTTCGACGATTCGAGGTGAAAGCATCGCCCGAGACCGGACATGATGATTTCGTGCACACACTTCCGATGGAACGCTCCCGAGCGTACGAGTCGCTCGTGCGAACGCACGGCGATGCGGTCCTCCGCTTCCTTCGTCGACGAATCGATCCGCAGACCGCGGACGATGTCTTCTCCGAGACGATGCTGATCGTCTGGAGACGGTTCGACGATGTGCCCGAGGAACCCCTGCCGTGGCTGTACGTCACCGCACGCAACTGCCTGCGAAACGCCGAGCGTTCCGCGCGCAGGCAGTGGCGGGTGGCGGAGCGGATCATCACCGTCGACCCACCGACCGACACCGTGGACCCCGGCCCGGAGGAGGATCCGCGTGCCGACTGCCTGCGCGCGGCCCTGGCCCGTCTGTCGGCCACCGACGCCGAGGTCCTGCGCCTGTGGGCGTGGGAAGAACTCGGACCGCCCGAGATCGCGACGGTCCTGGACATCACGACCAACGCGGCCACCATCCGACTGCATCGAGCCAAGAAGAAACTGCGACAAGAGATGGAAGCACCACGCCGACCAACCGGCACTACCACGAAAGGGGGAGAGCGATGAACGATGATGACCTGAGGGCACTGATGCGCCAGGCGGACCCGACCACGGGCGACCCGAGCCTGGACGACGCCCGGATCCGGCGCATCGTGGCCGCCGCGGAGCGCGACGACCTCGCCGGCAACACCGCGACCGCCCCCCGCCACCGGCGGCGTCTGTTCGCCGGGGTCTCCCTCGGAGCCGCCGCCACAGCCGGAGCGGCGGCCCTGATCGCCAGCCTCGTCGCCACGCCCGCCATCCAAGCCCCCGGCCCCGACGAAACCCCCGCCGCATGCCAGGCACCGACCGTGGCGAGCCTTCAAGAATTCGACACCGCCTACGAAGCCACCGCAACAGCCGTCACAGGCGAGAACGTCACCCTCACCGTCACCGAGGTGTTCGCCGGCACTCCCGGCACGACGTTGACCGTCGAACAGGTGCAGGAAGACACCGGCGTCCTGTTCACCGCCGGCCAGACGTACCTCGTCGCCGCAACGGACGACTTCATCTCACCCTGCGACAGCGGCCCCGCAACGGACGCGCTCCGACAGCTCTACACCACCGCCTTCGGGACGTCCTCGAACGGCTGATCGCTGCAGGCCGGGGCCGCTCCCCGGCCTGCAGTCACAACTCCCGAGGGATCGCGACGCGGCCAGAACGTCGACGACGTCCCTTCAGCGCTCTGCCCCGCCGCGATCTTTCAAGGGCTCACCCGTGTCTCCGGCGGACGCGTTCTCGCTCCCGGGGCCCTCCGAGATATAGTCGTCGGTGGCATCCCTCATCGCCATCAGCGCCGCCGAGAACTCGGCGAGGAACGCCGGCGAGTGCGCGGCGAGCATCGCGTCGAGGCGCCGCCCGAGAGGCGCGAAGAACTCATCGGCCAGTCGCTGGACCTCGGGTGTCGAATGCAGCGTCACGACCCGCCGATCCGTCTGCGTGCGGCTGCGGGTGACGTGGCCGACTGCTTCGAGCCGGTTCAGAAGGGTCGAGGTGGCACCGAAGCTGAGTCCGATCTGGTCGCTCAGCCTCGCCGGTGACAGCGGCCTGCCGCGCTCTTCGGCTCCGAGGATCTCGATCATCGCCGCAGCGTCCGTGGAGTGCAATCCGGCGTATGCGGCGAAGGCCCGCGCGACCTGCGCATACGTCGCGCCGTAGGCGCGGAGTGCGTCCGTGACCGAGGGCGAAACCGGGTCCAGAGCGTGAGCGGCGTCGTCCTCACCCATGAAGCCCTCCCGTCCCGACGTCCTGCGACCGGACTTGCAGGTTATCACTTCATCAAGTTATTCTCCCGAAGAATCATTCTACGGTAGAACTATTTGAGGAGAGACGCAATGCCACGATCCGAGAGTGCTCGCCGCTGGATCGGCCTGATAGCCGTGGCTCTGGGGGTCGCCCTGATCGTCGTGGACACGACGATCGTCAACGTCATCACCCCCTCGGTGATCGACGACCTGGGCATCGACTCGAGCCAGGCGCAGTGGATCCAGGAGTCGTACGCGATCGTCTTCGCCGCGCTGTTGCTCGTCGTCGGACGCATCTCCGACCTGTGGGGCGCGAAGACGGTGTTCCTCGCCGGCGTCGTCGTCTTCGGCCTCACGAGCTTGCTCGCCGGTCTCGCCCCCACGGGCGAGATCCTGGTCCTCGCCCGCTTCCTACAGGGCGTCGGCGCCGCAGCCGTGCTCCCGACCTCGCTCGC
This sequence comes from Microbacterium sp. SORGH_AS_0862, assembly GCF_030818795.1. Classification (NCBI taxonomy): domain Bacteria; kingdom Bacillati; phylum Actinomycetota; class Actinomycetes; order Micrococcales; family Microbacteriaceae; genus Microbacterium; species Microbacterium sp. SORGH_AS_0862. Next base: position 2,699,728 of record NZ_JAUTAY010000001.1, on the reverse strand, counting down.
CCTGCTCAACGCGATGTTCGTCGGTGCCGCGCGCGGCAAGGCGTTCGCCGTCTGGGGCTCGACGATCGGCGCTGCCACTGCGCTCGGCCCCGTCCTCGGCGGCTGGCTCTCCGAGCACGCCTCGTGGCGCTGGGCGTTCGGCATCAACATTCCGCTGACGATCGTCATCGTCGTCATCGGGGTGCTGTTCCTCCTTCAGCCCGCCCGCTCGCGTGGCGGCGTCGACGTCATCAGCGCCGCCCTCTCGGTCAGCGGTCTCGGGCTGCTCGCGTTCGGGCTCGTCGAGGGTCGTGTCTACGGCTGGGTCATCAGCGAGAACGCCTTCGAGGTGTTCGGCTTCCGCTGGGACTCCGGCCTGTCGCCCGCCTTCGTCGCACTCGTCGCCTCGGCGTTCCTCCTCGCCTCGTTCATCTGGAGGCAGGCACGGCTCAGCCGCCCCGGCAGCCGCCAGCAGCCGCTCATGGACACGCGCCTGTTCTCGATCGCGTCCTTCCGCAACGGCAACGTAGCCACTCTGATCATCGGGCTCGGCGAGTTCGGCATCATCGCCGTGCTGCCCCTCTGGCTGCAGTTCACCCTGGGCTACTCACCCCTGCAGGCGGGCCTGGCCCTCGTCCCGATCGCGATCGGCAGCTTTGTCGCCAGCGGCATCAGCTTCCCCCTCTCGAACCGTGTCAGCGCGCTGGCCTTCGTGCGACTCGGACTGGTGCTCGAGGTGCTCGGCCTCGCCGGCCTCGGTCTCGTCGCGGCTGTCACCGACGCATCGTGGCCGCTCATCGCGGTCGTCCTCTTCTTCTACGGCGTGGGCGTCGGCTTCGCCACCGCGCAGGTCACCAACGTCGTCCTCGCCGACGTGCCCGCCGAGGAGGGCGGTCAGAGCTCGGGCATCCAGAGCACCTTCCGCCAGCTCGGCTCGGCGCTCGGGATCGCGGCGCTCACGACCGTCTTCTTCTCGACCTTGGGCGGGGGACTGCAGAACAGGCTCGAGGACAACGGGTATGCCTCCTCTGACGCGAAAGACTTCGCCGATGCCGTGACCGACAGCGCCGGCGCGGCGATCGAACCGATCGGTCAGTTGCCGGGCCTCGAGAACGTCGCCGACCTGGCACGTCAGGCGATGACGGATGCCGTGGCCTTCGGCGCCTTCCTCGCCGCCGGGTTCTTGGTGGTCGGCGTCATCGCCACCTTCCTGATCCCCTCGCGACCGGCGGGCGTCGAGGCAGCGCGCGGCGTCGAGCGGCAGGCCGGCGAGCCGTCGGCCGCGGCGACAGTCACGACGGAGGTGGCGCGATGACGGCGCGCCGGCGCGTCCTCATCAGCGGCGCGAGCATTGCGGGGCCGGCACTGGCCTTCTGGATGGAGCGCGCGGCGTGGGACGTCACCGTCATCGAGCGCGCGCCCGAACTGCGCGCGGGCGGACAGAACATCGACATCCGCGGCGCCGGTCGCGAGGTGGTGCGCCGCATGGGAGTCGAAGAGGCGATCCGGGCCCGGAACACGCGTGAGGCAGGAACGCGATTCATCGGGACCCGCGGGCAGACGGTGGCGAGCTTCCCCGCCGGGCGTGACGACACCGGCGGGGCGACGGCCGAGCTCGAAATCCTCCGCGGCGAGTTGTCGCAGGTGTTGTTCGACCTCACCGACGAGCGCGTCGAGTACCGCTTCGGCACCACGATCCGTTCGATCGACGATCACGGTGCCGGCGCACACGTCACGTTCGACGACGGAACCGACGAGCAGTTCGACCTCGTCGTGATCGCCGAGGGCATGCGCTCTCGCACACGCCGACTGGTCTTCCCCGGCATCGATCCGATCGTCTCGAAGAACATGTCGACGGCCTACCTGACCATCCCACGGGAACCCGACGACACCGACTGGTGGCGGTGGTACACCGCCACGGGCGGACGGACTATCACCCTGCGCCCCGACAACCTGGGAACGATCCGCGCCACACTGTCCTACCCGACCCGCGGCGATGAGCGGGCCGACGCAGGCGACGATGACTCCGGTCGTTCGCGAGACGCGCTGCTCAGGCGATTCGCGGATGCCGGGTGGCAAGCGCCTCGCGTCTTGCGCGAGATGGCCCACGCCGAGGAGTTCTATCTCGAGAGAGTCGGCCAGGTACACCTCGACACGTGGCACCGTGGCAGAGTCGCGCTCGTCGGCGACGCAGCCTATTGCGCGTCTCCCCTGAGCGGCATGGGCACGACCCTCTCGCTGGTGGGTGCCTACGTCTTGGCCGGCGAGCTCGGGCGCAGCACCGATGTCGAGACGGCCCTTCAGCGCTACGTGGACATCCTCCGCCCGTTCGTCGCGCGTGCACAAGATCTGCCACCAGGCACACCGCGACTCGCAAATCCCCGCTCTCGCGCCGGACGAGCTCTCTTTCACGGGGTGCTGCGAGCGGCCTCATCGCGCGCCGGACGTCGACTGACCACGGGCCTGTTCCGCCCTCCCGCCGAGACGTTCGCACTGCCCGACTACGGGTGACCCGCGGGCCCGGTGCCGCCGGCCCCTCCGGTGGAGAGAACGTGGCAAATCGCATCCCGCGGCCCACGCCCGCGGCAGCACGTGCGCGCTGTGCTCGAGATGGGCGAGGCGCGCCCAATCTGTGCTATCTTTTAGATACTAACTCCCCTACAGATAGGAACACCATGGCAAAGGTCGTCGTCTTCGGCTCCACCGGCTACGCGGGAGGCAACATCGCCGCGGAGCTCACCCACCGCGGCCACGAGGTCATCGGGGTCTCGCGCTCGGGCGGCGAGACCGCCGAGGGCGTGGCATCCGTCGCCGGCTCGATCTTCGACGAGACGTTCGTGCGCGAGATCACGGCCGACGCGCAGCACATCGTCGTCGCCCTGCCCGCGACCGCGCGCCAGGAGGGCGAGCCGAACCTGATCGTCGCCCTGCCTGCGGTCGTCTCCGCCGCCCTGGCGGCGGGAGCGCGCCTCGGCGTCGTGGGCGGCGCCGGTTCGCTCGCCGTCGCCGAAGGCGGCCCGCGCCTGGTCGACACCGACGAGTTCCCCGCCGCCTTCGCACCCGAGGCACGCGCGCACGGCGAGATCCTCGACGCGCTGCGCGACAGCGACGCCGCCCTCGACTGGTTCTACCTCAGCCCCGCCGCCACCTTCGGCTCGTGGAACCCCGGCCAGCGCACCGGCACCTTCCGCCTGGGCGGCGACGTGCTGCTGACGGATGCCGAGGGCACCTCCGCGATCTCGGGCGCCGACTACGCCATCGCCTTCGTCGACGAGATCGAGAAGCACGCTCACCCCCGCGCGCGCTTCTCTGTGGCTTACTGAATCCCTACCGATCGAGAGGACGCCCATGGACGAGGTACTCGGCTTCGACCCGTACAACCCCGACTGCCCCAGCCGGCAGCTGGTGGACCGGATCGGCGACCGCTGGACGATTCTCGTCATCGGCGTCCTCTCGAACGGACCCGCGCGCCACGGCGATCTCGCACGACGAGTCGCCGGCATCTCCCCCAAGATGCTGTCTCAAACGTTGAAGGGTCTCGAACGCGACGGTCTGCTCACTCGCACCGTCCAACCCACGAGCCCGCCCCACGCGATCTACGAGCTGACCGAACGCGGCGCGAGCCTCGGCCCCCTGCTGCTCGCGGTCGAGAACTGGGCTCGCGCCCACATGCAGGACGTGCTCGACGCGCGTCACGCGTTCGACGAAGCCGCCCCCCGATGACGGGACATCCCATGCACGACCTCCTCTACGTCTTCGACGCCTACTGCGGCTGGTGCTACGGCATGGCGCCGGCCCTGCACGAGCTGGCCGCCGATGACGACATCCGCGTCACCGTGGTCCACGGCGCTCTGTTCTCGGGCGCGAACTCCGCCCCGATCGGGCGCTTCGGCCACATCCCCGACGCGAACGCCCGCATCGCCGAGCTGACCGGTGTCGCCTTCGGCCCCGACTACGAGCGCCTTCTGAGCGAGGGCCGCATGCTGCTGGACTCGGATGCCGCGGCCCGCGGCCTCGCCGCCCTGCGTGCGAACGCGGGCGAGCACCGCGCGCTCGAGATGGCGGCTGCCATGCAGGCGGCGTTCTACCGCGACGGTCGCAGCCTCTCGGATGCCGAGACCTACGCCGTCATCGCGGCCGACCGCGGACTCGACACCGCCGCCGTGAGGGGGCACCTCGACGACGACGTGATCGCCGGCCAGGCCCGACGGGATCAGGATTGGCTCGCCGATCTCGGCGTCCACAGCTACCCGATGCTGCTGCTGCGGCGCGGTGACGAGCTCGTGCAGATCGGAAGCCCGACCGCCTCACCCGCGCAGCTACGGGCGCAGATCGCCGCCGCGGCGCGGGTCGTGACGGCACCGCGGGAGGCCGCCGCGGGGCTCGCGTGCAGCTCGGACGGCTGCGCCGACTGAACACCCGGCTCCTGGAGCCGCGAGCCGGGCTGCGGCAGGGTGCGGGGCCTCACCGGGGCGGCCGGATGCGCGTCGTGTGGCGCGCGGGACTCAGAGCAGTCCCGCCCCCGCCAGGATCGACGTGTGCTTCAGGTCGGAGGCCACGACCGTCATCCCCGCCGTGATGCCGGGGTGGGTGTGCTGCGTGATGCTGCGGACGAGGCTCTGCGTCACCGCGTCGTCGCCCACCTCGGTCAGGGTGTCGTTGATGATCACGGCGTCGGGGTCGAAGACGTTGGCGACACTGCCGACGGCTCGACCGATCTGCCAGCCGATGTCGGCGAACAGACGCCGAACGGCGGGGTCGCCCTGCGCCGACGCGGTCGACAGCTCTTCGTACGCCTCCGCGTTCATGTCGACCCCGCGCGCCTGGAGGAACAGCCGGAGCTGGTTCGCCGTCTCGGCTGCGAGGCAACCGCGTTGCCCGCAGGGACAGATGACGCCGTCGGCGTGAACGCTGACGTGACTGATCTCACCGGCGAAGCCACGCGCCCCCTCGAACACGCGACCGTCGACGACGATGCCGGAGCCGATCCCTTCGTGACCGATCCCGAGGACGATGAAGTTCTTTCTCCCGCGCCCCGCCCCGAGGCGGAGCTCGGCGAGGGTGGCGAGCGTCGCACCGTTGGCGATCGTGACGGGGATGCCGAGCGCCGACGAGAACTCGTCGACGGTCGCACCGTCGGTCCAACTCGGCATGAGCGCGCGCGCCAGCCGGGTCGACGAGCTGGCGCTCGTAGTCCACCATCGTCGGAAGTCCGAGGACCGCGCGCGACGGGTGGCGTCCCTCTTCGCGATCGAGAGAACGTTCGAGCGCGACGAGGGTGCCCACCGTGTGCGAGCGACCGAGCGCGATGTCGGCGTTCGCTTCGGCGACGGACAGGATCGCCCCGGCGGAGTCGACCAGGGCAACCCGGAGACGGTCGGTGGAAATGTCGGCGGCGAGCGTCACATCCTGTCGCACCGGGAGGCGCAGGACCCGCGCGGGATCGGCGCTGCCTGCGCACTCTTCGCCAACCCGATCTTCGGGCGCCTCAGCGACAAGTCGACCTCGCGCTTCGGTCAGCGGCGCCCCTTCATCCTCGGCGGCGTGCTTGTGGGGATCATCGCAACGTTCTTCCTGGGCGCGGCGACGACCGTTCCGATGATCGCCGTCGCATGGTGTATCGCGCAGGTAGGCTTCAACACCGCCCTCGCCGCGACCGTGGCCGTGCTGCCCGAGCGCGTTCCCGCACACAAGCGCGGTCGGGTGTCGGCGTGGCTCGGCTCCGGCAGTCAAATCGGGGCCGTCGCCGGAACGTTCCTCGTGCAGGGGACCGGCACGCAGGGCGTGTGGATGTTCCTCGCCCCCGCCGCGCTCGCCCTCGTGCTCGTGGTCATCTTCGTCGCCGGTCTCAAGGAAGCGCCGCGCACCCGCGCGGAGGTCGGCCGGTTCCGTCTCGCCGACATCTTCACCGCGCTGTGGATCAACCCGTTCCGTCTTCCGGCCTTTGGACTCGCGTGGGTGGGTCGCTTCCTCGTCTGGACCGCGCTGGCCCTGCTGACGACGTACAAGACCTACTTCCTCAGCGACCACCTCGGCCTGCCCAAGGAGGCGCTGCCGAATCTGCTCTTCATCTCCATGCTGGCGCTCGCGGCCAGCGTGTTCGTCAGCAGCCTCCTCGCGGGCTGGCTGAGCGACCTCGTGAAACGACGCAAGGTCTTCGTCATCGCCGCCTCGCTCGGCTACGCGGCCGCGATGATCGTCGTGGCCACCGCCACCGGCTTCGACGGGTTCCTCGTCGGCGTCGCGATCGGCGGTCTGTCGCAGGGGGCGTACATGGGCGTCGACTACGCGCTCGTCTCGGACGTACTGCCCGACTCCGACACAGAAGCCGCGAAGGGCATGGGCGTGTTCAACCTGTCCAGCACCGTGCCCCAGACGGTCGCCCCCGTACTCGCCCCGGTGCTCCTGCTGATCGGGGCGACGCCCGGCAGCCAGAATTACGTCGCCCTCTACGTCGGCGCGGCGGTCTTCGCCCTGCTGGGCGCCGCGGCGATCGCCGTCATCCGCGGCGTCCGCTGATCCGACCGGGCGGCGGTCCGCGATCCTGCACCACTTCTCCACCAAGGAGAAGCTGCTCCTGGCGACGCTCGAGCGCTTCTACGACGAACACGGCACGCTGCGCGATGCCGAGGGTCGGGGCATCGACGAGATGCCGGTTCCCGACTACCTCGAGCTCGCCGCAGCCACCAACGAGCGTCGCGCAGACCTGGTGCGCTTCTACGCGGTGCTCTCGGCCGAGAGCACGACCGAGGAGCATCCCGCTCAGGAGTTCTTCCGCACGCGATTCGCGCAGATGCGCGGTCATCTCACCGACAAGATCCAGGCCGAGTGGGGCGGTTCCCTCTCCCCCGAACGTGCGCGCGATCTCGTCACCCTCGCGGTGGCGGCCCTCGACGGCCTGCAGACCCAGTGGATCCTCGAACCCCGCGTTGCGATGACCTCGTGTGTCGCCCTGCTGCGGCGCGTCCTCTCCCCCGCCCCGGAGGATTCGCGCAAGGTCTGAGGGGCCGCGGCCCCGCTGCAGCGTTCGGGGCGCGACGTCTTCACCGCCACTCAGCCGACGAACCGCTCCGCCAGCGCCGACCGCCGCACCTTCCCGGCGTCGTTGCGTAGCGGCGTGATCGACAGGTGCAGGACGGCGGGAGCGCGCCGTCCCAGCTGAGACCGCGCCGCCGCGGCGACAACCGGGAGCGCCGTGGCATCCGTCAGCCGGACGGCCGCGTGGACGACTCGCCCCCATTCGTCGTCGGGCACGCCGAAAGCGACGGCTTCGACGACCGCGGGGTGCGCGTCGAGCACCGCCTCGACTGTGGCGGGGGCGATCCTGTCGCCCCCGCGGTTGATCATGTCGTCGGACCGGTCGTGCAGGAACAGGTAACCGTCGGCGTCCACGTGTCCGATGTCGCCGAGGGTGTCCCAACCCGCGGCGTCGCGGCGCGACGCCGCGCCGACGTATGAGTAGGCTGCCGCGGAGCCGCGGCGCATCCAGACCAGTCCTGCCTCCCCGACCGGGACATCATCGCCCCGCTCGTCTCGGATGCGCACGCCGGTGCCCCCGATCGGGCGACCGACGCTGCCCGGGCGCTCGAGCCACTCGGTGCCCGTGATGCGGGTGAGACCGTTCGACTCGCTACCGGCGTAGACCTCGTCGACGCGCTCGGGACCGAGCCAGTCGATGAAGTCGCGCTTGAGAGCGGGCGGGCACGGAGCCCCCATGTGCAGCACGCTCTCGATACTGGCGACCCGTTCGGCCGCCCGCACCTCGGGCGGAAGACGCAGCAGTCGCGTCATCATCGTCGGAACCAGCAGTCCCCACGTCGCCCGGTGCGTCTCGACGGCCGTGACCCACGCCGCGGGGTCGAACCGATCGAGGATGACGAGACGGTGGCCCGTCAGCAGGCCGCGGAACGCGTAGGTGAACACGGCCGAGTGCCACAGGGGTCCGGCGACGATCTGCGTCGCCCGGCGGGGCAGGAACTCCGCGACCGGGCGCGAGGGGTCCAGGCTCGCGGGCGCGGCGGCGCGCACGATCTTGGGCCGTCCCGTCGAGCCCGAGGTCGCCGGGGCCTTCCAGCACGATGCCGCCGTATCCGGCAGCTCGCCGCCGCGCGGGGCCACGCGCGCCCCGGGCAGCCACGCGATCCCCGGCGACGCGGGCCGCGACCCCACGGCGGCCGCGGGCACGGCCAGCGCCTCCAGGGCACCGCGCTCCGCCGCGGTCAGCTCGGTCGACAGGGGCTGCGGCGTCGCGCCCGCCCGCCAGATCCCGAAGCACGCGACCAAGAAGTCACGCCCGTTGCGCAGCGACACCGCGACGAGGTCGTCGCGCCGCACACCACGGCGGAGGAGTTCGTGCGCGAGCGCCGAGGCCGCGGCATCCAGCTCCCTCGCCGTCATCGCCCCGGCACTGTCCACGACGAGAGGCTCGTCGGGATCGGCCCGCGCGCGCTCAGCGAGGATCGCCGAGAATGTCTGCTCGGTCATCGCGGGCTCGCCAGCGGCACGCGGGCGTAGAACTCCTCGTGCGTTCGCGCCGCGCGGTCCCAGGTGTGGGCGCGGGCGAGCTCGACCCCGGCGGCCGTGTCGACCGACGCCCGTCCGCGCAGCACCGCGTCGAGCTGGGCTGCGATCTCGGATGGCGTCGACGCGTAGAGCACCGCGTCGCCGAACACCTCGCGGATCACCGGCAGGTCTCGCGCGACCACCGGCGTGGCCGCGGCGAGCGCCTCCATCGCCGCCAGGCCGAAGCCTTCCTTGGTCGAGACGAATGCGAGCGCGCGGGCCTCGGCGACGAGGGCCGGCAGCGCGGCGTCGTCGACCGGCCCGAGGATGATCGGACGGATGCCGAGCTCCGCCGCGCGCGCTTCGAAGCGGTCCCGGTACTCGCGGTAGTCGAACAGGGTCTCGCCGCCGCCGAACACCAGGCGCACATCGGGATGCTCGTCGCGGGTGAGGGCGTAGGCCTCGAGCAGGTCGAGGGAGCCCTTGCGCGGCTCGATGCCCCCGAGGGCCAGGACGTAGGCGCCGAGCTCCGTCCGCCACTGCGCCCGGGCATCGTGTGCCTCGGCCGCGGCGGCGAACCGTTCGGCATCCACCCCGTTCGCGATCACCTCGGGGCGTACGCCGTACCCCTCCTCGACCTCGCGCGCGACGGCCCGCGAGACGCACAGTCGCGCCACCGGTTCGACGACCGCACGGTCGTGGCACGCCACGAGCTGCGGCGTCGTGAACGCGTCGAGGTGGTGGATCGTTCGGACGACCGGGATGCCGCGACGAAGCGCCGCGTTCGCCGAGATGCAGTCCTGCGCGTGGACGATGTCGGCATCCGGGTCCAGCGCCGCGCCCATCAGATCGATCGAGCGCTCGATGCGCTCCCCCACGCCCTCGCCGTCGCGCGGCGGGAAGGGCACGACGCGCACGCGGACGCGCGGGTCGACCGGACGGAAGAACGCGGTGTCGTCGCCGCGCCCCAGCGTCCACACCTCGACCTCGTGGCCGCGTGCGGCGAGCGCCTCGGCGAGCGCGAGCGTGTGCACGACCCCGCCGCGGGGCTTCGTGGAGTAGGTCAGCTGCGCGATGCGCATGGTGGTCCTTTCCGTGTGCCCCGCGGCGCGGAGCTCAGGCGGGAGCGGTGAGTCGGTAGGCGTGCTCCGCGCGCTGTGCCAGGTGGTTGAGCGAACGGCGCGCGCGAGCGATGTCGGTCGAGACGTCGGCCTCGGCGACGGCGAGCCCGCCCTTCGCCCAGGTCTTGGCGACGATCTCGCCCGCGGGGTCGACGACCTTCGCCTGCCCGAGGAACCGCAGGCCGCCCAGCACGCCGGTCTGGTTCGACGACACGAGGTAGACCTGGTTCTCCGCTGCCCGGGCGCAGTCGTACAGGTCGAACAGGTGAGCCTGCCGGTCGTTGCGGATCCGGTCGGAACGGTCGGTCACGCTTGCCGGCCACGCGCTCAGGCACGCGATGACCTGGGCGCCGTCGAGCGCGACCGACCGCGCCGCCTCGGGGAAGGTCTTGTCGAAGTCGATCAGCATGCCGATGCGACCGACCGGGGTGTCGAATGCGCGGAAGTCGTCGCCGGCGGCGTAGACCTCCGACTCGCCCAGCGGCAGGTGCACCTTGCGATGCACCCCGAGCACGCCGTCACCCGTCACGCACACGGCCGAGTTGTAGCGCAACTGCTCTCCGCCCTCGGTCGCGCGTTCCGCGATCCCGAAGCACACCGTCATGTCACCCGCCAGGGCGACGATCGCGGCGACCTCGGGCCCGTCGATCTCGACGGAGTGCGGGATGCCGTCCCCCTCCTCCACCGGGTGGTGTAGGTCGAGCAGGTAGCCGCCGATCGTGGCATCCGGGAGGACGAGGAGGTCGACGCCGCGGTCACGCGCGTCCTCGACGATGCCGGGGAGCTTCGCGAGTGTCCGCTCGACGTCGCGACCGAAGTGGGCCGCCACCGCAGCCATCGTGACGGATGCCATTCCCCGAGAGTACGCGGTGGCCGTTCAGCGCACCGCGAGGACGCTCCGCGACCCCGCCACGATCGAGGTGGCGACGTGCTCGGCATCCCGTGCGATCGCGTGGAAACGGCCCGAGCCCCACGTGTGCAGCCATGGGAGTCCCACGAACGTGAACCCGGGCACCGCCGTGACTCCACGCTCGTGCGCCGGGTGACCGCTCGCATCGAGCACGTCGAGATCGCCGAGCCACGACCAGTCCGCACGGAAGCCGATCGCCCAGACGACGGCATCGATCTCGTCGAGGTCGAGCTGCGTGGGACCCGCGGGCGGCGTCCACACCGGCCGGTAGCGCTCCTCGACGGGAGCGTCGATCCCCTCGCGGGCGATGTAGGCGTCGATATCGTTCTTGATCGACTCGGCGACTGAGTCGGCCCGGTCGAGGTTGGCCGTGAGGCTGTCGTCGAACGCGAGGCTTCCGTCGGCGACGCCGATCGCCCGTCCGTGGAGGCCCATCCCCTGCGCCGCGAAGAGGCGGAGGTCGATGTCGCGTCCGCCGTCGCGCCCGGTGACGTAGTGGTTGGTCGCCGCGCGTTTGGCGGCGGCCTGCTCACCCACCGGCACGTCGTAGACGCCCATGTCGGCGAGCCACGTCATGCAGTCCCGCCCGCGGTAGAACCGCGCCACGCGCGGCGCGCGCCCCACGGCGAGGTGCACCTGGCGCCCCTCGAGGTGGAGGTCCTCGGCGATCTGCGTGCCCGACTGCCCCGTCCCCACCACGAGCACCGAACCCGGGAGCTGTCCCGCATTGCGGTAGTGGTGCGAGTGCATCTGCACGATGCGCTCGGGCAGGTCGTCGGCCCACGACGGCGTGATGGGGCGGTGATAGCCCCCGGTCGCCGAGGTGACGGCATCCGCGGTGATCTCGCCCGCGCTGGTCTGCACGACGAACACGCCGTCGTCGCGACGGTCGACCCGCCGCACCTCCACGCCCGCGGCGATCGGAGCGCCGAACGTGTCGGCGTAGCCGCGCACCCAGGCGTAGACCTCGTCGCGAGTCATGAACCCGTCGGGGTCGGGGCCGTCGTAGGCGTAACCGGGAAGCCGGCAGTGCCAGTTGGGGGTCACGAGGGTGAAGTTGTCCCACCGGCCGTCGCGCCACTCGTGCCCCGCGGAGTCCCGCTCGATCACGACGTGCCGCACGCCCGCCTGCGCGAGGTGCCAGCTGACCGAGAGGCCCGCCTGGCCGCCGCCGACGATGACCGCGGAGTAGTGGTCGCCCGGCTGCAGGTCGACGGCGATCATGACGCACCCACCGGGAGGGGAGGCTCCATGAGCAGCACGGTGACCTCGCCGCCGTCGTAGGCAGCCGCCGACCGCACGATCTCGTCACGAGATGCCATGGCCGAGGTGCATGCGAAGCCGTAGGCGGCCCGCACGCGTTCGCCCGCGGCATCCAGGGCCTCACTCGATCGCGCGACGAAATCGGCGACGTCGTAGCTGCTCCCCGTGGAGAGGTAGTCGTGCATCACGAGGCTCGGCGAGTAGTGCGAGGACTCGACACCGTCGGGCCAGCGCACCGCGAAACGCATCTCAGGCACGGGCCAGCTCCTTCCATCCCTCGACGTGTTCCCCGGCCGTCTCGGTGACCGGGCCGTACACGTCGGGTCGACGGTCGCGCAGGTGGAACATGCCCCCGCGCATCGTCCGGAACGTCTCCTCGACGTCGATCTCGGCGATGGCGAGCCCGGTGCCGAGCAAGGTCGTCGCGAGGATGTTGCCGCCCGGGTCGACCACCTTGGCGTTGCCGACGTAGCGGAGCGATCCGAACGTGCCGGACTGGTTGGATGCCATCCAGAACACCTGGTTGTCGAGGGCCCGCGCGATGTCGAACTGGTTGAACCGGTAGGTCCATCGGTCGTCCTGCAGGTTCTCGGCGGTCGCGGTGCGCGCCGCGGGCCACGCCGACATGCTCACCACGATCTCGGCACCGTCGAGGGCGAGCATGCGCGCGGCCTCGGGGAACGCCTTGTCGTAGCAGATCTGCATGCCCACGCGTCCGACGGGGGTGTCGAAGGCGCGATAGGTGTCGCCGGCCGAGTACGACATGTTCTCGCCCAGCGGCTGGTGCACCTTGCGGTACGAGCCGTAGATGTTCTCGCCGTCCAGGCAGACCGCGGCGTTGTACCGCGTCTCACCGTCGTCGGCCAGTTCGCAGAAGCCGATCGTCACGACCATGTCGCCGACGAGCTCCTGCACGCGCGCGATCTCGGGGCCGTCCAGCCGGATGGCCGGCGGCATCGAGCGCTTCGTGGTCTTCACTGTGTCGCCGTGGTTTCCCAGCGACGACAGGTATCCCCCGATGGCCGCCTCGGGGAATGCCACGAAGGTCACCCCTTCGGCGCGGGCTTGCGCCAGCAGGTCGGCGATGAGGGCGTAGTTCTGCTCCAGGTCCCGGGTGAAGTTCGCCGAGACGGATGCCACTTTCATCGTCATGCTCGGCCTCAGAGGTTGTAGGTGGAGTTGATGATCGCGCCCTTGCGCGCGTAGTAGATCAGCGCGTCCTGCACGTCGAGCGGATGCGCGGGGATGACGCCCTCGATGAGGTCCTCCTCGCGGATGCCGTGCAGTGCCAGGCCGAAGCGGCAGCAGTAGACAGTGCCGCCCTCCTTGATGAACGTCTCGAGCGAGTTGTTCATGTTGAGTTCGCCCGGGAATCCGGCGTCGCCCGTGGTGGGGAAGCCGCGGTTGGCCGTCGCCGCGAGCGTGCCAGGACCGTAGAGGTAGATCGCGGACTCGAAGCCCTTACGCAGGGCACGGGTGGCCTGCAGGATCGCGACGAAGCTCACCGAGGACTCGTGAGGGATGCCGTGGATGAGAGTGAAGTACGTCTCGCCGTCCTCCGCCTGGAAGTCAGGGAAGAGCTTCGTCGAGCCGTAGATGTTGCTGCCTTTGGGGAGCGAGGGGTGCGGGACCTCGCCGAGGGACTTGGCGATGTTCTCTGCGATCTGGGCATCGATGTCGGTGGTCATGGTGGTGTCCTTCGCGTCGGTGGAACGGGGGTCGAGCGGGTGTCTGCTAACAGGTTCGCGGCTTGGTGTTTCGAATTGGTTTCGTTCGGAAAGAGGTAGCGTTACGCCTGGCCGAGGCCGGTGGCATCCGTGTCGAGCGCACGGGTCTCGACGCCGTCGGGCCACCTCAGCACGACGCCGGGCTCGGCGCTCAGTTGACCGATCGTGGCCGAGTGCGCGAGCGGCGAGGGGATCTCGAGCGCCTCGGCCGTGAGCATGCCGTACCCAGGGAAGCAGGTGAGCCAGTCGCCGAAGGCGACGTCGGGCGGCGCGGGTATGTCGGCCACGTCGATGCGCGCGCCGGTGCCGGAGGCCTCGGCGAGCATCGCCGTCGTGCCGACGATGCCGGCCATGCTGACGTCTTTCGCCGCAGCGGGCCGGTGCGCAGCGAGGAGCCCCGCCAGGTGCCGCAGCTCCTCCCCCGTCCGGGTGGAGGTCGAGTCCCACTGGCGGCCCTCGAAGCCGCGACGCCAGCGGCCGTGCAGGTCGACGGTCAGCCCGAGCCGGTGCCCGGCCCGCCCGCCGCCTCCGGGGATCGGCGCGGACGTTCGCCCGAGCGCTGTCACAGCCAGCGACGCCGCCCCGCGTACCTGCGTGTGCCCGCCCAGGATCGGCACATCCCACGCGACCGCGGCGCTGCGCAACCCCGACACGATGCGGCGGACCGCCGACGGGGTGGGCGCCGACACGGCATCCATCAGCCCCACCGCCCGCGCGCCCATCGCCGACAGGTCGTTGACGTTCACCAGCACCCCACACCACCCGGCCCACTCGGGGTCTTTGTCGATGAGGGCGGGGAGGATCGCGTCGGTGGCGACCACGACGTCGGTGCCCGACACCGGCGCCCCGTCGTCGCCCACCCAGCCGTCGCCGCCGAGGGCGTCGGGATGGTCGTCGCGGATGCCGGCGAGCACGTCGCCGAGGGGGAGCTTCATCGCCCCTACGAGCTCGACGATGCGGTCGATGGGCCAGCGCATCCGCACGTGGGGAGTACCGCCGATCGAGGTCTCGCCCCAACGCACCCATCCGAGGTGGCGGAAGAGGGGCTCGTTGCGCTCCTGCACCGTGGCGTCGAAGCGCAGCACGCCGCGGCTCACCGCCTCGCGACACGCTTCGCGAACGAGAGCGGAACCGATCCCGCCCGCGTGCCGAGCGCCGCGACGCACGACCAGTCGGCCGCCCGTCCACCAGCCGATGTCGCGTGCGGTGGCGGGGGCAAACCGCACCCCGCCGAGCACGTCACCTGTGGCGGTCGCCGCGACGAGCACCACGGTGCGGGGGTCGTCGTCGATGTCGTCGTGATCCGTGCCGGCGAAAAGCCCCTGCTCGTCGACGAAGACGTCGCGCCGAATCGCGCGGTACGCGGCGAGGTCCGCCGCATCGGCCACCCGGATCACCCACGCGGGCGCCTCCTGCGTGCGGGGTGTGCCGGTCAACACCGGCACGTCGAACATCATGCGCCCGCCGTCTTGAGGATGCTGCACGCCCCGCACGCGGCACAGCCGGCCTTCTGATCCTCGCCGCGCATACCGGCCGCGTGCAGCAGCTTCGCGACCCGCGAGGTGATGTCGTCGACGACCGCGCGGTGCGGCGCCGGAACCTTGTCGACGTCGGTGGCGAGCGTGCCCTTCAGCGGGCGGAACGGCACGACGAACGGGTAGACGCCCATCTCAATCAACTCGCGCGCTCCCTCGACCGCCTCATCTGGGTCCTCCCCCATCCCGACGATCAGGTAGGTCGACACCTGGTTCCAGCCGAACACCCGCACAGCCTCGCGCCACGCGGCGCGATACTCGTCCATGCTCACGCGGGACTTGCCCGGCATCCACCGTCGGCGCACCTCGTCATCCATGGACTCGACATGGATGCCGATGGACCGGGCGCCGGCGCCGTACAGATCAGTGATGGCCTGGAGGTCGGCGGGCGGCTCGCACTGCACCTGGATCTCGAGTTGCGGCACCGCCGCCTTCACCGCGCGCACGCACCGGGCCAGGTGTTTCGCACCCCGATCCCACCCGTTGGAGGTGCCGGTGGTCATGACCATGTGAGTGACGCCGTCGAGCCTCACCGCAGCTTCGGCTACCTCGGCGAGCATCGCCGGCGTCTTCACTGCGATGGTCGTGCCGGCGGCGAGAGAGGCCTCGATCGCGCAGAATCGACAGCGTTCGCTCTCGTCGTATCGCACGCACGTCTGCACGACCGTGGTCGCGAGAACGTTCTTGCCATGCAGCTTCGCGATCTTGTCGTAGGCAACGCCCTCGTCGGTCTGCAGATCGTAGAACCGAGGGCGCGCGACCGGCGCGACATCGAATCCGAGGTCGGCGCCGTCGCGGGTGAGCCGACCGGTTGCCGTGATGACATACGGACTCTTCGGATTCAACGGGATGGCGGCCCCTTCGCCGTCGACGATGAAATGGCCGTCATCGCTGGGGCCGGCTCCGCCGGCGCGACGCACGGGCGCGTCGCTGCGGACACCGAGCAGGGCTAGACTGACGCGCGTCGATACGCGGTCGTGTTGGGCCGGTGCGAGCGCTGAAACGTTCTCCATGCTTTCCAGTAGATCGGCGCGGTGTTTCGATTCGACAACGGCCGGATGGCGATCGGGTTTCGTCGCGGACGGAGACTTCCCATCGGGTCCGGGCTCACGAAGTCGGCGTAACCACACCGATTGCGCGCCTGGAGCGATGCCCGCCTCGGCGGACGCGGCGACTCAGGCGACGACCGATGCGACCAGCTCACGAAGCCATCGATGAGCCGGATCGAGCGTGTGAAGCGGACTCCACGCAGCGCAGATACGAAACGACGGGGCGATCTGTTCCGGCACCGGCACCCACCTCGTGGCGTTGGCCGCGCAGCGCTTGATCGCAAGCCGCGCCGGCACCAGCGCAGTCAGGCCTCCGCTCTCGACGACCGCGAACAGTTGGAGGAAGCTGTCGGTGCGGACCACGAGGATCTCTTCCATGCCGCTGCGCTCGATCAGCCGGGCGGGCGACCACGGCGCGTTGATGATGTCGTAGCAAGCCGCCCAGCTGCGACGAGCGAGATAGGCCGGATCCACGGGTTCGCGAAGATCGTCGTCGAGGGAGACCACGTAGGCCCACCGCTCTTCGTAGAGGGTGAGAGTGGGCACGCCCTCCGGAAGCGCCGGCTCCGGGAGGACAACCAGATCGTGGCGGCTGAGTTGCTCACGGAGCGTCGGCTGCATGGCGCTGGAGGGCGCCTCGAGACGAAGGCGAGCATGAGGCGCCTCGAGGCGTAGCCGTTGGATCAATGCCGGAGCGATCACCTCGGCCTCGGCATCCGACACCAGGATCGTGAACTCGCGGTCGCTGGTGGCGGGGTCGAAGGAGCTCGATGCTCCCGCGACCGCGTCGATGTCGTTCATGAGCGCTGCAACCGTGCCCCGAAGGCGTCGCGCCAGCGGCGTCAACTGGGTGCCGCGACCGCGCACTCGGACGAGAAGCGGATCGTCGAAGTGACGTCGTAACCGACCGAGTGCAGCACTGCACGCCGGCTGAGACAACCCAAGCGCCGCAGCGGCGCGTGTGACGCTCTGCTCCTGCAACAGCGCGTGGAGCGGGCGAAGAAGGTTGAGGTCGAGTTGCATGGAGGAACATTATCTGTTTTATGGATGAAAACCATACAAATAGGGCTCTGGACGAATGGGTTATTCACGGCGAAAGTGGGAGCGTTCGTCGAACGGACCCGGTTCGACCCTCAGGACCTCAGAGAGGATGTCCATGTACGAAGATGTCACCTTCAACCTTCCCACGACGACGCTGCGGGGCCGCTTGTATCTCCCGCCGACGGACGAAGAACCGTCACCGGTCGTGATCGCGCACTCCGGGATTGGCAGTGTCGCCGAGGGCATCTACGACCTTGCGCCGACCTTCACCGAAAGCGGGTCAGCGGTGCTCTTCTACGACCACCGCGGTTTCGGCTACAGCGATGGGCTTCCGCGTCAGGAGGTCGATCCGCTGCAGTTCGCGCGAGACTTGCGCGATGTGATCACCCTTCTGTCCGACCACCCCCGAATCGACGCGGGCCGGATCTCATTGCTGGGTCTCAGTCTGGGAGGGCTGGTCAGCCTGCTGGTGGCCGGCACGGACCACCGCATCGCATCCGTGGTCGCGATCGTCCCACCCATCAGCGGGTTCTCGGCCCGCGGACTGTTCCCGGCAGACGCCCTTCGCCAACTCGACGAGGATCTCGCACGGGATCGGAGTGCTCAGCTGCACGGGGCCGAACCTCGAATGCTGCAGACCAGCGGGGTACGCGTTCCCGGAGGTCCCGACGTCATGTTCGATGACCCCGAGGGATGGGCGTTCGTACAGCGCTACATGGATCTGCCCAGTTTCCGTAATGAGCTCACACTGTCCTCGGCCGGACGAGTGTTCGAGGCCGAAGTCGGCGGGTACGCGCCGAGGATCGTCGCGCCGGTGCTCATGGTGCTCGCGTCGAACGACACTGTTGCTCCCGTGGCCGATGCTCGCGCATTCTTCGATGACCTTCGCGGCGAGAAAGAGCTCTGGGAATACCCAGGCCAGCACTACGGCATCCTCCTGGACAACTACCGGGCCATCATCTCGCGGTCCATGAGCTGGATCGCAGGTCGACGCCACCCCGTGCCCGCGGTCGCTGTCTGAGGCCGGGGATACCGCACCTGCCGCGTCGCCCGCTGCGCGGTCCCACAGAGAAGAAAGGTTCAACGATGAACTTTCCGACCCCCGTTCCACAGTCCTCCGAGTCCGCCCCCGTCGATCCGCGCACGGGTCGTCACGCTACCGCCGCGCAAGGCATTCTGCTGTTGGCCGCCAGTAGCATGCCCGTGCTGGGGACGGTTCTCATCTCGCCGGTGCTGCCGTCCATCGGTCAGCAGTTCGGAAACGATCCGGCCGCTGCCGCGCTCGTTCCGCTGATCGCCTCGGCGCCGGCGCTGCTCATCGGGCTCCTCTCGCCCGTCGCCGGCCTTCTCGTCGAACGTCTGGGAAGCAAGCGTGTGCTGCTGATCGGGCTCGTCGTCTACGCCCTCGTCGGCACGGCGCCTGCCTTCCTGAATAGCCTGGCGCCGATCATCGCGACCCGCTTGGCTGTGGGCGCTGCCGAAGCCTTCATCATGACCTGCTGCACCGCGCTGATCACCGACTACTACGTGCAGCGCATGCGAGTGAGGTACCTCAGCCTGCAGGCTGTCGTCACCGCGCTCGCGGCAACGGTGTTCCTTGCGCTCGGCGGACTGTTGGGCAACCTCGGATGGCGCGCACCTTTCTGGGTCTATCCTGTATCGCTCGTGCTCGCCGTGGCCGGCTGGCTGATCCTCTGGCCCGTCGGGCGTCGCTCCTCGCAGACGACCGCGGGCCCGACACGGACACGCCTCTCAGCGCGGGTGCTGGCCTTTCCAATGGCAATCAGCTTCATCGCGGCCATCGTCCTACTCATTCCGATCGTCCAACTCCCGTACCTGCTGGTCGGAGCCGGCACCACGTCGCCTGGGACGATCGGGCTCACCGCCGCTATCGTTTCGCTGGCCACCGCGCTGGGCGCGTTCACCTATCCCCTCCTCGTGCGCGTCATAGACCCCGCGAAGGTCCGCATCGTCGCCTTCGTCCTGGCCGGCTGCGGACTACTCGTCGTGCCCTTGACCCCGGGAGCGACCGGGATCGCTGCAGCGATGGCGATCACCAGTCTGGGCACAGGGTCGCTGCTCCCCGGTCTCGTGACATGGGCCGTCGACGCGGTGCCGCCATCGCGCCGAGGACAGGGCATCGGGTGGTGGTGGTCGTCGATCTACCTCGGACAGTTCGCCTCGCCCCTCGTCGTGGTGGCCCTCAGCGAAGTGCTCGGTGGGCTGACGGTCGCGGTCGTAGCCGTGGGCGGCGTCAGCGTTGCAACGGCGCTCTTTCTCGTCTTCGTCCCCGCAACTCCTCGTCCGACAGTGTCCGAGACGGTCGCCGTCGAAGGATGACCTGAGCCACGGCGATGGCGAAGGCCCCAGCATCCGTCGATCGGATGCTGGGGCCTTCGCTTGTCGAAGTTCCGGTGGTGGACCTACTGCACGCCTACTCCAAACATTGCGACGGCCGCGGTCCGGCAGAGCTGGCGGTGCAAGCAGCGCAGTCCCGCAGAGTACGATCCGTTACGCAGCGGAGTGGTACTGCTCGCCAGCTACGCGCTGCGCAGGTAGATGACCTGGTCGCTCACTACCAGGAAGTGCGCAACGTGGCCGAGGTAGCACGACACTTCGGTGTCACACGGCAGACCGTCGGTGCGCATCTCGCCTCGCGCGGAATCCAGACCGTTCGCCGGATGAGCGAGGCGGATATCTCGACCGCGGCGGCGCTGTATCGCGAAGGACGTTCGGCCGCGATCATCGGACGCAGACTCGGGTTCGACCCGCAGACCGTGCTCAACGGACTGCGAAGCGTTGAGGTTCCGATCCGCGCGCGTCCCGGGCGCGACCGCCAAGGACCACGCTGACGGCAGTTCATATGCCCTCGGAAAACGAAGGCGGATGCCACTCCGCGCGACGTTCTCTCGCGAGCCGCACCGGTGCTTGGGAATCTGCTCGAACCCGGACTTCGACTGAGCCTCATGACGAGAGCGGTCACTCGTACGCCAGCGGTCGCCGATTGGCGTGGCAGTCAACTGAGGGAAGTCAGCGGCGTGTGTTCGAGTGGGCGAAGGTAAGGCCGCCTGAGATCAGTCGCAATCAATCCAGCCACCGACCTGCCATGATTCCGGAAGACGTGCCAGGTAATCGAGACACCAGTCTCGATCGGCCCGAAAGCCATGCCACGTGAGGCGGAGGATCTCCATGGCATGCGCGGGTCCGAGATCTCGCGACTGATCAAGAAACTCCTGCTCATGGGCGAGCACCGTCTCGATAGCGGCCACTCGTGCAGAGAGTCCGCGACGAAGTTCATCAATCGTCAGTGTGGGCGTGAAGTAGAGCAGCGGAATCAGGCTCAGCGGTTGAAAGTCTCGCTCTTCCAGCAGTGACCGCAGCAAGGAGAGCAACTGCTCACGACCCTTTGTAGTGCAGACGTATTGCGTTGCCCGTTCGCTCTCGCCGCTCGTCACGTCGATGAAACCGCGCGAGCTCAGGGTGCGGAGCTGCTGATAGATCGACGGTGCGGCGATGGTCGTCCAGCGAGAGACCGCCCACTCCTTCAGCACCTTCTCGATGCCGTACGCACCGATGGGACCGCGATACGCAACGATTCCCAACACCATGATCTTTGTCGTCTGCCGTGACATCAACCACGTCCTATACTCGTTACTAAAACTATAGTACCATGATGACATGAGAAGCGAAAGACCGCTAGGCAGCTACGGGGTGGACGCCCCCTGGGTTCCGTGGATGTGGATCGGCTACGCCATCCTCTACACCTGCCTTGCCATCGCATCGGTGGTCTTATGGTCTGCGTGGCGGCCCATCACAGTCCTCCTCTGCGTCGTCGCCTTAGCCTCGGTACTCGGGGCAGCGCTGTTCTGGTATGCCTCACTGCGCGGCAAATTCATCCTCTGGGAGCAGATTCTGCGGTCCGCGAACGTATGCGATCGCCGGAACGCACTCGATCTCGGGTGCGGGCACGGCATGGTCGCAATCATGACGGCACGACGAGCCCCAGCGATGACCGTCGTCGGTATCGATCTCTGGCGTAGCGTCGACCAATCCGGGAACACCCCGGAGGCCGCACAGGCGAACGCAAGGATGAACGGCGTCGATGATCGAGTCCGATTCGACACCGGAGACATGACCGCGCTGCCATACGAGTCGAACTCGTTCGACCTCATCACTGCCAGCCTCGCCATTCACAACATCCCTTCCCGAGAAGGACGCCGCGACGCAATCAACGAGGCCGTGCGAGTGCTTTCGGACGGAGGGACGATCCTCATCGCGGACATCCGACGCACGAAGCAGTACGCCCAAGACCTCCGCGCAGCGGGCCTACACGTCACAACCCAACCGCTCGGCTGGCGCGGCTGGTGGAGCGGCCCCTGGATGGCGACAACCTCACTGAGTGCAGTGAAACCACCGGCGCCGAAGAGGACCCGACTCAGCGCCTAGGATCATTCACCGCCCGGGGGAATCGACGTCTCTCTGGATTCCCAGCAGGATCAAGTCCAATCCGACGGTGAACTGGCTTCGGTCGTCATGGTGACGGAAGTCCGACGCGGTGGCGTGAAGGAACGGGTACCGCTCGGCGTCAAGCTCTTCCCATCGTTTGGACTGTTCCATGAGCCACTCGTCCTGCGTCTGCCCGGGAGTCACCGACTGGGCGTTGTCGGCCATTTGTGCGGCCACTCCCATCACGTAGGTGACGATTGCCGTTGCAACGTAAAACTGGCGTTTGGCCGGGACGCCGTAGGAGTCGAGGAGTCCGCCAATCCGGTCCAGCACTCTCAGTGTTCCGTGGAGCCCGGGACTCTTGGGGAGTCGCGCACCCACCCAGGGGTGGCGGTCAAGGTTATCGAAGAGCGACAGCGCGATGCTGCGGATGGCCTCAAGCTCCCGTATGGGCTTCTGGTCGTTTGTCGTGGCGACGTTCGCGAGCACCTGCTCGCAGGCGAGGTCGAGAAGTTCGTTCCGATTCGAGACATGCCAGTAGATCGCGCCCGACCCGCTACGCAACCGTTCTGAGAGCATTCGAAAGGTTAGCCCCGTTTCGCCGGACTCTTCGAGGATCTCGATTGCCGCACGCACGATCTCCTCCCTCGACAAGGAAGCGTCTTTGCGTCGCCGACCCGAGGTGTGTGAAGCGGGCATGCTTCCATCTTGACACAAATGGAACGGCAATCCAATATGAGATTATGGAACAGCGATCCAATTCACAGCAGCACCCGAACGCGGGCACCCGCCCGCAGTCGCTTCGCGCTGCGGGGCTTGCCCTCACGGGTCTTGCGGCAGTGTTCCTCATCGAAATGCTCGACACCTCGGTGCTGAACGTCGCACTGCCGACGATCGCGAAGGATCTGGCAGCCTCCGCATCAGAATTGCAGTGGGTGAGCGGCGCCTATGCGTTGATGTTCGGCGCACTGATGCTCGTCTTCGGATCCATCGCTGATCGATTCGGTCGCCGCCGCATGATGCTCATCGGCCTCGCGCTGTTCGGCGTGTCAAGCGCGGCAGTCTTGTTCGTGTCGACTCCCGAGGAACTGGTCCTTCTTAGGGCGCTGACCGGTGTCGCCGCGGCCATGACCGCCCCCGGTTCGATGGCGTTGTCGTTTCGACTCTTCGATGACGATGCACTCCGCGTGCGGGCGACCGCCCTGATCTCCACGGTCGGACTCGTCGGCCTCGCAGTCGGACCGACAATCGGCGGGCTGGTTCTCGAGGTCGCTCCTTGGCAGACGCTCTTGTTGATGAACGTCCCCATCGCTGTACTGGCTTTTCTCGGGATTCGTCTCGGGATCCGCGCCGACCGTCCGGATGAGCTGCGCCTTGTTCCCATCGATGTGCTCGGGGCTATCTTGGGCACTGCCGCGATTGTCCTCGCGCTACTCACCCCCACGATGCTCCTCGACGCGATTCCAGGTGCATGGGCGGTCGGCGTGGCAGCCGTGGTCGCCCTCGCTGCCTTCGTCGTCCGTCAGCGCCGAGCGTCGCACCCGCTCATCGACATGGCGCTACTCCGACGCCGCCCCGTCTCGACGGGATTGATTTATCAAGCGGCGCTCGGACTCGCGACCGCCGGCCTCGGCTACACCGTCACCCTGCAACTGCAGCTCGTGTGGGGATGGCCACCTGCACTCGCCGCACTCGGTGTGCTTCCGCAAGTCATCACCATGATCGCGATCGGACCCTTCGTCGAACGAATCGTCAAGACATTCGGCATCGACAAATCCGCGCTCTTCGGCTCCTGCGCGGTCATCACCGGGCTCCTGCTCTACGCCCTCTTCGCGCGCTTGAGCTATGTCCTCATTGCCATCGCGATGATGCTCGTCGCCGCAGGCATGCGCGTGACCATGATCACTACGACAATCAACGTCATGCGCGGCCTCCCCTCCGACCGCACATCAATCGGCGCCGCATTCAACGACACCGCACAAGAACTCGCCGCCGGAATCGGCATCGCCATCGTCGGCTTGGTCGTCGCAGCATCAACCAGCGGCCCCCTCATCGCAGAGGGATGGACATCGACGCAATCGATCACTCTTGAGAACGCGATCACCCTTGGCGTCCTGACATTGACGACGACCGCGTTCACGCTTCTCGCCGTTGCTCTCGTCAGAGCGCGTCGTAGCCGCGCCGAGGCAGCACACTGATGACTGCAAAGAGCCGGAAAGGGGGTGGTATAAGACGGGGGTATCGGCGAAAGCCCGATCTGCAAGCGACTCCCCGTTCGGCGGAGATAGCGGGACCCGAGAGGGCTGGAGCAGGCCTAAGCATGTCCCGATAACGAATGTCGAAAACCCGATCAGACACACTTTCGTGTGTCCGATCGGGCGTCCGGTCGGTGGACCTGAGGGGATTCGAACCCCTGACCTCTTCATTGCGAACGAAGCGCGCTACCAACTGCGCCACAGGCCCGGAACTCAACGAGCCTATCACGGCCCGAAGTGGCGGACGAACCGCGTCAACCAGCCGCTCGACGCGTCGAGAGCAGGCGCCGAACGTGGTCCTCGATCTCCGCGTCGTCGACGTATCCCATCCGCGCGAAGGGCGACTCTTCGGGCGCCTTCGCGACCCGTGCGGTGTCGATCGACGGCGGCGCGGCCTGCTCAGCGCGCTCACGCTTGGCCTCCTCGACCGCGGCGCGACGAAGCGCTGCGCGCGCGTCCGCCGCATCCTGTACGAGAGACGCCTGCGACCCCGACGTTGCTGCCAGAGGACGGGGCAACGAGCGCGGCTCCCACGTGGCGGGAGCGGACCGCGTCGGCAGTGCCACATCCTGCACATCAACCTGGCGGGCCTCGACTACCACCTGCGGGGCGGGAGCGACTCGGCGAGCTGCGCGACGCGCCACACGCGACATCTGCTGCAGCATCAGCACCGAGACGACGAAGACCGCACCCGACGCCCACAGCACGGTAGTGCTCGCCATGGCCACCTGCACCCATACTCCCAGCCCCGCTCCTGCGAGCGACAGAAGCGCCAGGACGGTGGCCGTCAGACGCGCGCGTCTGCGTGCCCGGGCCATGCGCACCTCGGGACGTTCGCGCACCGCACGAGCCTCCTGCTTGGCGGCCGCGAGCTCCTGACGCGCGACCTCGAGCTGTGCCCGCTCGCGCTCGGCGAGCGTCTGACGCGCGAGCCTCTGTTGAGCGGATGCGGTGCGTGCCGTCAGCTCGAGCCGCACCTCCTCGGGCGTCTCGCTGGTCTCGGCGAGAACCCGGAGGGCCTGATTGAGGCGAACCGCATTGCGCTCGGCAGCGTTGTACTGGTGTCGGCTGTGCCAGGAGGGCAGGAGGTAGAGCAGCCAAAGCGTCACAGCGACGAGGAAGATCACCCCTCCGCCCAACACCTGTCCGCCCATGCCGTCAACGGTAGGCGACGCACCGCGGCGAAGCGGGCAAGCGTCGGCGTGTCGGCGTCAGTCGGGGCGAGCGATGCGGTCGCGCTCCGGCACGGTCGCAGCATCGGCGGGTGCGCGGCCGGCGACCCATCGAGCCAGCACCCCCTCGGGCACCTCTTCGCGGGTGAGCGCGAAGGCGTAGTGGTCGCGCCAGTCACCGTCTATGTGGATGTACCGACGGCGCAGACCCTCGTAGCGGAAACCGAGCTTCTGCACGACCCTCAGACTCGCGTCGTTCTCCGGCCGGATGCAGATCTCCATCCGGTGCAGCCGCAGCTCCGTGAAGCAGAGATCCGTCGCGAGAGCCACAGAGGTCGGCGTGATGTCCCGGCCGGCGAACTCGCGGGCGACCCAATAGCCGATCGTCGCCGATGCGAGCGACCCGCGTGCGATCCCCCACACATTCAACTGACCCGCGACCCGCCCGTCGTACTCCATGACCAGCGGAACGCCCGCACCGTCGCGGTACTGCTGGAGGAGACGGCGGATGCCGATCTTCATGTCGAGGAGAACGGCGCCGTCGGGGCTCGTCGCCTCCCACGGACGCAGCCAGGTGCGGTTCGACATCAGGTGATCCTGCAGCACGCGCGCATCGCGCGCACGGATCAGACGGATGCCGACCCGCCCGTGCTCGCGCGGTGCCGAAAGGTCCACCTCGAACCTCCCCCGGTTCAGAGTCCGGCGACGAAGTCCTTCAGCCACGGCCGCAGGTCCGGGCCGAGATCGTCGCGATCACTGGCGAGCTGGACGATCGCCTTGATGTAGTCGAGTTTGTCACCCGTGTCATAGCGCCGGCCGCGGAAGACCACGCCGTAGACGCCGCGCTCGGGATCCGTGGCCAGCTCCTCCAGCGCATCGGTCAGCTGGATCTCGCCGCCCTTGCCGGGCTCGGTGCGCTCGAGCACCTCGAACACCTCGGGACCGAGCACATAGCGACCGATGATGGCGAGGTTGGAGGGCGCATCCTCCTTCTTGGGCTTCTCGACGAGGCCCGTCACCTTCACGACGCCGTCCTCGTCGGTCTCCTCGACCGCCGCGACACCGTAGAGGTGGATGCTCTCCGGGTCGACCTCCATGAGGGCGATCACCGCGGCCCCGCGCTTGTCGTACTCGGAGAGCATCTTCGACAGCAGAGGGTCGCGCTCGTCGATCAGGTCGTCACCCAGCAGCACCGCGAACGGGTGATCCCCGACGTGAGCCTGTGCACGCAGCACCGCGTGCCCGAGCCCCTTCGGCTCCCCCTGACGCACCATGTGCACATCAGCGAGGTCGGAGGAGTGCTCCACCTTCGCGAGCTTTCCGGTGTCGCCCTTCTCCCGCAGCTTCTGCTCCAGCTCGGGCATCGCGTCGAAGTGGTTCGCGATGTTGTTCTTGTTGCGGCCGATGATGATCAGCACGTCCTGGATGCCCGCTTCGACCGCCTCTTCCACGACGTACTGGATGGCGGGTTTGTCGACGACGGGCAACATCTCCTTCGGCATCGCCTTCGTGGCGGGCAGGAATCGTGTTCCCAGACCCGCGGCGGGAATGACGGCCTTGAAGGGCTTGTGACTCATGCCGCGATCCTATCGGCACGCCTTCCCCGGTTGCGGTCCTTAGAATCATGTGCATGTCAGACGGTGACGATCGCAATGCAGTGGACGACGTCAAGCGCGCACTCCGCGCCGACCTGCGGGAGCGGCGGCAGACGCTGTCGGCCGCCGCGCGGGAGAGCGCGGGCGCGGGAGTCCACCAGCAGCTCGACGTCCTGACAGCGGCGCACCACGTGAAATCGCTCTCCTGCTTCCTTTCCACCAACGCCGAGCCCGACACGCGTGAGTTCGTGCGCGAGGCGGTGCGACGCGGCATCCGGGTCCTCCTCCCCGTCACCAGGGTGGACGGCCTGCTCGACTGGGCCGTCGCCACCGAGGACGGCGAGATCGCCGAGGGTCTGTTCGGTCTTCCCGAGCCCGTGGGAGAGCTGCTCGGGCCCATCGCCGTCAACGATGTGGACCTGATGATCGTGCCCGCCGCCGCTGTCGACCGACGTGGGATGCGGCTGGGATGGGGTCGCGGCTACTTCGACAAGACCATCGGCTCGATGCAGAAGTGCCCGCCGGTGTACGCGGTGGTCTACGACTCCGAGATCCTCGACGACGTCCCGACCGATGTGCACGACCAGCCCGTCGACGGCGTCGTCACCCCCACCCGCACCCTGACGCTGCGCGCCCGCTGAGCGCCTGACCCCGGAGGCACCATGCCCACCTACGCCTATGCCTGCAAGTCCTGCGGACACCGCTTCGACACCGTCCAGTCCTTCTCCGACCCTGCGCTGACCGAGTGCCCCTCGTGCGGCGGCATGCTGCGCAAGGAGTACGGCTCGATCGGCGTCACCTTCAACGGCTCCGGCTTCTACCGCACAGACTCGCGCGGCGGCACATCCGCCTCGAGCTCGACCGGCACGTCGGGTGGAGACTCCGGCTCGTCCGGGGCATCATCGAGCACGGGAGCCACCACTCCCACTGCCCCCGCCGCTCCCGCGGCATCCTGACCGGCCCGACGCCGACGAGATGAGGAGAGATTCGATGATCAAGGGTTTCAAGGAGTTCATCCTCCGCGGCAATGTGATCGACCTCGCGGTCGCGGTCGTCATCGGCGCGGCGTTCACGGCGGTGGTCAACGCGATCGTCGCGTCGATCATCACGCCGCTCATCGAGATCTTCTGGAAGGCCGACGAGAACGGCGTTCCCGGCATCCCCGTGCCCGACATCTACGGCGGTACGGTCACGTTCCCGATCGGCGGGCTGATCACGGCGATCGTGAGCTTCTTCGCCGTCGCGGTCGTCGTCTACTTCGCGTTCGTCATGCCGATGAACCTGTGGAAGGCGCGCCAGGCCGCGCGCGCCGGTGTGCGCGAGCCCGAAGCTGCTCCGGCCCCCACCGAGCAGGAGCTGCTGGTGCAGATCCGCGACCTGCTCGAGCAGCAGAACAAGACCCGGCCCTGACGCCTCAATAGTGCGGCGGGACCTCGCGCCGCATCCGCTCGTCGTTCGGGCCCGCCTCGGACGCAGCGGATGCGGCGTCGTCGTCTCTGCTGTCGGGCTCATCGACCGCGCCGGGCGCCGGGGTCAGCCGAGCGCGCCGCGCGCCCGCCACGCGGACGACGCGCTGGCGATCGTCACTCGGTGACATCGATGGGCTGCGTGCTCGCCTGCGGCGATGTGCCCGCCTCGACGCCCAGCAGCGTCGCTACGCGCGCCGCGACCGCCGCGGGATCGCTGTAGAGGTCGAAGGCGTGGACGCGCAGGTAGTGCCACCCCAGCCGTCGCAGGATCTGCGGGCGCAGACGCAGCGATTCGCGCAGCGACTCGGGGCGCGTCTCCGGGTCGCTCTCGACGACGACGGCCTTGCCGTCATGGCCCGCCACCAGGGGCAGCAGTCCGCGGTAGTCGAGATCGACCTTGATGCCCTTGGCACGCAGCTCACTGGCGAGAGCGCGGGTCAACGGGTCGGCGAGATCCTCGAGACGCGTCTCACGCGCTCGTGCCGCCACTCCGCCCAGGATGCTCATGAGGGTCGCGGCGCCGTGCTCGAGCCTGCCGTCCTCGAAAGCGCTGGGACGGATCGAGGAGACGATCACCATCGAGCGACGCGCACGGGTCATTCCGACCGTGAGCAATCGCTCGCCGTCCGCCGTCGACAGGTCGCCGAAGTCGCTGAGAACGCGGCCATGCTTGGTCAGCCCGAACCCGAGCGAGAAGACGACCCGGTCCCGGCTCTCCGCCACCGACTCCTCGAGCGTCAGCACGGCGAACGGCTCGGCCGTCTCGCGCGACACGAAATCGGCCACATCGGCGCGGCCCGCGAAGGCGACATCGACGGCCGCGCGGATGCGTTCGGCGTGCCGCCTGCTGGCCGTGACGACCATGAGGCTCTCGCCGGAACGGTTGACCGCGTGCTCGGTCACAAGCGTCACGACGCGCGCGACTTCGGCATCCGGGCTCTCGACGGCACCCGAGATCGGGTCCGGCGTTCCCGTTCCGCCCTCGACGTAGTCGACGCTGAGGCTCCCCCGCCCGAGGTAGGCACCGGCCCAGGGCAGCGAGACGAGCTCGCCACCGTAGAACGCATCGTTCACGAGTTGCGCGAGGTCTTCCCCGCCGGCGCGGTAGCTGCGGGTGAGGGTGGCGACGTCGAGCAGTTCCGCCATCCGCTCGAAGACCGAGACGTCGTCGAAGGGCTCGTCGAACTCGTCCGCGACCGCGCGCTCGCCCGCGCCGACCGCGAACGGGGTGGGCTTCTGGGTGACGGGGTCGCCGAAGAGCACCACCTGACGAGCACGGCGCAGCGCGGGCGCCGCCTCCGCGAGGCAGAGGGCGGCCGCATCCGCGATGATCACGACATCGAACGGCGGGTGGTCGGGGATCTCGGGCACCTCATAGGGCGACGCGAGCCAGACCGGCGCGAGCGTGCGCATGAGCGTCGGCGCCGCCCGCACGAGCTGCTCCGGGGCCGAGACACCGCCCTTCAGCGCCTGCTTGAGAGCCGCGGCCTCGTCGGCATGGTCGACCAGGCCGATCTTCCACTGCGTCGCGAGCTGCGCGGCGAGGACGGGGCCGGATGCCGCGGCGTGCGCTTCGTCGACGAGCCGGAAGTCGCGCTCGAGACGGTCCAGCACCGCGGTGTTCGCTCCGAGAAGCGCGCGGTCGGTGCGCAGCAGATGCTCCAGGGCAGACTGCCACCACGCGAACTCGAGCTCGGCCGCGACCTGGTCCTCGGGCGCATGGCGCACCGACAGCTCGGTGAGCAGGGGCGCGAGTCCCATGCGATCGAGTTCGGTGCGCAGCGTGGCGCGCTCGACGAGGTTCTCGAAGTACGCCGACTCGGCGGCGAGTCCGGCCAGCACGCGCATCAGCTGCGCCACCGGAAGCGAGGCCAGTCGGCTCGACTCACGACGCCGCAGGATCTGGTCCAGTTCGCCGAGCTGCGCGTGCACGCGCTGCCACGCGACGTGCACGTCGGCGAGCCCGACCGGCACCTCGGGCACGACGCCCGCATCCACCAGACGCTGCCAATCCGCACGCTGCTGCTGGATGCGCACGAGCGACTCGTACATGTCGCCGACGTGGACGCCGGGGCGCACATACTCGCGCGAGAGGCGCTTGAGCCGACGTCGGTTGGCGCTGGACATCTCGGCGGATTCCCGCTTGGGTGCATGCGCCTGGATGAGCTCGACGATCGGACGCTCGAAGACGCTCGGGCTGAACTTGTCGAGGGTCTCGCGGATGCCCTGCAGCAGACGCAGATAGTCGCCGAGCTCATCGATCGTGCGGAAGGGCCGCATCCGCGTCTGCGCGATCAGCTCGTAGCCGCGCTCGAGCAGGCTCGGGACCTCGCGGCCGCTCAGCTTTCCGGCGAGCGCGTGCGCGGCGCGCGCCGACTCGGTGGTGTCGAAGCTCACGCCGTACCAGGGCGAGTCGTCGGGACCGAAGCGGAACTCCCCCAGCTTCGCGGCGGCCACGAGCTTCGCCGCCGCCTGCGGCCGGGCGTCCCGCAATGCCTCGAGGGTGGCGATGTCGAAACGGGCGGTGGTCGACGGAGCCGGCGACAGTGCGCTCAGCTCGGTCAGCCGCCGCACGACCTGCAGCGCCGAGGTGCCGAGGCTGGGATGCGATGCGGTCAGCGCGCCGCGGTAGTCGCGCAGCACCGTGCGCAGTCGCAGCAGCGCGTCGTCGATCTCCGCGACCTTCGGCGGCTGAGCCTTCTCATTGCGTCCGATCGCGCGGATCAGATCACGGTGCAGGTGTCGCGGGGTGACGGCGAGCGCGTCCAGGCCGATCCCTGCGAGGCGATGGCGGACGCCGTCGAGGGTCGATCGGCGAGCACTGACCACGAGCACGCGACGACCGCTCTGCACGAGGGCGCCGATCGCATTGATGACGGTCTGCGTGCCTCCTGTGCCCGGCAGGGTGTGCACCGCGAGCGAGTGACCGGCCGCGATACGCGCGAGCACGGCTTCCTGCTCCTCGTCCGCATCCAGCAACAGCGTGTCGGCGGCCGGCGTCCGCTCGTCCGGGCTGGTGACGCGGGGAAGCGCGGGACGCACCGAGAGGCGCGCGCGCTCGTCGGGGTGCCCCGCGAGCGCGTTCAGCACCGGGTGGTCGAGGTCGGCGGTGTCGCGAGCCATGCCCGAGCCCACATCGACGAAGTTGGAGACGACCAGACGCGGCACGACGGTGAAGGTCGGGATGTGGGTCGTGAGCGCCCGCAGGTGGTCGATCACGGGCTGCGGGCGGAACACGGCGCCGTCGTGAGCGAGGCCGGCGAGGGCCGCCGAGTCCAGGTGGATGCCGAAGTGGGTGCCCAGCGCGCGCACGAGCTCCGGATTGACGACGAAGGAGCCGTGGAGCTTGAGCTCGAAGTCGGTGTGGTGACGGCGGATCGCGAGAGGCCGCAGCAGCACCGGAGCAGTGCACATGATCCCGCCGATGCGCCACGAGGCCATGCCCACGGCGAGCGAGACGGTCTCCAGGCCACGCGCCGTGCGCAACTCGACGTTCTTGGCGGTGATCCGCTCCGCCGCCATCCGCGCGGTGCGCAGGGCGACCTCGTCGCGGTAGAGATTGGACAGCAGCGTCGACCGGCCGGTCAGGAACTGGGGCAGGCTCCCCGGGTGCGCCTTGTTGATGTCGATGCCGCGCTCGGGCGAGTCTTCATAGAAGAGGAGCGTCGAGCGCCCGCCGAGCAGTGCGGCCTGTGCGCGCAGCCGTGCGCGCTCGGGGTCGGCCACGTGCGCGACGACGACACCGGGCTCCGCGACGCCGAGATCACTCGGGCGCACCGGATTCGTCGCCTCGTCTGCACCAGAGATCATGGTGCCTTCTCCACGCCACACACGTGTCACCATAGGCGTGAGATGGGCGAGCGGGGCTCAACCACGGCCGAGTTTCGCCGGATTGGCGACACGCCGGACGGACCGGCCGTTCCTCCCCACGTTCACCCGGCCCGCGCGTTGTCCGCCGGGCGGACGCTCTCCCCGCGGAAGGAGTGCACGCACGAGAAGGATGAGCACATGACCCCGACAGGCTTCCGCATCCATCCCACGCCCCTCGGCGATGCCCTCGTTCTGACGAGCGACGCCGGCCTCATCGGCTTCGAGTTCCTCGCCGCGCCGTTCGGCTCCGTCCTCGCAGCGTGGACGCAGCGCCTGGGCGGGGAGCCGGCACCGATCGACGACGATGCCGACTCGCTGCTCAGCCAGGTGGACGAGTACTTCGAAGGGACGCGCACGACGTTCGAGGTCGCGCTGGACCTGAGTCTCGTCAGCGGCTTCTCCCGTGACGCGTTGGAAGCGGTATCCCGCATCCCCTACGGCGAGACGGCGAGCTACGGTGAGATCGCGATCGAGGCCGGGTCGCCGCGGGCGCATCGCGCGGTCGGTTCGGCGTGCGCCCACACGCCGATCTCGCTCGTGATCCCCGCGCATCGCGTCATCCGCTCCGACGGGTCGATCGGCGAGTACGGCGGACGCCCCGAGCACAAGCGCTACCTGCTCGATCTCGAGGCCGCGCATCGTCCGGCGGGCGTGTAGGCCGCCCGCCGGACGATGTCGCTAGTGGTCGACCGCTTTCTCGGCGCCGAACCCGGTGAGCGAGCGCACCTCCATCTCGGCGGCCTTCTTGCGGTCCTCGGCGCGGCGTGAGGTCACCGACCCCAGCCATCCGAGGAAGAAGCCCAACGGGATCGAGATGATGCCCGGATTGTTGAGCGGCCAGATCGCGACGCCCACGTCCTTGAACACGCTCGTGGGCGTGCCCCAGAACACGGGCGACAGCACGATCAGCACGATCGCCGCCCCGAGCCCGCCGTACATGCTCCACACCGCGCCGCGCGTCGTGAACTTGCGCCAGAACAGCGAGAACAGGATGGTGGGCAGGTTGGCCGAGGCGGCGACGGCGAAGGCCAGCGCGACCAGGAACGCCACGTTCTGACCCTGTACGCCGATGCCGCCGAGGATGGCCAGCACCCCGATGACGATGACCGTGCGCCGCGCGACCTTGACCTCCCCGTCCGGCGGGACGTTCCCCTTCTTCACGACGCTCGCGTAGATGTCGTGCGCGAACGATGCCGCCGCCGTGATCGTGAGGCCGGCGACGACCGCGAGGATGGTGGCGAATGCCACCGCGGAGATGAAGCCGAGCAGAACGGGGCCGCCCAGGTAGAGCGCGAGCAGCGGAGCCGCGGAGTTGACGCCGCCCGGCGCCGCCGCGATCGTCTCGGGCCCCACCAGTGCGCCCGCGCCGTAACCGAGCACGAGAGTGAGCAGATAGAAGAGGCCGATCAGCCAGATCGCCCACACCACCGAACGCCGTGCTTCCTTCGCGGTGGGCACCGTATAGAAGCGCATCAGCACGTGCGGCAGGCCCGCCGTGCCGAGCACGAGGGCGAGGGCGAGCGAGATGAAGTCCCACGGGTTCTTGCCGTACTGCAGTCCCGGGCCCAGCACCGCTTCACCCTTCGGCGAGGCGGCGACCGCGCTCTCCAGCAGCGTGTTCAGGTTGAAGCCGTTGATCGCCAACACCCAGACGGTCATCACGAGAGCGCCGCCGATCAAGAGGAAGGCCTTCACGATCTGGACCCAGGTCGTCCCCTTCATCCCGCCGATGAGCACGTAGACGATCATCAGCACGCCGACCACCGCGACGACGATGGACTGCCCGATCTGGTCGCCGATACCCAGCAGCAGCGAGACGAGACCACCGGCGCCCGCCATCTGCGCGAGCAGATAGAAGAAGCACACCGCCAGGGTCGTGATGGCCGCCGCCATCCGCACCGGACGTTCCTTGAGGCGGAACGACAGGACGTCGGCCATCGTGAAGCGACCGGTGTTGCGCATGAGCTCGGCCACGAGCAGCAGCGCGACGAGCCACGCAACCAAGAAGCCGATCGAGTAGAGGAAGCCGTCGTAGCCGTTGATCGCGATGGCTCCGCAGATGCCGAGGAAGGATGCCGCCGACAGGTAGTCGCCGGCGATCGCGAAGCCGTTCTGCGGCCCTGTGAAAGAGCGACCGGCGGCGTAGTAGTCGGCGGCGGTCTTGTTGTTACGGGAAGCGCGGATGACGATGAACAGCGTCACCGCGACGAACGCCGCGAAGATCGAGATGTTCAGGACGGGATCGTTCTCGACCGTCTGCACGGCGGCATGGATGGCTCCGAAGACCTCGTTCATCGCGCACCCGCCTCTCGCCGCTCCAGATCCTCACGGATCGCGCGCGACTGCGGGTCGAGGCGCCGGTTGGCGTAGGCGACGTAGGCCATCGTGATGACGAACGTCGAGACGAACTGGCCGAGCCCGAGCAGCAGACCCACGGTGATGTCACCCGAGACGCGCGTGGCCATGAAGTCCGCGGCGAAGGATGAAAGCAGCACGTAAGCGAAGTACCAGAGCAGGAACGCGATCGCGAGGGGGAAGACGAACGCGCGCTGTGCTCGTTTCAGGCGTTGGAACGGGGGTGATTCCTCCACCTCGATGTAGTCGATTCCCGCGCCGTCAGCGGCGCGGTCGTGCGATTCAGTCATGTGGCCTCCTTGCCTCATGCCGCGGATGCGGGGTGTCCATCCGAGCCGTCGTCGCCTCTTCGCGGCGATGGTAGGGTCGACGCTACGAAAATCGGCAACGAGGCCGACACCCCCGGAAGTAGGTAGCACCTATGTCCCCCGGAACCACCAGCGACCTGCAGTTGATGACGCGTGCCGTCCACGATCTGGTCGCCCGCACACGCTTCCCCGTCGCCTTCGGCGGGCTCGTACGCGAGCACTCCGTGCACGTGAGTTCCATCGTCGGCGCCCGCGGGCGGACCATCGAAGGCCTCATCGTGCGCGAGCAGCGGGGACTCGGTGGGCGGGCGCTCACCGAGAAGCGTCCACGGCTGGCTCTGGACTACCGGAGCGCACGCGGGATCACCCACGACTACGACGGTCCGATCCTCGGCGAAGGCATCGCGACGCTCTTCGCGGTTCCCGTGGTCGCGGCGGGCCGCACCCGCGGCGTGCTGTACTGCGGCTCCTGGGGTCAGACGGCCGTGGACGACGTGACGGCGGCACCGGCTTTGAGGATCGCCGACGCGCTCGCGTCGGAGCTCCGCATCCGCGACGAGGTCGCCCGCCGTGTCGAGCGCGCGCAGGACGCAGCACCGGAGAGCGCGTGGGATGCGGCGGCGCGCGAGCAGGTGCGGGAGAGTTTCGCGGAACTGCGTGCGATCTCCGCGACGGTCAGCGACGCTGCGCTGCGCGAGCGTCTCGCCGCCGTCGAACGCCGCCTCGCGGAGGTCGCGGCGGGCGACCAACCCGCACCGTCGGCGTCGGTCCAGCTGTCGCCGCGCGAATTGGACGTGCTCGCATGCGCCGCCCTGGGGTCGACCAACGCGCAGATCGCGCAGGAGCTCGCGCTGAAGGAGACGACCGTCAAGTCGTACCTCGCGGCGGCGATGTCGAAGCTGGAGGCGACGACGCGGCACGCGGCCGTGGCCAAGGCGCGCCGGGCGCGGCTGCTGCCCTGATCAGCCGGTGATCTGTATGGTGACGTCATGGCGCGCAGAATCGTCCACCAGCTCGTAGACGACCTCGACGACTCCGTCCTGGAGGTGGGCGAGGGCGAGACCGTGCTCTTCTCCCTCGACGGCATCGCGTACGAGATCGACCTCTCGGACGCGAACGCCGCGGCGCTGCGCGATGCGATGGCTCCGTATGTGTCGGCAGCCCGCCGCATATCCTCGGGCCGCTCGACGGCGAGCATCAAGCCGCGTGCTCGGACCGCCTCTTCGTCGCGGGACCTCGCCGCCATCCGGGAGTGGGCGAAGGCCAACGGCCACCAGGTCTCCGAGCGCGGGCGCGTCGCCGCATCCGTCATCGACGCCTACGACGCCGCGCACTGACGCGCCTCACGCTCCGAGCTGCTGCCGCAGTTCGGCGTCGCCCGTTCCCGTGAACTCGGCGATGCGGCCGCCGACCACCCGGTACATCGCGAACTCCGCGACGTTGACGTGTCGGCGTGTGGCCGCGATCCCGCGGTAGACGCCGGTGTGGGTTCCGCTGCCGCGCAGGTGTGCGGCGATCCGGTCGTCCTCGATCACGAGTTGGATGCGTCGCCACTGCCAATCGGGGAAGGCGTGGAAAAGATCCGCGAGATCGTCGATCCATGCGTCCCGTCCGCTGGGCAGGTGCGCGCGACGCACGTCCGAAGCGACCAACGCGCGGATGGCGTCCAGGTCGTGACGGTTGCAGGCGTCGAGGTACTCGGCATGCCACTCGCGCAGTTCCCACGGCTCCATCCGCTCCATTATCGCGGGCGCAGTGAAGCCGGTCACGACGCCACGGTACGGTCGAGACACGGGTGCCGACAGGGGGCGGAGTGCATGGCGGACGAGCGGGTGGCGGTCGTCGCGGGAGCGAGCGGTTTCGTGGGGCGCGAGCTCGTCGAGGCGTTGCGAGCCGACGGATACCGGATACGACGCGTCGGTCGCGCGGAGCGCGTCGGCTGGAACGATCCGCGTGCTCTCGTGAACGCGGTCGACGGCGCCAACCTCCTCATCAATCTCGCCGGCAAGTCGGTGAACTGCCGGTACAACGACACCAATCGGGACGAGATCCTGCGCTCACGCGTCGAGACCACGCGGGCCCTCCGCCACGCCGTAGCGGCGGCAGAGACCCCACCCCCGCTGTGGTTGAACGCATCCACGGCCACCATCTACCGGCACGAAGCGCAGCGCCCCAACGACGAGGCGTCCGGCATCGTCGGAGAGGGATTCTCCGTGGACGTCGCGCGGGAATGGGAACGTGAGTTCTTCGCCGACGAGCTGCCGCGCACCCGCCGCGTGGCGCTGCGCATGGCCATCGTGTTCGGCGACGGCCCCGCGCCCGACATGCTTCGCCGCCTCGCGCGTTGGGGACTGGGTGGACCGCAGATCGACTCGCCCTGGTTCCCTCACCGTCGATACCGCGGCATCGGGCCGGATCCGACCGGATCCCCGCGCTCCGGCTGGCACCGGACACGTGGGCGGCAGAAGTTCAGCTGGGTGCACATCGATGACGTGATCGGAGCCGTCCGGTTCCTCGGCGAGCATGAGGAGATCACCGGCGCCGTGAACCTCGCGAGCCCTGAGCCGACCGACAACCGCACCCTCATGCGCGCGCTGCGCCGGAAGACCGGCATGCCGATCGGGCTGCCCGCGTGGCGATGGATGCTGGAGCCCGCGATGTGGGTGCTGCGTACCGAACCGGAGCTCGTCCTCAAGAGCCGGTGGGTCGTGCCGGGCGTACTCGACGCTGCCGGATACACCTTCTGCCGGCCGCATCTCGAGGACGCGATCTGACGCGGCGCAGCCACGGCCACATAGAGGAAGAGGAGTCGACGCATGGTCTCGAGTTTCACCGTCGTCACCCACGCGAGGGTGCCCGTCGAGCGGCTGTTCGATCAATCGCTCAGCATCGATGCGCACCTCGAATCGATGGTGCGTTCCGGTGAACGCGCCGTCGGCGGAGTCACGAGCGGGCTCATCGGCCTGGGCGAAACCGTCACCTGGAGCGCCCGGCACTTCGGTTGGCGCTTCCGGATGACATCCGAGATCACCGCGCTCGATCGTCCTCGCCGCTTCGTCGACGAGCAGGTGCGAGGTCCGTTTCGCACTTTCCGTCACGAGCACCGATTCGAGACCCAGGATGGGCTGACCGTCATGACCGACATCCTCACGATCGCGTCGCCGGTTTTCGGCCGGCTGGCCGAACGACTCGTGCTGGTGCCGTATCTGCGGCGGCTCATCCGGCAACGCAACGAGGTTCTGGTGCGGGCGGCGGGAGACTGACCGCACGCCTGTCACTGCCCGCGGGCACAATGGCAGCGTGTACACCGAACTCGCGCTGCCCGACGGATCGGCGCTCTGGCGCTCGACCGGCGGCGCGGGCGGCGCGGTACCCGCCGACGGATGCGTCGATCTGATCCTGCTGGCCGACGAGGTCTATGTCGCCGGACCCTCGACGCGGTGGATCGCCGCCGTCGCCGACCCGGCGAGCGGGTCGTTCGGACTGCGTCTGTCGCCGGGCCGCGCGCACGGACTCCTCGCCGCTGCCCTCCCCGCGCTGACCGATCGGCTCGTCCCCCTCGCCGAGACCGCGTCCGTCGACGAGGCGCGTCGCCTGCGCGAGCGGATGGTGCGTTTCGGCGACGGGCCGCATCCCACCGCGGGCCTGGTCGAGCTCGCGGCCCGCGCGACCGTCCTGAACCCATGGTCACGAGCGGTCCAGATCGGCGCGCGACGCGCCGTCTCCGCGGCGCGTATCGCTGCGGAGATGAACGAGACCGAGCGGACTTTCCGCCGCCGGATGCGTGAGCGCTTCGGCTACGGGTACGCGACCCTCGTGCGCATCGAGCGAGCGAGCCGCGCACAGCGACTCCTGCGGAGCGACCGCACGCTCGCCGACGTCGCCGCGGCGGCGGGGTACGCGGACCAGTCGCACCTCACCCGGGAGTTCCTCCGGCTGGTGGGCGCGAGCCCCGCTCAGTTCGCGTCGAGCGCCGCGTAGAGATCGATCGAGTTGCCGTCGGGGTCGAGGAGAGTCGCGTACCGCTGACCCCATGGCGCGTCCCACGGCGCGACGTGACCCGCGTAGCCCGCATCCACGAGCCCGGCAAACACCGCATCCACCCGTTCCGGTGTCCCCTGGTCGAACGCGAGTGCGATCCGATGGCCTCCGGATGCGGGCTCGTACGCGGGGTCGAAGCTGCGGATGGTGTCGATCGTGTCCCAGGCGAGGGCGACCCCGTCATCCAGCCGCGCATCGACATGCGGGGCGCCGTCCTGTCCCTCCGGGATGTCGACGCCCAGCGAGCGGTAGAACGCGAGCGACGCGGCCATGTCCTGCGTGACGATGCCGATGAATCCGAGTCTCAGTGCCATAGGTCCCACGCTAGGCGTGCGCGGCTACGACGTCTTGAACCGAACGGCCACGATGTCGCAGACGCGGCATACGCTCGACGGGTGATCGCACGCACCTCCGGATCCGGCCGCCCGATCGTCATCATCCACGGCTTCGGCGTCGATCACCGCATCATGCTTCCCCTCGAAGAAGCGATCGGCGACCGCCCCTGGCGACGCATCTACCTCGACCTCCCGTGGGCCGAGGGCGCACCGACGTCTGATGCCGCGAGCGCTCTCGAGGTCGCCTCCTCGGCCATCGAAGACGTGCGCTCGACGCTCGGTGAGACGCCGTTCGCGATCATCGGCAACTCCTTCGGCGCGATGATCGCCCGCTACGTGGCGCACGAGATGCGCGAACGGGTGCTGGGACTGGCCACGCTCGCCGGTGTCTTCGAGCCACGCCATGACGCGCGCATCGTGCCGCCGCGGCAGGTTCTCCGTGTCGACGATGCCGTGCTCGACGGCGCGGGTGATGCCCGCAGCGACTTCGCTGAGGTGAGCGTCGTGCAGGATGCGGCATCGTTCGCCGCCTTCACCGAGTACGTCCTTCCGGGCCTGCGCGGCTCCGACCCGGCCGTCATCGACCGCATCGCGACCGACTACACGCTGCCCGCAGTTCCCGAACTGGCGCACCCCGAGCCGTTCACCCTGCCTGCGCTGCATCTTTTCGGACGGCAGGACGACGTGGTGGGTTACGAAGACGGCTGGCGCTTTCGCGACCACTATCCGCGCGGCACCTACGCTGTCCTGGACCTGGCGGGGCACAACGTGCACCTGGAGCAGCCGCAGATCACGACCGCGCTGATCCGCGACTGGCTGCGGCGCATGGATACGCACGTCGCGTCCGGAGATTATCCCGGCTCCTGACGCCCTCCGTCCCGTCAGGCGGGGATACGGTCAGCGGTATGACCGACTGGCAGACGCGGTTGCGCCAGCTGCCCGCCGAGGAGTGGACGACGCTCCTCGACGCGAACTCCGGGCTGCCCGGCCCCCGCGCCAACACCGCTCTGGCCACGGCATTCGCGGCGGTCGCTCATGAGTCCGCCCTTCTCGCGCTGGGCACCCGCGACGACGAGTTCACCGCGATGTGCGTCGCGACGGCGTACGGCGCCCGCGCCGACGAGGCGGAGTACGCCGCCGCCGCCCTGCACGCCGCATCCGATGAGCGATGGCGCGTACGCGAAGGCGTGGCGATCGGACTGCAGCTCTTGGGCGATCGCGACGCTCAGCAGCTGACCGAGATCGTGACCGCGTGGGCTGCGTCCGACGACCCGCTCGTCCAGCGCGCCGCAGTGGCGGCGATCTGCGAGCCGCGCCTGCTGCGCTCCCCCGCATCCGCCGCCGTCGCCGTCGGGGTATGCGAGCGCGCCACCGAGCTGCTGGCCCGGCGGCCCCTCGCCGAGCGTCGAGATGCGGATGTGCGCACCTTGCGTCAGGCGCTGGGGTACGGCTGGAGCGTGGCGATCGCCGCCGATCCCCCCGCGGGGTTGGCCGTCTTCCTGGCGCTCGACCCATCGGATGCCGACGTGGCGTGGATCATCGCAGAGAACCGCAAGAAGAAGCGCCTGTCCGTCCTGCTGTGATCGCGGGACCGGTCAGTTGATGATCTGGGCGTCCGGGTTCTCATTCAGCGCATCGATGCGGTCCCGCCATGACTGCAGCGCCTCGGGCGTCAGACGAGTCCAATCGGTCACTTCCCGAACGATCCGCAGCGGCGCCGCGCTGCGGTAGGAGCGCGTCGGGTTGCCGGGGAACTTCTTGTCGGTGACGTTCGGATCGTTCTCGAACGGACCGGTCGGCTCCACCTCGTAGACGTGCGGGATCTCATCGTCGCCACGCGCCGCGATCTCGGCCGCAAGGCCCGCGCCGTCCACCAGCGCCGTGAAGTAGACGTGGTTCATCACGACCTCGGGTCGGTAGTTCGAGCGGTGTCCCGCGACCAGCAGAGCGCCGGGCGACAGGCGCACCTTGGTGCCGTGGAAGAAGGGTCCGTCATCGAGTGCATCGCTCACCCGGCACAGATTAGTCCTGCGGGCGGACGGATCGCCGCTAGAGGTTCCGGTCCGCCTTGCACTGGTCGCGAATCGCTTCGAACGCGTCGGATGCGGCCTGGAAGGCCGCCTTGCCGTCGGGGCTCGAGGGTGCGGCGGTCACCGCGTCGAGGGCCTTGTCGGCCTCCTTCATCTGCGCCAGCATCCACTCCGGTGCGCCGGTCGACGCGCGGCTCACCGCATCCCGCACCGCCGCTCGCCCCTCGGCCACCGCACCATCCGCACGCCCGGGAGTCTCAGCGAAGCTCGCGTACTCCTGCCATGAGTTCATGACATTGAGGCAGGCTTCCGCGCTGGTGCGCGCGGAGCCGGAGGCGCATCCGGCCAGCGCCAGCACGGCGAGCAGGGGCAGGACGGCGAGACGGCGATACACGCCGCCCAGGTTAGGAGCCGAACCTAGGCGCTGGTTGACAGTGCGGCGCGCGCTGCGGTCGCGATGACCTCGGCCACGGCTCCGGGCTGCGTGAAGTACAGCGCGTGGCTCGCCGCGACGTTCGTGATGGCGGCACCGGCACGCGTCGCCATGTGCTCGAGCATCGCCTGGTCGAACGCGCGATCATCGGTGGCGATGACCGCCCAGCTGGGCTTGTCGCGCCACGCCGCCTGCGTCACCGGCGCTGCGAAGACCGCCATGTTCACCGGCACCTGCGCGTCGCGGAGGAAGGCCGCATCCGTATCGCTCGCATCCGCGGCGAAGCCGGGCTTGAACGCCTGCGGGTTGAGGAAGCCGAAGCCGTCCTCTCCGACGTCGATGACGAACTCGGGAGTGGGTGCGAAGCCCTCGTGCTGCTCCGGCGGCCGCAAAGCAGAGTGCGCGTTTCAAC
Organism: Microbacterium sp. SORGH_AS_0862; assembly: GCF_030818795.1. Lineage (NCBI taxonomy): Bacteria > Bacillati > Actinomycetota > Actinomycetes > Micrococcales > Microbacteriaceae > Microbacterium > Microbacterium sp. SORGH_AS_0862. The sequence goes on along the minus strand of NZ_JAUTAY010000001.1, from coordinate 2,657,880 downwards.
CGTAGGCCTAGCGTCGTCTCGGAGCCTTATATCGGCGTTTTCCACAGGACTGAGCTAGGCCAGTCGCCCCCTCCGGGGCCAGTCCTAACCTTGTTCTATGGGGGAATACACGGTCGATCCTGACGCACTGCGCGCCGCGTCGTCAGTCATTGCTGGCGTTGCCGATAGCGCAGGTGGTGCCACGCTCGTCTCCTGCGTCAATGTCGGACACGACGGGCTGACTTCAGCGGTCTCAAATTTCACTCAGCGATTGACGTCGAGTTGGGAAGAGCGCGTAGATGCCACCGAGCGCATCGCTGAGGGGTTGGTGCGCACGGCACGGATCTTCGAGGAAGCCGACGAAGAAGCGGCATCATCGGCGACGCGGATCAATCCGGGGATGTTCTGATGGCCGAGCTCGGACAGACGACGGATCCGGTCAGCCTCATTCCCGGTTCGCCCGCGGCCGTTGACGAAGCGGCCACAGATTGGCGGCAACGTGCGCGCCTCGCAGAGCAGACTGGCACGGAGCTGCGGAAGATGCCGGCCCCAGAAGGCTGGACCGGTGGGGCCTCGACGGCTTTCGAGACGCGGGCGCAGTCCGTCGGAGCGCGGTGGCTCCTTGTCGCCGAGGCGCTCGACGCCGCCGGCGCGGCTATGGAGACCTACGCCGCCGCACTGCGGTCCGCGCAGTACCAGGCCGAGCTCGCCATCGACGCGTGGGAGGAAGGTGAACAGGCGACAGCAGCAGCGCTCGCAAGGCCCGTTCCCGGCGCCGGGCTCAGCTTTGACCGGGCCGCGCACGTGAAAGCCGCCATGACCGCGGGGGCGTCGGATCGCGCTCGAGCGGTGGCGATCCTCGAAGAGGCGCGTGCGCAGCTCGCCGCGGCGGGGGACGCTGCCGCCGCGGCGCTCCGCAGTGCTGCGGAGGCCCCGGACGTGGGTGCAGATGTGTGGAGGGCGCTGAACGCACCTGCAACGACAGCGGATGAGGCCATGGCGCTCGTCTCCGGACTTGATGCACACGAAGTAACCTCGCTCCTATCGCTCCGACCAGAACTGGCAGGATTGATCGCTCTGGCAGCCCCTGCTGCTGCCAGTGCGTGGTGGGGTGGGCTCGGGTCGGGTGCGCGCAATTCGCTCATCAGCTTCGCCCCCGACGTCATCGGCAATCTCGAGGGGCTCAGTTACAACACACGCAACGAGGCCAACAAGATCTGGCTGGACCGTCAGATCGAACAGGCGCGCATGCAGGTTCTGGCAACGGAGCTGAACGTTCCGCGGTGGGACGACCAGGGCGGGGTCGCCAACTACAACGATTCGGTCGCTGGTGCAAAGAGTCAACTTGCGGCACTCGAGAACATCAAGGACGCACTGACGTCATCCGGCGGTGTCGGCGCACAGCGTCTCCTGATCTCTCTCACGAACGACGTTCCGCCCCTTGCCGCCGTGGCCGTCGGAGATCCGGATGTCGCCGACAACATCACGGTTGCTGTCCCCGGTATGGGTGCAACGACGGCCGACATGACCGGATGGACTCGATCCGCAGCGGACCTCCAGGCTGCGCAGAGCACCCTTGATCCTGGACGCACGCACTCCGTCATCGCGTGGATCGGCTACAAGACTCCGCCCGTGCCGGAGGTCGTCCCCGGGGGTAACTTCAGTGTGCTGGGGACGTCATATGCTGAGGCGGGCGCGGCGCGGCTCGACACGACAATCGAAGGTCTCCAGGCGGTACGCGGTGACTCGACGCTTAATGTCCTCGGTCACTCCTACGGGACCACAACCTCCTCGATGGCGCTTGACGATCTTGAGAAGCCGGTCGACACGTTCGTGAGCCTCGGATCGGCCGGTCTTCCGCCCGAGTTCAGAGAAGCAAGCGATCTTGATGCCAAGGAGGTCTACGCGGGTCAGGCCTACAACACGCCCGCATTCATCCCCGGCATCGGTGACCAATGGGCTTGGGTCGGACGCGCGAGCTGGGAACACCCGGTCGACCCCTCGCACTACAGCTTCGGTGCCGAAGTGTTCGACGTGAACGGCGGCGATGATGGACGGGCGGTGACAGACCACGGGACCAGCACATTGAGCGGTGATTCGGTCGACGGGTCGAGCGGATCGGGTTACCTTGATCGTGGTACGCAATCGCTGACGAACGTTGCCCTCGCCACCACAGGACAGGGAGATCTCGTGTCTCGACCGGAGAGGTTCATTCCGAGGATGAGCACTCGCGAGGATCTCCAATGATCGCTTCGATGCTGCGCAAGCATGCCCTCCGGCTGGTGGCAGGCATCGTCACCGTCGGCCTAGTTTCTGTCGTCACAGCATGCGCACAAGGGGAATCGATGAGTCCACAGGAATCGCGCGACAAGCTCGTCACATTGATCAGCGACACCGCAGCGCTCATCTCGTCCGAGGGCTGGGATGAGACGGGTGCGCCGATCGGGTCATGCTCCAGCTCGTCCGGGAAAGGTGTCAGCGCGTCATGGGGACTGGCGCGTGAACCCATGGCGGACCATCTTGGTGACGCCCAGAAAGTCGCCGACTTCTGGGCGTCGAAGGGCTTGGAGGTTCAGCTCCAGAAGGAACCGAGGATCGCCGTATACGGGCGAGGATCGGACATCAACGCGGTGTCCTTCTCAACGGAACCTGGCTTGTACGCCCTCGACGGATCGTCACTCTGCGTCCCGGGCACGCTTGATGAGATATCAAACCAGGACCCAGGCGAATGAGCATCTCATTCAGCGCGGACCGGCACGCCGAACTGGTCGCTTCGCTCAATCAAGCAACCGATGCACTCGACGACATCCTCGATCACCTCGATTCTGAGGTCGGCGCTGTCCACAGTCAGTGGACAGGAGCGGCTCAGGCCGCATACGAGCACGCTCAGCGCGAGTGGACGTCCACGATGGGCGCTCTCCGCAACGCGCTACGCACAGCCACAAATGCTGCGGAGTCCGCAGGATCTCGGCTCGCACAGGCCGAGCGCGACGTCGCCGCGATCTGGGAGTAGCCGATCCGCCGCATGATCGCGGCGTTGCTGGCCCCCTATGGGCAGACATGTAAGCGGCGGTGATCGTCGAGCTCTACAGCGTTGATGCTGGAGTCTCGACGATCACCGCCTGGGTGACTAATGGCGCCGCACGAGCCTCGTCTCGGCGTCCGAGACTTCGCTGACGAGCACACTCCACACGACGGCCTCGATGTAGCTCTGCTCGCCGCTGGGATCGCGGCTCCACACCTCGGTTGGCCCGTCGCGAAGCTCGAGGTCCCACAGCTCATCCGAAAGCAGCGACCGCAGAGCGTCGTCCGGAAGGTCGGTCATCTCTCCCGCCTTGTCCGGCAATCCGACGAGTAGCGCGTCGCCGACGAGGCGAGCCTGGTTGCGCGCCCGAGGGACGTGGAACCACCAGAGGAAGGTTGCGCGCCGGTTGAACGGCGACCCGCGCAGCAGTCCTTCTTCGTTCACGAACAGCGTGCTGCCGAACGCAGGAAGATCTACCGCCTCGATCCATCCGCCGACCGCTCGTTGGTAGTCCTCGAGTTCCACCGCCTCATAGGCGGTGAGGTCCCTACCGTCTGCCGCGGGGATGAGAACGCCTCGCACCATGTCTTCTTCTCCTTTGTGTGAGCGACCGAGAACCGGATGGGTTCTCTGCAGATCGCAGAACACAAACGAGCGAGGGGAAGAGTGGGTGTGAGGCGGCGGCCGGCCAGGAGAACGCGGAAGCGCTCAATCCTGGGCGGCCGCGTGTGCTGGCGCCTCAGCCTGCGGCTGCGCGCGACCGGCTCGCCTTCGTCAGTGTGCCTGGGGCGTCGAAGATCGCAGCGATGGCCTCGCGTTTGGTGCTGGCTTCGCGTTCAATCTCTTCGCGCGCGGCTTGGGCGCGCTGCTGCAGGGCCGGGTCGACCTTCGCCGCCTCGATCCAGGCGTCGATGGCGAGGCGGACCTCGTCGGTGACGTTACGATCACGCAGCTGGGCGAGCGGAACGGATGTACTCAGCGAGCGCTTTCAGTCAGCCGCGTCGAGAACATGGTGGTCGCGCTCTACAAGCATCTCCAGCTCGAGTCGGAAGTCCGACACTCCATCGAGCAGCACCTCAAGACGGAACTCGAGCGCGGATCGCTAGAGGCCCGACGAGCGCAACGCGACCTCGCCCTGGAACAAGCACGGCTCGACGCACGAAGCAGAAAGCTCCTCGACGCTCATCTCGACGGAGTCATCCCGCCTGAGCTGTACAAAGAAGAACAGCGGTCTATCAGTCAGCAGCTTGCAACAGTGGTCGAGCGACTCGAAGCGCTCAGCGTGGGATTCGATGAACTCGAGCGCAATCTCACCGGCGCCATCGAGCTAGCCTCCAACTGCTACGAGGCATATAGACGTGCGCCCGACGCCCTCCGCCGCACCTACAACCAAGCCTTCTTCAAGCGGATACTGATCTGCGAAGAAGAGCCCGCAGACGGGGAACTACAGGAGCTGTTCGAAGTCGTGTTCAGGCCAGCCTCCCCCGCACCAACTGAGGTTGAGGAAAGAGAAGAGGCCGAAAACACGGTGCTTTCGGCCTCTGAGGGTTCTAAAGAAGTACGTTTGGTGCCCCTGGAGGGATTCGAACTCTAGGAACGCCCGCCGAGTTACGTCGCACCCTCGGAAACATGCCCCATTAGAGCACGGTTGAGCACTTCAGAATCCGGTGTGCGACGGTACACCTGTGGGCAAAATGTGGGCAGCCGGTCACCCAGCGCGGGCGGGGCACTCGCGCTCGAAGGCGGCGTTTTTATAGGCGCGGATCGCGTCGTCCTGGTCGTACGTCCGCTGGTCCCGATCGGCGGGGAACCCGAGCAGCGGAGCGATCGCGTCGTTCAGCTCGAGGTTCGTCATCTCGGCGTCCGCCGCGCACAGACCGGCGTCGGTCGTGAGGTCGAAGCTCTGCGGCGCCGGGGCGGGCGCAGGAGCGGACTGCGGCGCGGGCGTGGTGGGCGATGGAGTCACCGTCACGGTCACCGTCGGCGCTGGGCTCTGCCGCAGGGTCTGAGTGACCGTCACGGTCGGTGCCGGCGCGGGCGCCGAGCATCCCGATAGGACTATGACTGCGGCGATGAGTGCCGCTCCCCCGAGCTTCTTCACACCGCGAGCATAGAGCGCCGCCGACGATGCCGCGCCCGCGCGTCCTGCAGCCGGTGTGTGAGTAGCGGGTCGAGCACGAGCGCTTCGCGGGTGTCGATCGCGCGGCCGAGGAGTTGGTAGTACCTCGCTGGGGTGACGTCGAGCTCGTGGCGGATCGCTTCCTCCTTGCCGCCCGTGTGCGCGCCCCACTTCGCTTCGAAGGCGAGGAGCGTGGCGACGGGCAGCATGGAGCCATGATCCGCTCGGGGTCGGACATAGGCTGGCTGGGTGCTGATCGGTATGGTGCGACCCCGTGAGACGAAGACCCACGACGTGACGGGAGCCACGCTCGAGGACGTGCACCAGCAGCTCGTCGACGCCACACCGCCAGGGTTCGTGCTCGCGTCCGGGCCCGTGAAGATGACCGCCGGCACCACCACCCTCGCCGCGACCGGCACCTACCTCCCGACCACCGTGCAGGAAGTCGAAGCGGACGACATGCCCACCCTGCGCGCGAAGGTCCCCGACGGGTGGATGCTGCTCAGCGTGCGCCGCGTCTGACCCTCAGCGCACACTAGGCGGCATGACCGCGCTCCACCCGCTCACGTTCCTCGGCGTGCAGATCAGCAGCCTCTGCAGCCGCGGCAAGTACTCCACCGACCCGGCCGTGCACGCGCAGGCGGTCGACGAGATCCGCAAGGTCGCGGGCGTGCACACCGACCTGCGTGACCATGAAGTCGGCGTGTGGGTCGGGTACTACGGCGACGAGTACACGAGGACCAGGGCGGCGGCGTTGGTTGATGCGTTCCCCGGATGCGTCCCCCACATTGCGCTCGGTGTGCAGCGGCGTGGGGCGGGTGGGAACCGCACCCCCGAAACGTCCATGCCTGCTGGTATCGGGAAAATACGAAGAGCCCCCGACCACCCACTAAGGGGCAGCCGGGGGCTGAGGATGCTTCGGGTTTCGGCGGAGGTAATCCACCGCGGCGGCTAGGCTGTTGCCCGCTGGGCAGACCCCGCGAAGGCTCACCCGGCGGCAGCGGTCCCGCACCTACACAGGGCGGGGCCGCTGCTGCGTGGAAGCTTCGTGCTTTGGTGGGTCACCCTTTGAGTAAGGCCCGATAGGATCGTGCGCAGGGGGCATGACGATGTGCGAACTGCGAGACACCTTGCGTGAGGACTTCCGGGTGAATGCCCGCGGCCTCGACCGGGCTACCGTCCTGGTTTTCCGATTGAATCAGGCTGCACACCGAGGGTGTCTTGTCGCAGTGAAGCGTCCGCTCGCGAAGATCCTCGATCTGCTCTGGACGCAGCTCACCATCGGGGCGGAGCTGCCCGGGACTGTCAAGTGCGGCCCGGGGCTGCGTCTCCCCCACGCAGGTCGCGGGGTCATCATCAACGCGAACAGCACCATCGGTCGAGACGTCACGATCTATCACCGCGTCACACTCGGAGTGTCAGGCGCTGACCCGCGCAACGTTCCGACGATCCTCGACGGGGCATACCTCGGCACGGGCGCATCGGTGATCGGCGGCGTCACCGTCGGAGCCGACGCGAAGGTCGGTGCCGGCGCGGTGGTTACGAAGGATGTCCCGGACGGTGCTCTCGCCGTGGGCGTTCCCGCTCATGTTCGCGAGGCTTAGGGCACCTCGTAGACGGCGACCGCGTTTCGACGTTGCGACGATGTGTCCTGCCGGATGGTGAACACGCCCGACGCGGACGCCTGAGCCTTCACGATGATCGGGTAGGCGTTGCCCACATTGAACGCCGACTCGTCGATGTCCAGTTCGACGTGATACATCCGCCCCTCTGTGTGCGCTGAGCCGAGCCCATTCGGGCGCGAGTACCCGTCCACCAGCCGAACCATTGATCCGTACGACTCGTTGCCGTCGACGAATGCGCCGACGAGAAGGGACCGTGTCGCCTGAGTCGTCGGGATCAACTCGTTGACCCAGAAGTCAGCGGTGACGCGCACCTTCTTGGACCGAGCGATCCTGAGCGTGCTGGAACGCATGATCTCGATGCGATCGGTGCCGATCGGGATGTCGGAACTGTTCGTGAGGAAGAAGGATGTGCCGAGAGGTCGCCCCTTCGGGAGCGCGTCGAGCGCCCGTCCGAGGTCGTACAGTCCAGGCCCCGAGCGCGACACTTCGCCCACATCCGGCGCGTCGTCGGCACCCCACGCAAGGACACGGATCGCCTTCGCCGTAGCGGAACTCGACGTGTACAGCTCCAGGGTCGCGTGCGCGCCGCGCTGGCTCAGGATCTTCGCGTTCGCCGGGGTCAGGACCACCTCGCCATTCGGCAGAACGATCGATGCACGGTCGCCGCGGAACTGAACAGCGAGCTGAAGTTCCGTATCCACCGGCAGCGGCGTCGCGAACTGGCCCGCCGAAACGACCGGAGTAGCGAATGGCACGTCCAACGTCTCATACGACCAGCCGGTCTGATTCACTACGAGGTGGGCCGCGGATGCAGGCAGACCGGTGTCGACGGTGAACTGCGCCGACGAGACGATGAGGACAATTGACTCGGCAGTTCCAGACCCCGACGGGATGAGGAAGTTCGCCCAGATCGACGACACGTCCTCGCCCAGCTCAAGGCCCGCATAGGCCGCTGCGACGCCGGAGGCGGGGAGCGTGTGCGTCAGCGATCCCCCGACGCGCTTGAAACCCGCGGTGCTCGGGTTCGCGCGCACGGTGTACGGCTGCGAGGAGTCTGCGATCGTCCCCGCCAGGAGCGGGCCATCCGCCTCCCCGAGGAACTGATCGTGAGCGGCGGTCCGAACCACCCCAGCAATGGCACTGTCTAGTGCGGTCTTCGCGGGTCCCGGAGTGGTGACTGCCGCGGCGATCGCGTCGTTCGTGGGGACCGTGTTCGGTCCCGGAGGGCCCGGCTCTCCCGGATCGCCCTTGTCGCCCTTCGGGAGCACGAGCTCGGTGAACAGGACAGGCTCAGCCATCAGGACTCCTTGATGAAGATCGGGATGACGGTCAGTCCGGCATCGTTCACGTACGGGATGAGGGTGGAGCCGAGCGCCCCGACGGGCGCGTTCGGCGGCCACTCCTCGCCGGGAGTCAGGATCCACAGCACCGGGTCCTGCGGCAGCGCACCCGTGGTCGGGGTGAGCAGGTCGAGGTTCAGCGGCTCGTCACCGTCGGGCACCTCGACGCCGGCGTAGGTGACGGTGAACTGCGGCAGCAGCTTCCGCTCCGGGGTCAGGAACTCGAGGACGATCGTCAGCCGATGCGTGTAGGGGCGGCCCTCGGTGATAACGATCGGGTCCCCGGTGGCCGGGTCGATGAAGACGCCGGAGATGTCGGTGCGGTTCACGTCGAACACGAGCGGCGCGTTCGCGGGCGCCGGCAGCATCGGCGACCCCGCGTTCAGCAGCCGGAACGTGGTGCCGTCGACGAGGGTGAGGGCGCGGTCGGCTTGCACCGTCGCACGGATCAGCAGACCCGCCCCCACCATCTCGAGCACGCCCGCGCCGCCGGCTCGGACCGCGCGGGTCGGGAGGTTCGGATACGCCACGGTCACCCCCAAGGCCAGACGGTGGGCCAGTTCGGGCCGGCGACACCCCACGTTGACATGAGTGGCGCGAGCATCTGCGCACGCCCGATGGAACGCTGACCGGCGACACTCATCAGCTCGTGACCCGCGTCGGTCGGATGCACGTGGTCCGGGCCGATATCGGCGGCGCGATCCCACCCGTAGGCCTCCGGGTCGAGCGGGATCACACGACCCCGCATCCGCGGATACTTCTGCACGAGCTCGGCGATGCCAGCGATGATGTCGCCGCGGTACATCCGCACCGTCGCATCGATTCCCTCGCCGTACAGACCGGGCACCAGAACACCCACGGTGGGGAGTTCGTCGGCGAGCTTCCACACCGCGTCCGCGGTGACAATCGCGCCAGAGACGGACGTCACGGAGACGACCTCCGACCCGGACAGGGCGGGGAGCATCACGGGCCACGGGACGAAGTTGCGGGCCGAGTTGTTGAAGTCGAACCGCTCCGGCACCGAAGATCCGGGAGCATCGTCCCGGGACTCCATGACGGTCACGCCGTTCACCTTCCACACGCCCGTTGCGCCCGTAGCGCCCGCTTCTGCTCGCAGAGAGAATCCGAATGCAAAGTAGTCGCCCCACGTCGGATGCCACGACCAGACAGCGCCCGGAGTGTTGTCGGCGATCTTCGCCGCACCAGCCGACATCACCGGAGACACGTAGTCGGCCCACGATCCTGTGCCGGTGCCCGCGGATGTCTCCAGCCTGGATCCCGCCATCGCGAGCAGGATCGCCGCCTGCATCGCCGCTTTCTCAGCGCGCCGCGTGTCGCCATCCATGCCGTAATTCAGCGGCGGGTTCACACCACCGGTGAGGATGCAGAAGTCCTGCGGATCCAACATCGGTGGGGCAGCGTTCATCCGCATCGCGACATCACGGTAGAAGGAGCCACCAACTCCCACCGACTCGAGGGTCATGTCGCGCGCTTCAGCGATGCGGCTGGTGAACGGTTCGATGCCGCCCACAACAGTCGTGTAGGAGTCGCCGTTGACGTACAGGCGACGTCCGTTCATCGCCGTGGCGTCGTCCGCGAGGAAGCCAGCCGCGATCCCGGCGTACGCGGGCCCGTCGACGTCCTGCGCGTACGCGCCGACCGCTTCCGCCGCCGGCACCGCGTTCGTTCCCGGATCCCCCTTGTCACCCTTGCGACCACGGGGGCCCTTCAGCGTTGCGACCAACGTCATTCCTTTCGCCGTGCAGCGGAACAATTCGCCCGTGCCAGACGACTCAGGGTCGTCGGGATCGCCGGGGTAGAACCCAGCTCCGGCCGCGTTGAGGTAGAAGCCGCGGTAAGCCTTCGGCGGCGGGGTAAGGCCGATGATCCACGGAGCGTTGACGTCGTCCGCGCCCACGAGATCCTCAAGCCGCCCACCGTTCGGCCACGGGTCGAACGTGAAGTCCCACTCCGCTTCACCGAACGACCAGCGCTTCGGGTTCTGCTCGAGCGGGTTATCCAGCCACCGCAGCACCGGCCGGTACCGCAGGCCGGGCGCCGCGACGAGCTGCGCAGCCGACGCACCCGACGACATGTCGATCGTCGCGAACACCTCGACCCCGGCGATGAGCGTGCTGTCGTCGATCGATGCCCGCACCGGGCGGTACATGAGCTGGGGGCGGATGCTCGCAGGCAGCGGCCCGCCCGTGTTCTGCCACACGTCCGACAAGACGGTCACCTGCTTCGGCACATCAACCTCCCTCGATCGACCACGGACACCCGCTCAGCCCTGGATGTGCAGATCGCCCGTGAGTGTCTGCACAGGCCCCGACTTCGTGGTCGGATCGGCGGGCAGCGTCGCGAGAATGAGACGCAGCAGCGACACGAGAGCGGAGATCAGCGCGGCCTGCAGGACCGTCGACCAGGCGACGTCGGTGATCAGCGTCGCGCCGACGAAGCCGGCGGCGAGCGACTGGGCGAAGGTCTTCACGACGCGCTCGACAGCGGCGAGCCACCACGGCAGGTTGGTGCCGACTGTCTCCGGCAGGCCGGCGAGCGACGTCGCCAGGGACGCGGCGAATCCGAGCGCGCCGGCGGATGCGATCGTCAGCCACGGGACGTCGGAGAGCAGCGCGCCACCGAGGTACGGGACGGCGATCGCGACGGCGGTGTACAGGGCGCGGAGCGCGGCGGCCTTCCACCATGCGCGGCTGGTCAGCAGGGAGAGCTTCATAGTTCCTCCTCGGGAACGAGAAAGCCGCCCGGGTGGGCGGCTCAGGGCTTGCGGGGGTTGAGGGTGTCTTCGAGGTCGTCGGGCAGCTCGGACGGCGTCAGGCCGTTCTCTCGGAGCTGCCAGCGCAGCGAGCCCGAGTACTCCTGCCAGGCGATGCGGCGGCGGCGTTCCTCCTCCGCGGCCTTCGTGGCGTTGTCGCGCTGGGCGATGATGTCGTTCTTGCGGTTCGTCTCCTTCGTGGAGACGCCGCGGCGGACCTTCGAGACGATGTCGGCGATCTCCCGCGCGAACGCTCCGAGCCCACCGGCACCGAGCACCGCGACGATGATCGTCACGAGGTTGACGTCCTGCACGCCTACTCCTCTCGAGGAGCGACGTTCGCCGTCCGTCGACGCATTGCCTCCGCGATGCGGTCTGTGAACCCGTGCACGTTCGGGTCGGTGCCGAAGATCTGCAGTTCGATGTAGCGGCGGAACATCTGGATCATCGCGTAGAACACGAGCGTCGTCGCGACACCGGCGGTGACGGACTGGAACAGGGTGCCGCCGAGCACGACGAAGTAGATCGCGGCACCCGCGATCGACGCGACGTCGGCGGGCGGTTCGAGGATCCAGATCCGCGAGATCCGCCCCACCATGCCGAGCCCGCCACCGACGAGCAGGAAGCCCGCCCACAGCGGCACCAGCCAGTCCGCGCCGGCGAGCTCACGCTGCACGCTGTCGGGCGTGAAGAACAGCGCATAGCAGCCACCGACGAAGATGATGAAGTACGCGACGATGTCGATGATCCGGATGATCGCCTCGAGGATGCGGCGCTTCTCCTTCGACACCGGGTATCGCTCCATCAGCTCGCCAGCCGGCGGGCCTGCTCGTCGGCTGCGGCCTTCGCGATCTCCGCGATGGTCTCGTCGCTGAGCGTGCCGAGGTTCGCGTTCAACAGGGGCGCGAGCAGGGGTGCCACGCTGGACGCGAAGTCCTTCGGATCGATCACCGGCATCTCGCGCCCGTCATCCTCGCGGACCACGTTCACGATCGTCTGAAACGCCGTTCCACTGAGGCGCGCCCGGGAACGCGATCCCGCCGAGAGCGATCGCGGCGATCGCGGGGGCGAGCTCGGTTCGGATCACGTTGATGATCGCTTCAGGCGTGTAGTACGCGCCTGCGCTCTGCCCGCCGACCACGAGGGCTTCGTACATCTGGCGCTGCTGCGTGTCGTTGAGACCCATGAGAAATCCTTCCGTTGAGGCGCCGCCGGCCAAGGCGGCACCGGTGCTGAGACGTGCGGTGATGAACGGGACCGGATCGACCTGGCGGCCGTTGACCACGATCTCGAGGTGGAGGTGGCGGCCCACCGGGTACGGGGATGCGGTGGTACCCATCAGCCCGATCGCCTGACCCTCGGCGACGTAGTCCCCCACGCTTACCTGCGCGGACTGGTTGACCAGGTGCAGAGATCGGGATAGGAACCCGTCGTGCTGGATCCAGATCATGTAGCCGCCGCCCGACCATCCGTCGCGCCACCCGACGCTGACGACCCGGCCGGCGGCCACGGCTCGGACCATCGCGAAGCCGATGAAGTCGGTGCCCATGTGATTCGACGACGCGCCCTGCTGGGTCACGTCGCGCGGGCCGAATGGGCTCGAGATCGGCGGGCGGTCGTTGGTTCCGTTGGGCCAGAGCATGACGCCTCCAAAGAGTCTGTTGCGGCGTAATACGTTTCGTATTACAGTCGCGGGCATGGGGAAAGAACCGAAGCCGGTCCGCTCGATCCGCGTCGGCGCGATCTGGGAGACTGCACAGCAGGTGGCCCGAGAGAAGGGCGACAACTTCAGCGACGACGTCGTGACACCCGCTCTCGAGCGCTACGTCGCACGCAACCGGAAGGCCCAGAAATGAAGCGCCCGCTCCTCGCAGCCGCAGGCATCGCCGCCGTGCTGCTCCTCGCCGGATGCTCCGCACCTCAGACCGACACCGCCGACACGAACCGCGTCAGCGAGTCGACGACCGCGCCTCTCACTGCAGAGACGCCCGACGTCGACAGTGGCGAGGCTGCCTATCTGACGGCCGTACGCGCCGCGCTGCGGCCCGACAACGTGATCCCGAACGCGACCGACGAGCAGCTCCTCGCGGCCGGCGAGAAGGCGTGCGAGGCGATCGCCAAGGGCAAGGACACGAGCGCGCTGTCCGTCATCGACGGCGAGCCCGACAACGGGTACGGCGCCTACCTCGACTCCGGTGCCATCATCACCGCCGCGGCGACGACTCTCTGCTAGCCAGGCACCACGCGGTAGTGCTGCCTCGTCGTGGGTTGCACGTAGATCGTGTTGCGGGGCAGGCCGCTCGCACTCTCGGTGATCGTCGGCAGGTTGGGCGTCGTGACGTTCCCTCGGAACACCGCGCCCTGCTCGACGTTCAGTCCGCCCTGCACGTCGACGAGCGGGGTCTGCATGGTGATCTTGTTCGGTGCGGACATGCCGCCTGAGCCGCCGACGCCGGATGCGATCTCCACCTCGCCGAGGCGGATCGCGCCGGACGCGGTGATGATCAGGTCGGACTCGAGTGACACGTCGCCGCTGATGGTGGTCGTGCCGCTGATGACGGTGGCGCCGTCGACCTGAAACGGTCCCGTGATCTGCGTGGGCCCGGTGATCGACGTCGACCCGGACACGACCAGCACGCCGGAGATGTTCAGCACGCCTTCGACGTACTCCTCACCCGACACGATCAGCGTGCCCGACACTCGCTGTGAGCCCTGCACCAGCAGTCCCTCGGCGGACGCGACGCGGATCCCGCCGCGGTGGATCGACGAATGCCCGAGCGGCGTGTGCGTCTCCATCGTCGCGACCGAGTCGCGGAGCCCGCTGAAGTTCGGCGCGTTCAGGTTGTTGATGCGGGTCATTGCACCTCCACCGTCACGTGGTCTGTTCCGTCGCCGCTGATGCCGATGACGTACGTGTCGCGTACCCCACGGAGGAACTTCGACCCGTCGAGGTGCAGCCGCACCGTGGAGCCGAGCTTCACCCGCGACAGCTCGCGCGCGTGCAGCTTGAACGACAGCTGCCGTGTCGGGTTACGAACCGACTTCAGGTCGCCGAGCGCGAGAGAGTTCGCGACAGCCTCGCTCTCCACCCCCTTGTAGGAGCGGCGCACGTCCATGTCCGGGATCTGCTCGTCGGGATCGTACGGGAGCTGACCCGCAAGGCCGACGATCATGTCCTGCCCCGACCCCTCACCAACGCCGTACACGCCGGTCGCCTGACCGGTGCCGTCCGTGTCCTGCGCGAGCTCGGTGACGGGTGACGTCGCCGCGAACGCGTGATACTCCACCATCCCAGCGGACAGCTTCGGGGCGCCGATCTCCGACTGCCAGTACAGCCGACCGTCCCCGTCCCACGCTTGGCGCAGGTACCAGTCGGGGCCGCCGTCCATGTCCTGCACCTCGGAGAACATCTGCTCGATGTTGGTGATCTTCTCGTTCGGCTTCACGAAGTCCGGCTCGGCGCCCGCCTCGTCCGGGCCGAGCGCGACAGGGAAGTGCCAGTTGTCGCCCGGCTCGGAGATGTAGGCGATCTCGATGAGGCGGCGGAGCAGGCCGCGCTTGCTCTTGCCGCTGATGACCAGCGTGCCGGCCTTGTTGAACGTCGGCACCATGAACGGGTATCGACGCGAAGCGATCTCCCGCAGCTCCCGATGCTTCAGCAGCAGCGTTCCCGTCTTCTCCACCCACCGATGCCGCATGATCAGCCCCGCGTACACCGGCACGTCATCCCAGCAGGTGACGATGGCGCGGTCCCACGGCCGCGTCTCGTCCTCCGCGAGCGCGTCATTCACCGACGGCGTGAGGTCTCCGAGCTTCAGCGTCGTCTGACCGTCGCCGATCCCGTTGATCACGGTGCCCCACTGGTTATCGGCGACCTTGATCGGCAGCCGCTTCTCCCCCGACTGGGGACGCACGAGGTAGGACGACCAGACCACGACGCCTCCTCACATGAACGTGTTCTCCACGACCGTGCTGAGCAGCGCACCCGACGTGACCGACACCTGCCCCGGAGCGCCGGGCGGTACCTCCCAGAGCTGCACCGTCCCGAGCCCGCCGGCGACGATGACGCCGTCGACGGACAGCAGACCGGTGTCCATGTCGAACGTGTGCGGATGCCCCGTCTCGAGCGCGCGCGTGACCTGCACCACGCCGGCGGGGTGGGTGATGACGTAGCCGCCGGGCAGGTTGCCCTCGACCTTCAGTGCGAGCGGAGCGAACGTCTCGCCCCAGTGGCTGACGGTGATGGACTGAGCGGGGCCGAACGGCTCCGCCTGCCCGAAGTACCGCTGGTCGGGGGCGCGGAAACGGGCCGTGAAGTCGACGTACCGCCACGCCCCCACCCGCCGCTGCGCTTTCGAGCCGACGCCGCGGCGCACGAGCGGGATGCGGAAGTCGGAACCGTCCTCACTCCACCGCAGCACGGCCGAGTCGTCGCGGCCCGCGAGTAGCCCGTCGAGACGACGGCGCCGGCGGCCGATGGCTTCGGGGGTGAGGTCGTACGCGAACCCGCTGATCGTGATGATCCGCGCGTCCTCGTACTGATTCGCGGCGTCGAACTCGCCGTAGCCGTTCAGCATCGGCACGCCATGATGGGACGGCTGCGCGCCGCCGAGGCCGTCGACCGCCGTCACGTAGTAGCCCGGCTCGAACCGGAACCGCTGCCCCGTGAACGTCACGTTGCGCACGGTCGCCTCGAACCCTGTGCCCGGCGGTCGACGCATCCCAGCCTCCTAGTTCGTCAGGTCGCGGATCACGTCGAGGAGGAGCGCCTTCACCTCCGCCGGGCCGACGCCGGCCACGACGATGTCTCCGAACTGGAACGACGCACCCGCGCGCGTCGATCCCTTCTCCGCGGTCGCGCCAGGCGGTGAGCCCGGCATCCGCCGCAGCCCCTCGAGGAGCAGCGACCATGAACGCGGCGAACCATCCATCGGCGTGAACAGTTCCGGCACGTCCCCGCGGTCACCGACCACACGCCACGTGTCGGGCGGGACCATCTGCGCGACCGGCGCCATCGGAGTCAGCCCCGGCATGCCACCGTTCGCCATGAACTCGATCAGGTTGCCGCTCGCGTTCCCGACGACCAGGCCGCCCTGACCGCCCGGGCCGGTGGCGACGCGGAGCGAATGATCCCCCGTCACCTCCCGCAGCTTCGACTGCAGCGACATGAGCTGGTCGTACGCCATGGTCGTGTCGGCCGTGACCGTCGTGGACACGGTCGGCGGGATGCTCTCGTACGTATGGATCAGCGCCCACGCCTGATCCGACGTGAGCCCCATCTGCGTGAGCTGGTTCGCGAGCGCCACGGTCGCGTCCTTGTGACGCTGCTCGAGGTTCGCCTGCGAGTCACCCGTCGCCTCCGCGGCCTCCTGCTCCTGCCGCATCGCATCGATCGCATTGCGCATCTGGAAGTCGAGCTCCGCCGTCGCCGACCCGCTGCCGTCAGCGGCGGTGCGGTAGTCGTTCAGCAGGGAGCTGCCCGTGGCCGCCGCGGCGCCAACTGCGTCGATCGACGAAGCGACCCGCATGGTCGCGTCGTTGAGGTAGCCCTGCGCGATCTGCGGGTCGATGAACTGGTTGAACTTGTCCCGGGCCTGATCGATCGCGCCCACCCACTGGGTGCGCATCGTGTCCGCTGCTTCGGACGTGACGTCCTTGAAGCCGCGCAGATCCTCCGCGGCGGCACGCAGCTCGGTCGTGTCCTGGTTGAACGGCCACGGCAGCTTGCCGAGGATGTCGGCGACGCTGACGCCGAAGTCGGCGAGCGGCCCGGAGACGAACTCTCCGAACGCTTCCGTCCCGTCGGCCAGGCCGATCACGACGCTGGTCCCCAGATCGAGGGCGCCGTTCGCGAGGTCGGCGAAGAACTGCATCAGCGGGCCACGGTTCGAGCTGACCCAGTCGGCGAAGTCGCCGAGCGGATCCGCGAAAGCTGCAGCGAGTGCACCCTGGATGCCCTGCGCGGCGACCTCGATGTTCCGCTGCGCCTGCTCGATGCGGGTCGCGTCGTTGCCTGACAGGGTGTCGAACATGCGCTGCGCGGAGCCGGTGACGCCGTCGAGCTGGTCGACCGCGTTGCTCAGGTCCATCGCGAACAGCGCGTCGCCGAGATCCTCCGCCTTCGTTCCGAACAGCTCCACGGCGGCCGCGTTGCGGACCACGGGATCCTCGGTCGCGCGGAGCTGGTCGAGTACCTGCTGCAGGCCCTCACGAGCGCCCTCACCGCCGGCGGCGATCTTCGCGGTCATCTCCTCCGCGCTGAACCCGAGCCGCTCGAACCCGGCCTTGCTGGACACCGAGGCGTCCGTCGCGCGGATCTGGAACTCCTTGAGCGCGTCCGCGGCGACGTCGCTGTTACGCGCGCCGGCGTTGAGCGCCTGGTTCAGCAGGCCGAGCATCTCGGACCCGTCGAGCCCGAGCTTGCGCAGCACGACCGGATACTCGGTCAGGGTGTCGAGGAAGTCCTCGCCACGGTTGATGCCGTTGCGCTGACCGGAGGCGATGATGTCGAAAGCCTGCTGCGCGCTGGACGCCATGCCCGTCTTGAGCAGCGTCGTCACGGCGGTCGCGACGGGGCGCACGTCTTCGTCGAGGACGTCAGAGATTCCGGCGAGCCCCTGGATGACCTTCTGCGAGTCGCGTGTCGTGGCGTTCGCGTCGATCAGGTCGAACTGCACCGCGATCCGCGCGGTGTCCATGTTCGCTTCGATCGAATCGCCGTAGACGTTGGCGTACGCCTCACCGGCCGCGCGCGCCACACGCGCCGCCTGCTGCTCGTCGAGGCCGGTCAGCGCGGCGAGACGGTCCTGCCGCTTCTCGACGCCCAGACCCTCGTTGACGGCGGAGACGATCTGCTTGCCGATGGCGGTCGCGGCGAGGATGATGCCGCCCGCGACGGGGATCGCGACGAGCGCCTTCTCCAGGCCGGCGCCGAGGTCGCCGCCGAGAGCGGATCCGACGGCCTCACCGGCGCCGCGCGTGGCGGAGTCGAGGTGTCCGGACAGCGACTTGCCGCCCCGCTCCCCGCCTTCCTTGCCCTTCTCCTCCGCGAAGTCCGCGACGGCCTTGAGCTTCTGGCGGGCGGGGTTGTCGTCGACGTCTACCACCATCTCCTCACGGACCTTCACCAGACCGTCACGCATCCGGGTGAGCTTCGACAGGCTGGCCTCGGCGCGGGCGATGTCCGCCTTCACGTCCATCGTCGACTCGACAGAGCGGAGGTAGTCGAGCCGGGTCTGCACCCGGTCGATGCCCTTCTCCGCCTGATCGACCTTCGCGTTCACCGTGATCGCGGTCGCGCGGGACACGATCTTCTTCGCCGCCTGCTCGACGCGGTCCATGCCCGCGAGCGCGCCCTTCTCGTCGGCGCCGATCTTCACGGTTGGGTCGGTCGCGGCGAGGGCCGTCGCCGCCTTCTCCGCAGTGCGGAGCTCACCCTTCGTGATGAGCGCGAGTCGGCGGGCAGCATCCCCGGATACCCCGTAGGACTTCGTGAGAACGCGCTCGATTTCCTCGGCGCTCTGCTTCGCCGCACGGTCCGACTCGAGGAAGTCCCGGACAAGAGACGTCGACATCGCCTTCGACGAGTCGGCGGCCTGTGCAAGCGCCTTACTGAATGCGTCCTCCACGCGCGACATGCCAGCCACGGCGCCGGACACATCCGCGTCGACCTTCTGCACGATCGGAGTGGACTCGATGCGCTGCCCGGTCTTGCGGACCGTGGCCTCTGCCTTCTCGATCGGGTCGAGGTTGGCGGTGAACAGCGTCTCGAGTTCGCTCACCCGCAGGGCCGGCATGGATCACCTCCGCGTCAGTACCTCCCGCAGCCGAGTGGGCGAATCGAGGAGGGAGTAGATCAGCGCCCGAACGTCGAGCCATGGCATGTCGAGCACGGCCCGGCTGTGCAGGAACACGCCCCGCTCAGCCAGCTCGGCGACCACGAGCCGCCAGTGGGTGATGAGCGCGAACGCCGACCCGTCGACCTCACGGTGCTGGTGAGGCTGTTCGGTGGGAGCCGCGGCTTCCATCACTTCGTCGGGGACTCGGTAGTCGGCGTAGATGGGGACGCCGTTCTCGTCTTCGTCGATCGGTTCCCCTTGCCCGTACTGCGCCCACTCTTGCGGGGTGAGCGTGGCCGCGCTTTTGGGGCCGCATCACCGCCGCTGTCAGAATCGCGCGGGGTCCAGAGGAACTGTGCGAGCCGGTCGGCATACTCGCGGCCACGCGCCCAGAAGAACGCGGCGTAGTACGCCATGCGGTCGATCGCCGGACCGGGAACGCCGTCCGCGACCATCCGGTCGAACACGTCGTCACCGAGCGCCGGATGCCGGTCCCCGACCGTCGCGAGCAGCTCCTCCACCTCGGGAGGCAGAGGGCCGGCGACGAGTCGGAGGTTTACCTCCGCGCGTGCGGCCGCGGCGAGGATGAGCTTCATGTCCGCCACGCTCGGGGGCGCCACCGTGTAGGTGACGCCCCTGAACGTGAGGATCAGATCCGGGACGGCCCACTCCGTGAAGTCGACCGCACCCATCACGCGCCGCGCGTGTAGGACTTCGGGCTCGACGCGCCGTCACCATTCGTGACGGTGATCGGAGCCGAACCCGCCGAGCCGGCCGGCATGACCGCGACGATCTTGGTCGGGCTGACGACGAGGTACGACGCGGCGTTCGTGGAGCCGAACTTCACGCCGGCCGCGCCGGTGACCCGGTCGGTGCCGTCGGTGGTCTGGAAGCCGGTGCCGGTGATCTCCACCTGCGCGCCTGCTGCCGCGCCCGACGGGGTCGCCGAGGTGATCGTGGGGGCGTCGCCGTCCCACCCGCCGAACGGGTTCTCGATCTTCTCGTACGTGCGGACGCCGGTCAGCGTCCACGCGAACGCTTCGATCGACCCGTCGGGGCCGGTGTTGGCGCGGCTGTAGGTGACGGTGAAGTCGCCCTGTCCGGCGTCGGTCGGGTTCGGGGTGCCCTTCGACGGCTTGTGGTACCAGCGGAACTCGATCTCCGCGTCCGCGTCTGTCGCGTCGGGGCCGGTGCGTGCGAGCAGCGCCTCGATCTCGGGCAGGTACTCGCCGGTCGTCTTGGACCGGTTCACCTGCGTGGTGAAGGCGTGGTTGATGCCCTGCGCCGTGATCGAGTTGTTCGGGGTGCTCTCGTCGTCGTACGTGGCCGCGTTCGTCGACACGGGCTGCGGGGCCGGGTTGAACCCGAACATGCGCCGCACCGGCTGCCAGATCGGGGACTCGCGGGTGCCGATGTTGACATCGCCGCCGTACTCGTGGGACTTGCCGAGGGTCGTGCCCTCCGGCAGGGGAACTCGCTTGCTCATGGTTCGGATGCCTCCGCTTCCGGGTTGTCGAGGATGATCAGGTAGTTCTCGGTCCGCTCTTCGCGGCCGTTGCCGTCGGCCCCGAGAGGGGCCATGGATAGGCGACTGATGCCGCTGATCCCTCCCACCCGGGAGAGTCCTTGGAGCAGCGGGAACGCGGCGTCTGCGAGTGCATCGGCACCCGTCGGGTCGTTGCGTGGGCCGCGGAATCGGATCTGCATGCGCCGCCACGAGATCGACTCGTCGAGGTCGTCGCCGGTCAGGTACACCCGCACGCCGACACCTCGGGACGGTGTGGCTTTGATCGCGCCGTAGTGCACGCCGACGACGCTCTCGGGGTACGCCTGGCCCGTCTCGCGCCACTCCCACCCGTCGATCTCCCCGAGTAGCGCACACACCTGCTTGGTGAGCTGAACGTCGGTGAGCAGCTCAGCCACCGCTCTGCAACTTCCGCATCCGCTTCGCCATGATCGCGGCGGCGTCGATCTCTTCGGCGGCGCGCTCAAGGAACTTCGCCTCGCCACCATTGGGATGCTTGTTGTCAAGGTTCTCGTGCTGGAGAGGAGCGACCGGCGAGGTGTAACCGACCTGCGCGGTGAGATCGTCCACCCGGGTGAACCCGGAGTCGGCGGTTTCCTCGGTGTCCTTGGGGATCTTCTCGTTCGAGAGCTTCAGCGTCGCCCTAGCGATGTCGCGCAGCCCCTGTTGGGCGGCTTTCTCATACATCGAGAGGATCGGCATCATCATCTTGACCACGCGGGGCGCCTTCCTACTCGAGGTAGAGGATCAGATGGGAGGGCAGCGGCGGCGGGTTCTCATCCCGAGCGACGCGTAGTACGACCGATTCACGCTGGGCTCCTTGCCCGGCCCAGACAGTGACCAGCGAGCCGAGCGGCGCGGCTGTGTCGAGTGGCACTGTCACCTGCGTCGATGAGGTGACCTCAGCGCCGTCCGCGGTACGCACGAGCTGCGCCTCGTCCTTCACCTCGGCGATCGACGGCACGGCATCGGCGTAGGTTTCCCCCATGCCTGCGCCACCGGCGAGCGCGCGGATGCTGATGATGTGCGGGAAGAAGAAGGATGCGGGGAAGCTCACGGGTAGGTCTCCTCGGGCCAGAGGCGCTGGAAGAGCGCGTCGGATGGGAAGGATGCCTGGGCGAGCCCTGGCTCGGGGGGTGCTGCTTCGCACAGTGAGCGGAGGTCTGCACGCGCTTCGGAGGTGAATGCGGTTTCGATCGTCTCGTAGGAGATCGAAGTGCCGTTGCGGCTCATCGATCGAGTGCGGCGTGTGCCTGACTCGGGGAGTTCGGCGATGACGCCTTTGAGGATCGCGATTGCGTCCTCGCGGGCGTCACCGGTGATGGTGAGGACGCAGGGGGCGATGCGGCGCGTGGTCACCAGGATGCGGCGCGCGAGGTTGTCGTCTACGCCGAGGTCCTCTTTGGTGATCGCCATCATCGCCCCCTGTGTCTCAGTTGCCGGCGGGCTGCGCGGCCGCAGCGATCGCGGCGAGCAGTTCGTCCTTCTTCTTGGCGGCACCGAGATCGATGCTCTTGTCGCCCGCGTACTTCTTGAGCTGCGGCACGGACCACTTGTCGGTCGGCTCGCCCTCGGGCAGCTCGACTTCGTTCGACTCCTCGGAGATCGGCTCGATCAGGCCTCGGTCGAGCAGGCGCTTGATCTGATCTTCGTCGACGTTCTCGGGCACCGGGTCTCCGGCGAAGAGGACTCGTGCGAGGCGGTTGCCGGTGGCGCCGCCGACGGTGACCTTCACGACGCGGGCCTTGGCGATGTGCTGGACGCTCATCAGGGCGCCTCCGTTCCGGTGACGTGGATCGCGGCGAGCGGGTTGGTGATCACCGGCACGTGCACGTTGCGCGCCTGCAGGCGGGTCTTGTCGCCGTTCTCGATGTTGCGGATCGAGGCGATCTCGACGCCTGTGTCTCCGCCGATCTGGCGGTATTCGGGCGACGGGATCTGCTCGCGGGCGATGCCGCCGTAGCGGCGGCGGTCGATGAACAGCGGGTCGCTGAAGTCGTCGCCGTCGTCGGGCAGCCAGGTGATCCCGGCGATGGTGGGGAACGCGTCGCCGAGCGCCATGCGGTCGTCCTTGGGCAGGATCTCCAGCAGCTCGGGCATGACCTCTGCGTACTGCTCACTGGGCAGCACCGCGGTGTCGATCGAGTAGCCGAGCTTCAGGCGACGCACCTTGGCCTTGGCGAGGTAGGCGTCCCGCAGGATGGCCTTGCCGCTTGTCCAGGCGCTGCCGGCGAAGGTGGCGGTCGCCGACGAGTTGATCACACCGAGGGCGATCTCGTTGGCATCGAAGACGAGCTCCGTCTGCAGGAAGGTGAACGCGTCGTCGATCGGCTGACGACGGCTGCGTCCGACCTCCGCGTCGGTGATCTCGGTCGCGAGGCCCTCGATCATCGACGAGTAGATCTCGTACTCCTCGGCCGTCAGGTTGGTGAGCTTGTACTCAGCACCCGGCGCGACGGTCGCGGCCTTGCGGTCGGTGCGGATCTTCTCGTTCGCGGGCACCGCGATCATGCCGCCGCTCATCGTGTACCGGCCCGAGAGCAGGTAGTTGCCGATGAACTGCTGCGCAGCGATGATCTCCGCGAAGCGGCGCTGCACCATCGTGGGCGACTTGAGGAAGGCGATCCAGTCGGCCGCGGTCGAGTTGTCGATCTGCGTCGGGGTGTAGGGGTAGGTCTGCATCTCGGTCTGCCTCTCAGAGCTGGATGACGGGGACGAGGGCGCCGTCGACCGCGGAGGCGAGGGCGAGGTAGAGCGCCTTGCCCGAGGCGAGCGTGCGCACGCCACCGGATGCGGCGGCCTCGAGCTGCTGGCCGCGCGTGACCGCGCCGACCGCCTTGAGCTCGTGGATGGCCTTGTTGACCTCGACCGCTGCCTTGTCGCCGATGCCGGCGTCGTGGCCTGCGACGCCCACGACCTTGGTGGACGCGGCGGCGGCGGGAGCGATCGCGAAGTCGGCACTGCCGACCTCAACGACCTGGCCGGCGGTGACCGCGGCGGTGACACCGAAGCTGACGACCTGGCCCGGCCGGTAGAGGGGAAGGTAGTTCTTGGGCATGATCAGGCCTCCTCAGCCTTCGCAGTCGGGAACAGCTTCGAGTAGGTGCCGTCCTCGTCGGAGGACTGGTCGATGCCGCCGGTGTGCCCCTTCGGTTCGAGCGGGATGAGTCCCTTCTCGAGGCCTGCGAGGGTGGCGGCCGCACCTTCGTCCGCGGCGAGCGCGGCGATCCAGTGGTCCCGGCGGGCGGGCGCGATGCGGCCGTCGGCGACCGCGGCCTCGACAGTGGCCGCGCGGGCAGTCGCGATCTGCTCGTCGCGGGCCTGGCGGCCGGCGGCGGCGTCGGCGCGCATCTGCTCGAGCTGCGTCGCCTCGATGGGGACGACGCCGTCGGGCAGTGCTGCGGTGGGGGCGGGCGTGGCGACACGCTCGTCGAGAGCGGCGAGCACCGTCTCTTCCGAGGCGTTGGCGTCGGTGATGCCGAGCCGGTCGCGAACGTCAGCCAGGAACTTGTCGCTCATAGTGAGCTCCTCCTTGTTGGCGGGGTTACCCGGCTCGGTCGAGTCCGGGGGCTTGGGTGCCGCTGCGCGCGCGGAGGCGGCGGCGGCGTGGATGCGTGCGGCGGCCGCCGCGTCAGCGTCGTCGTCGAGGGTGATGACGATGAGGTCGTCGGTCTCCTCGTCGTCAGCTCCGACGGTCGTCGCGGTGCCTGCGTCGGGGACGACTCCGGCACGGTCCGCGAGGCCGAGAGCGACGGCGTCCGCCGCGGACAGCCACGTCTCCTCGGCGAGCAGCGAGCGCCAGTCCTGCTCCCCGGCCTTGGCCGTGTAGATCTCGATGCAGGACTCCTCAAGCTTGTCGAGGAACGCCGCATGCTTGCGCAGCTTGACCGCGTTGCCCCACGCGATCATGTGGGGCGAGTGGATCA
The DNA here is from genome assembly GCF_030818795.1 of Microbacterium sp. SORGH_AS_0862. Taxonomy (NCBI): domain Bacteria; kingdom Bacillati; phylum Actinomycetota; class Actinomycetes; order Micrococcales; family Microbacteriaceae; genus Microbacterium; species Microbacterium sp. SORGH_AS_0862. The sequence goes on along the minus strand of NZ_JAUTAY010000001.1, from coordinate 2,633,730 downwards.
TCATCTGGCTGCCGGGGCTCATGACGGTCTCGTCGCAGCCCGCGGCGATGAACGACGCGGCCGATGCGGCGAGGCCGTCGACGACGGCCACCACGTTGGCCTTGTGGGCCGACAGCATGTTGAGGATCGCGACCGCTTCCCACACCTCGCCACCGGGCGAGTTGATGCGAAGCACGATCTGCTCGACCGTGTCAGGGAGCGCGTCGAGCACTCGGCCGACGTCTTCGGTGGAGATCCCCCACCAGCCGCCCCAACTGTCGATCGGGCCGTACATGCGGATGGTGGCGACCTTCGCATCGCTCCCCTCCGACACGGGCGTGGCGACGGCGCTGAAGAACTCGGTCTTGGCCTTGGGAGGTTCGACGGATCCCCAGTATCGGTGCTGCTCCTTCTGCTTCTCGGTCATGCTCCCTCTCCTGACGCGCGTCGATTCGGCCGCGACGTGCTCGTGTCGGCTTCCGGCAACCCGTAGGTCTGACGAGCGAATCGCTCGAGCTTCTCGTCGGGCATGATGATCTCCGCGTCGACGAGCTCTTTCAGAGCGGCAGACGTGATGCGCTGCTGCGACCCGATCTCGTCGAACACGATCCGCGGTGCAGGCACGTTCGATCCGAAGTTGAGATCGACCAGGTCTTCGACGATGTGCTTGTTCGCGGTATCTGCGATGGTCAGGGCGACCGTCTGCAGCGACAGCGTGAAGAACTCGGCGAACGTGTCTCCGAGTGCGTACGACCCCTTGGAGTCGTCGCCGCCGAGGTTCAGGAAGTTCGCGAGAACGCTGCGCCCGATCTGCTCGTCGTAGTAGCGGATCGGCTTGTTCGCGTCCGGGAGCGTGCCCTCGACACCGAGCAGCTTGATGTCGCCGCTGTTCGCGATCGACGCACCAGCCTGGCGGCCCGACCGGAAGTTCTTGGCGATGGACAGGCCGCGCTTGATCTCCGCATCCTGGCGCTTCGTGTACTCCTCAGGGTCGTACACGCCTGCGGGGATCTCGGGCGCGACGACGACGGGCACGCCCATGCCGTTGCGGTCCACGGTCTGCGCTTGGATCCGCAGCATGCGATCCTTCAGCACCCAGAACTTGTAAGCCGGGCGCAGCAGCGACTGGCCGAGCCAGTTGCCACCTTCCCGTTCGTGCACGTAGACGACGAGCCGGTCTACCTCCATGCGGTGCTTGCTCGTCCCGGCCACGCCTTGCTCGATGGCGATCAGCCCACCGTCGGGGGCTACGTCGATGCGCGCGATGGTCTTGGGCGGGCGCCATCCGAGCTTGCGGATCCAGGCGCGCTGCACGCCGTTGGCGTCGGGCGCGATGCGGTAGGTCTGCTCGAAGATCGAGTGCCCGAACGGCAGACAGGTGAGAGCGAGCTGCAGGTGTTCGGCCCACGAGAAGCGGTCTCCGGTGCGCGGACGGGCGACCGCATCTTGACCGAGCACAGGAAGGTCGAGGTTCGCGGCGACGAACTCAACCACCTCGGGCGGCGCCAACGCCGGGTCGAGTCGCCACGTCGTGCGACGAATCGGGAGCATCACGGCACGGAGCACCGACATGACCTGTGCGTCCGTGCGGCGCATCTGGTCGTACACCTCGATATTGGCCGGCCAGATCAGCTCAGGCACCTTCTCGTCGTCCAGGACATCCCAGAAGGTGAACTGCTCCGGAGCGGTGACGTAGCCGTCCTCGCGTGTCGGCGCGGCGGCGACGTCCGCGAGCGCCTGCGGCTGCGTGCGGCGTGCGAACAGGCGCGGCAGCTTGATGTGGTCGAAGTCATCGCGGACAGCCATGTGTGCGCCCCTCTCAGAACCCCATGTCTCCGATGTCGGCGAGAGGGTCGTCGTAGTCGTCGTCGCTTCCCGCTCGCGGATCGTCGTCGACATCGGCGAGCGTCTTGGGCGCGGGAGGCGGCGGTGGCGGTGCAACCGGCTGGTGTTCAAGCAGCCACAGCGCCGCGACCCACGCTCTAAGCGCGGTCACGTCGGTTGGGGACTCCTTGACGTCGATGACGCGCGTGCCACCTGCGAGCACCTTCCACACCGCGGTCGCTGCGGCGAGGTCGAGTGAGGTCCATGGGGTGTGCCACACGCGCTTCTCACGGATCGCGTCGTCAGCATCGGCGTACGCATCGAGCAGGTCGGACCCCTCAAGAGGAACCACGGGGATGCGGAACTTCGACTCGAGCTTGAGCTTCTTCAGCCGCGTCGCTTCCGCCGAGGCTTTCGTCTGACCGGTGACCGCCTTGATACGCCCCTTCCGGTCGGGACTGGACAGCCACTCCTCGACCCACTCGTCGCCGTATCGCCCAGTGACGATCTCGACCTGCGGCAGCCCGTCAGGTCGGTACCCGGCGAGCGCCAGGTAGGTCTTGGATCGGCCCGGCTGTTGGGCGATCGCTGCGACCACTGGCCCTTCGATGCGGTCGACCGTGGGGTTGACGATGCGGCGGCGACCGTCGGCGTCCTTGACAGTCGCGATCTTGCCGTCGTCCCACGCTCCGGGAGCGAACGGGCCGGCGGTGGCGCCATCGTTCCACTGGCAGAGCACCTCGGTGCGAAACACCCACTCGGGGTCGGTGTTGCAGGATGAGGCGATCGTCTTCGTGCTTATTGTGTAGCCGCGGGAGGGGTTCGCTTCGGACCACCCGGCACGGTCGCGCTTGGCGCGCGTGGGCGCGGCGGACCATTCGAGGATGCAGAGCGTGTCCTCGTCCTGCTCCAGATCGTCAGCGTCGGCGTCCGCGAGCTCGTCGTCGAACTCGTCCAGGTCGAGTTCGTCCTCGTCGCTCGTGTCGAGCAGTTCGTCCAGGTCTTCGTCGGAGGGCCCCGCGTCCTCGACGGCGGCGATGCCGTCGGGGTCGCCGATCGCACGGTGCGCCATGAGACGCAGATAGCGCAGCACGATGCTGGTGACGTCGCCCGCGTTGGACAGGGCAAGGATCAGCGCCTCGGCGCGCGCCATGGTCGTCTTGGTGATGGCGCCCCATGCACCCCACGTCTGGTGCTCTCGGATCTCGTCGAGCAGCACGAGGTTGCCCGAGAGTCCGCGGCCGGCGCGGCGCGTGGCGGCCTTGACCTTGTACTTCGCTCCGGTGACGAGGTTCAGCGATTTCTTGCCGTTGACCTTGGTGACGGAGTCCTTGAGAGCGGAGAGCTCCTCATTCGCCTCGACGAGGTCAACGACCTCTTCCCACAGCGACTCGGCTACGTCGAGGTCCTGCGCGGTGCCGAGAGCGAGCGGCCATCCCCAGACGAACAGCAGCCAGATCGTGAGGACCTGGGCGAGGGTCGACTTGCCGTTCTGGCGGGCGACGAGCACGAGGACAGTACGGAATCGGAGCGACCCGTCTTCGAGCAGTTCGAGCATGCGGATCAGCGCGGCCCGCTGCCAGGGCAGCAGGATCACGCCGAGCACCTCGTCGGCGAAGTCGATGACCTCGAACCCGAGCGACGTCTCGGGCGTCAGCTCGCGCAGCGGCGGAGTGCAGATACGTGGCTCGGCGTTCCCGAACAGGTGAGCCGTCTCCGGCGTCGCCAGGTCGCGCTCGTGGACCTTGTCGACGTACGCCTGACCGCATCCCTGCGGGACCGGCCAGCGCAGCGGGTCGAGCGGGGTGCGCTTAGCTCGCGACGCGCCCGCGGCGCGCGGCGGCCGCGTCGCCGAACTTCGTGAGCTTGCCAACCTTGCCCGCCTTCTTCAACGCGTCGGCCGGGATCGACGCGCGGCGTGATCTGGAGCTCGGCGCATCCCTTCACGTACGACGGGATCAGGTTGTACGTCGCCTTCTGCAGCGCCTCCAGACCTTCCCGCTGCGCCTCATCGATCAGCCACGCCAGCGTCAGCACGGCCTCACGCACGCCCTCGAACTCCGGCTTCGTGTCCAGCTCAGCAGCGGTGATCGAACGCCGCGTGGCGTCGTACATCGGCCCCGCCTTGCGGCGGACGCCGGCAGGGCGGTTGAAGAGAGGCGACCACTTACGGATCTGCTCGGCGAGCTCGCGTTCGGCGGCGAGCGCCGGATGCACCACGGCGCCGCGCTTCTCGCCACCGTCAACGACGAGGCCCTCTTCTGCGACCTTCGCTGCGGCCTCCCGCCAGCGGATCACGAGCGCACAGTAGGTCTCCAGCATCTCGGGGTCGACCGACGGGTGCATGCGCCCTCGGGCGCGTACCTCATCCCACACCTTGCGAGCGGCGACACTGAGCCGCTCAGGCGGATCCCAGTTGACCGTCCTCGCCGATGCCACGGATGCTCCCCACGGTCATGCGGCCGACGATCATCGGGCCGAAGCGGATGCGGCCGGCGCGGACAGTTCCGAGCGCCGGGCGGTTCAGGTCTTCGCGCTCTCGCTCAAGCGCGGCAGGTCGTAACTGCGCGACCAAGTCGGAGAGGGTGCGGCGAGCGCCGGGCCACTCGATGATCTCGGCGACCTGGTTGACGCTGATGCGCGGGTAGTCGGCGAGCACGTCGCGTACGGCCGGCGTGTACTCCTCCGCCATCGACGGGCGCTCGTAGTCCAGGCGGGCGTCGGGGTCGAGCGCGCGACGTACGGCATTGCGAGAAGCGCCCGTCGCGCGGGCGATGCCGCGGATACTGACGCCTGCCTCCCGATCGGCGCGGATGCCGCGGCGATCGTGCATGCGCTCAACTCCGCGCTTCACCGCAGCGCTCACACCGGACAGGCGCGGGCGCCTGGGTGTAGGCGTTGACGGACAGGGGCCAAGCATGCAGGCCGATACGACAGAGCAAGGGCCGCCGGGGAGCGGGATGCGCGTACCCGTACTGTCGGCGCCAGGCAGGCTCAGCAGCGACGCGAACGGGTAACCGATCCCACAGCTTGGCTTCGTGTGGGCCCGCGGGGTACGCCGGTTCGGGCGGCCAGTTCAGTCGGGTGCGTTGCGAGGGCGGCAGGTAGAGCGGGTGACCGACAGATTCCCACGGGTGCTCTGGGTGGTAGCTGTCGGTCCCGTCGGGGTCCAATTCGCGGCCGCTCATCGAAACCTCCCGGTCAGGGTCCATTTTCGCCGCCATGCAACTCGCGCGAGGGGTAGGGGGTCGACCGCGGAGGGGGAGGAAGCCCTCCGCGGCGGTGTCCACCCCTCATGCGAGCGTGGATCTTTCAGCCGATCACCAATCGCTCGACGTCACGCCGCCGTCTTCGCCGCGCGATCCATCGCCGTCAGACTCGTTGCACTCCTTGTGTGCTGGCGCCCAGTTCGATGACAGCCACGTGAGCTCGGGGAACCGGCGGCGGGATCGGAGATGCTGCACGGTGCATCCCTGCGGATGAGTTCCGGGTAGGTCGTAATCGATATGTTGTCCGCAGATACAGCACGGCGTGCGGTTCTTGCGGCCCTTCGCTTTCACCTGAGCGAGAGCATCCGCTGCACGGCGACCACTCCACGCCGGGATCACTGCGCCCTCGTTCTTCGGCACGACCTGGACCTCCCATCGTGGCGGCGAGGCGCCCGAGGTGACGACACCCGAGCACCCCGCCGATCACGACTGCGCTCCGCCGCGCGTCCACCGCTCTCGGTTGCAGCATGCCGAGCGTCACCGCGCGAAGGCGGACTCTAGCTCGAGCTTTCGGTGCGTCGAATGGGAGCGTGCGGCGGCGGAGCGAGATCCCGGCGAAGGGCACGCAACTCCGGGACGAAATGACGAAAGCCCCACCCGAAGGTGAGGCTTGGTCATAGATCTTGTGCACGCACAGCGTAGCAGATTAGGCGGACGAGTTTGACACGTTTTTCTCGCGCGTCTTACGCGGGCGGCCGACACGAGACCGGCTCTCCTTCTCCGCTTTGACGACCGACTGCTCGTAGTAGCGCTTGATCGAGGGTGCGACCGGCTCCAGTAACCCCTGCTCGATGTACCTGCGGATCTGTCGCTCCGACTTGCCAACCCGCTTCGCCGCTTGAGCCAGCGTGAGGATGCGAACCGGCTCGCTCCGTTCTGAGATGCTCATGCAGCCGGCACCTCCGGGACCACCTCGGCGAATGCCTCAGCCCAGAAGCCGCCGTGCTCCTGGTCGTCAGCCTCCCAGTCGCACGTCGTGCACCGGAACCGGGCGACGTCGCCACGGCGACGAGGCGGGCGCACACGGATCGTCTTGCAGTCGCACGACGGGCAGGGGTTACGGGCCCACCGCTCGCGATCGTCGAGGGACCACTTCCCCAGCGCGTCCGCGACGGACCACCAGTCCGGCTCACCCTCGTGCCGGAACATGACTGCATCCCAGAGATGTGTCACTTCCTTGCGGTTCGCGAGCTCGTCGAGATGAGCAAGGATCGTCCGCGCATAGTCGTGCGCGACGTCGAAGGCGGATGCGGCGTCGGCGCCCGCGATGAGATCGCTACGGCCGTACGCCTCGCCGTTCGCGACAGCCGCCCACTCGTGCAGCATCCGCATGACGTCGCGTGCCGCGTCGATCACGGCAGCCGACACAGGCGCCGGCATGTCGACGGGCGACGACGAGACGATCATGCGGTCCCAGTTCCAACTCGACTTCATCGGGTCCGCGATCGAGCGGAGGTGACCGATCAGGTCAGGGGCGTCGCTGAGCGTTCGTGACAGTCGGCGGTAGCAGCGATCGCACAGCAGCATGCCCTCGCGTGCCTTCACGGGCGCACAACCCTGGCAGATCCCGTCGGTCTTGCCGAAGTCGGGGCAGACGGCCAGGTGCTTCGTGTTGTCGACGATGGTGCATCCGCGGATGCAGTCGCGGTCGTGGGTCATCGCTGGGCCTCTCGGATCTTGGTCAGCAGTCGTGCGGTCTCGGCGTCGTAGGCGCGCTCCCTCGCGGTCGGCTCATTCCCCCTCGGCAGCTCGCGCATCACGTTGAGACGACGCACCGTCGAGGCCGAGACCTTGTGGAGGAAGTCGTGGAGCACGTCATCGCTCACGTGCCACCGACCGGAGGAGACGAGAGCGCGATAGGGTGCGTGCGGTGTCGCCAGCTCAGAAAGGCTCATCGTCCGCTCCCCCGGTCTGCTCCTCGAAGATGGAGAGCTGCTCGAGGTACGTGTGTCGAGCGAGGTACTCCCTGCGCCTGGCAGCAGCCGTGCCGCAGGGACCGCAGGGCTCGTAGTGACCGTTCGGGTGGTCCGGGCAGCCGATGGGCGGAGCGTCCAGAAGGGCGGGGCGATCCGGCCTGCGAGGGGCGGCGTAGGTCTGATCCCGATTCCACGCGGCCCAGCGGACGGCACGTTCGCGTTCTTCCGCGTCCACCTGCGCCTGCGCGCGCTCTCGCGCTCTCGCTCGCGCACGTGCTCCTTCTCCCTCTCTCTCCCCAGCCGGTGAAAATGAGGGCGCGTGTGAGGCTCTGAGCGCCGAGCGCGGCAGGTTCGACGGCGGTGTCATCGACAGCCACTCCTGGCCGTCCGCGATCCACGTCGACAGGTGTCCGGCTTCCTCCAGCATCACGACGTGCAGGATCACCCGCTCCGTCGCAGACCTGATCGGCTCGGTCGGGTACAGCTGTGCTGCGAGCGCTGTGGGGTTGAGCTGTAGGAGGTTCTTCTCCCCCGCCAGCAGCCGGAGGCCCACTGCGGTCGGCGCGGCTTCGACGGGCAGCCCGAGAACGGTGGGCAGCGTCGAGGGCGCGGCGCCACGCGGGGGTGGCAGGGGGGTTGGTTCCAATGTCGTTCCCTTCGAGTGCGAACGCCCGCAGGCATTCGTCGTATGCGAGTTGTAGGTCTTCGAGCTCGACGAAGAAGCACTCCGACCATCCGCGGCCGCGGAACAGGATCCGGTCGGCGCGGTGTGGGCCGTCGCCGGTGGGTCCGGTGAAGGCGGGGTCGAAGAGTCTGCGGAGTGCGCGGAGGCCGGCGGCTTCCCAGGTGGCGTCGGTGCCGCGGGCGTCGAGGAGGATGTGGGCGCCGCTGCGTCGGAGCATTTCGAGGCGGGATCCGCGGAACGCTCGCCCGATCTTGAGGATGCCGAGCGTGGGCCAGTAGGCGATGTACGTCGACCCGTACTTGAGCATGCGTGAGGGGTCGCGCACGCATTGGCGGCACGAGAGGGCGCGGCCGGAGCGGAGGGCGCGGCCCTGCTCGACGGTTCGGCGTCCGCACGCGCACACGCATCCCCACATCGGCTGGCGAGCGCCGCTGGGTGTCACAGCGTCGGGCAGGCGCTCAGCGGCGGTGAGCATGCCGAAGGTACGTCCGGTGAGGTCGATCAGCGCGCCCATCAGTCGGCGCCTTCGGCCTTGATCCAGGAGCGCAAAGACTCCCGCTGCCATGGCAACAACTCGATGTCGGAGACACGGGCGACTGCTTCGATCTGTTCAGCTCGGAGAGCCGTCTCGAACGCGTTGGTAAAGCCGATCACGGATGCAGCCGCGGCGACAGTCGCGAGGGAGATCCCTTCGAACCCCGCGGTGAGCGCCCGGGAGAGGCGTCTCTGCCGTCTGATCCGGCGCCCGGCGCGTCTACGTTCTGCGTTCACAGTCTCACTCCTTCGTCTTCACCGCGGCGCTCGGCGATGCCGAGTATCTGCTGCGCCAAGGCGCGCGCCCGGTTGGTGTCGGTGGTGGCGTCGGCGCGGAGCTTGCCGTCCGGCGTGGTGATCGGTTCGGACTGCTGACGCTTCACGTTCAGCGTCTCGAGGATGGTGGGGTCAGACCCCTCGGTGGCGTGCAGGAAGTACGCGACCGGCGGCGCCTCACCCATGCCGTCGCGGCGGACGCGGCCGATGGCCTGCTCGTGCACCTGCGGCGACCAGTCGAGTTCACCGAACACGACGACGTTGGTGGCCTTCTGGAGGCCGTCGACCCCGGCGCCGGAGCGCAGGGACATGATGAGCACGCGCGCACGGCCGTTGATGAAGCTCTCCTCCGCTGCGGCCTTCTGCGCGGGCGATTCGCTGCCGGTGTACATGACCGGCTCGTACGCGGCGAGCGCTTCGAGCCAGATGTCGTAGACGGCTCGGTGCCATCCGAAGAGGACGACCTTCTGTTCGGATTGGAGGATCATCTTCACGAACTCGGCGACGTAGGGGGCTTTGCCGATGCCGGTGGCTTCGCGGAGCTTCCAGTCAAGTTCGCCGGATGCGCGCCAACGGTCGGTGCGGTTGGCGGCGTCGTTGAGGATGAGGCGGGCGAGGGCTTGTGCGTCGCCGGCCACGCGTTCGAGGGCGGCGGGGTCGGCGTCGACGAGCTGTGGGACCTTGACGGTCTTGGGGAGTTCGCGGCCGACTTCTGCGCGGCTGCGGCCGAGCATGACGCCCTCCTCGCGGAGGTACGAGCCGAGGGCGGCGGGGTTGCTGACGACCATGTGTTGCTGATGCCAGCGGCCGACCCATTCGCGGATGAACTCGTACTGCGAGCCCAGAACGCCGGGAGCGATGATGTTGAACAGTTCCCAGATCTCTCCGGCGTAGTTGTAGACAGGTGTGGCGGTGAGGCCGAGGACGAAGGCGGCGTCCTTGGATACCTGCGCGGCGGCTTTGCCTTTGTTCGTGCTGACGCCGCGGCGGAGTTCCTGCACCTCGTCGAACACGACGGATGCGGCCCAGCCTTCGAGGTGGTCGCGCCAACCGTCCAGACGCGAGTACGGGACGATGAGCACGTCGGGGCGGTCGCCGTCGAGAAACGCGGCCGAGGGCGTGGTCTTGGCGGCGAGGCTGACAGTCAGCCACGGGAGCGCCTCCTCCAGCTCGGTCATCCACCGGCGCGGCAGGTGGGTCGGCGGGACGATGAGCGCGGGCAGCGCGTCGGCGTGCACGAGGTTCAGCAAGCCCGTGAACGTCTTGCCGAGGCCGAGATCATCGGTGAGCAGGAGGCGACCGCGAGCGCGGAGGAGTTCGACGGCGGCGAGCTGGTAGTCGCGGGGCGTTTTCGCGGGTTGGGCGGGCAGGTCGAGGCGCTGGCCGGTGCCTGCGGTGACGCGGGCGACGGCGGCCATGGTTTCGCGGTGCGCGTCGGCGCGCAGGCGGAGCTGCTGCTCGGACTCCGGCGAGGCGGGCACTAGCGGGTAGCGCTCCATCAGCCACTCGATGTCGCGAGCGACGTCGTCGGCGTCGGTGATGATCAGAAGGCCGGATCGGTCGTGGTCGACCCGGGTGAAGATCCGCTTGGCGCGCACGGCGACCGCCGGCTCGAGCTTGAGTCCCCACCGGCCACGCACTCGCCCGTTGGCGGGCTCGTACATGTAGGTGCCATAGGTGCGTGTCGAGGTCACAGTCCACCGCCGATGAGGGAGCAGACGATGAGCGGCTTGCCGTTGAGCGTGAGCGGCATGTCGCTGTGCGAGGCGCGGGTGGTAACGAGGACGAGGGCGTCGATCTCGGGGCACTGCGCGTAGCGGGAGAGCTGACGGAGCACCGTGGGCATCGAGCTTGCGATCTTCACCTCGACGCCGACCGTGCCGGCGAGCAGGTCGATACGAGAGGCACCGTCCGACAGTCGAACCTCACGCATCGCGGTGATACCCGCATCGGCGAGCGCGTCGGCGATGCCCTCCTGGAGGTCGTCTTCGTTGTTGAACTGGAGGCAGCGGGTCGCGGCCGCGCGTGCGATCGCGATCGCGTGGGTGCCCGGATCCTCGTAGTGGAAGGCGGGTATCGGGTCGAAGTGCTCGGGGTCGATGTTGAGCACGACGGTGACGTCCTCGTGCCCGTTCCACACGGCGGGCTCGATACCTAGGTCGAGCGCTTCGGAGTACTCGCAGTCGCGCAGGTCTCCCCCGGCGTCGAGGCACTCCTGCGAGTGCAGGATGTACACGCGCGCCTCGGCTGAGACGGCGCGACCGAGATGGTGCACGGCATGCCGGGGTACGCCCATGAGCTGCTCGAGCTTCTGAGCGGATTCGAGTCGGGTCATCGGCTGCTCGCTTTCTCTTCGGCGCGTGTACTCGCGCGCCATGCCTTGTGCGCCTCGGTGACCTTGGAGCACAGGCCGTAGCGGTCGCGCTTAAGGCAGCGCTGACCACACAGGGCGCACGTCGGGAGGTGCGCGTGCGACGCGTCGATCGCCGCGAGCGCCGCGCGCAGCTCGGCGTCGTTCTGCTCCTTCATGGCGGGGTCGAGCGTCCAGCCCTTGTCGGCGTCGAAGCTCCATCCCCCACCGGATGTGGCGCGGGTCGCGGTGGTGGCGCTCATGCTGCTGCTCCGATTGCCTCAGCGACGAAGCCGCCGAGCCAGTGGGCGACGTTCACCGGTACTGCGTTGCCTGCGCCCTTGGTCGTCTGGGACTTGTTGGCTGCGCTGGTGTCATAGTCGTCCGCGAAGCGTTGGGCGCGGAGGTGTTCACGGGGGCCGAGCATCCTGAATCGGACGTCGTCGAGGTCGAAGGGCAGATCGCCCTCGTAGCTCGCTTCCGGTCGGGTGCGGGTGGGGATGACGAGCGAGACGTTGGGGGCGGCGACGATGGTCGGCAGGGGCTCGCTGATCGGTTTGTTCATGTGCTCGATCGCGCGGTAGTCCAGTCCGCCGTGATGCTTGGACAGAAAGGCGCCCGGCGGGATCGCGAGGCCGTGGTGCTGCGCGCCGGCAAGCACTGCCGAGAGCGGCTGATCCATGTCGCGGGCCGTCGACGTCCCGAAGTACTCGACGACGTACGGCGGCACCGCGATGCCCTGAGACATCGTCGTGGTCATCGCACCGAGAGGCAGCTCGGCGAGGCTGACACGACGGTCGCCGTTGCGTCCCGCGGCGTCTCCGTAGTGATGCGTGATGAACGGCGGGAACACGAGCCCGTCGCCGATCTTCGTTGATCGTGTCGGGAGCGGCCCGCCGTCCAGTCGCATCGCCCGGTGGTCTGCGTCGTGATTGACCGCGGTGAGGAACGGCGGCACCGCGAGGGCGTCGCCTCCGGACGCGTTGCGCGCCATGAGCGGCGCCGCGTCCGGAGCCCACACACGGTAGTAGGCGCCGAGTTCGGCGTGGCGCGGGTGCCGAGGGTTCGCCGCATCCCACGTTTCGCCGTGGTGGGCGACGATCGCAGGGCGGGCGAACATGCGAGCGCCGACCTCGATGCGGCGCATCGTGGCGGCCGCGAGCGGGCGCTTACGGTCACCGATGCGCTCACCGAGATCGGACCAGTCGATGACCGCGGAGGCCGGAAGCACGAACGGCTCGACGACCTGACGCGCGTGTTGGCCCGCGCCGCACACGTAGACGTACTGGCGGCCGTACTTGCCGACGCGGATCGGGTGATCCTTCTTCCAGGACTGCACCGCCTCGACCACGGATCCGCACTGCTCGCACCATGCCGGAGGCCGCGGTTCGATGCGCGGCATGCGGAGGCCCTTGCGGTTGAGAACGATGTAGATCCGGTCGCGCCACTGCCCGGCGGGAGCGTTCGTTGGCGAGTAGATGTGCGCCGCGGAGGCGTTGACGATCTGCCAGGAGTAGCCGAGGTCCTCCCACATGCGCAGCCAGGCAGGGAACAGCGGCCACGAAGCGACCTCGGGGACGTTCTCGATGATCGTCACGTCGAATGAACGAGCCTCGGTCGCGCGGATCGGGTCGAACATGGTCGCCCGCGAGCGCTCCCCCGCCTCGTTCGGGACGTAGTCGTCGAACAGGTCGAGCTGCGGGTCGCGGCGCAGACGCTTACGCCCGCCCGCCGGCGAGTGCCAGGTGCATTCTGGCGACGCCCAGAGGAAGGGCACACCGCGCGGTAGGCGGCGCATGTCGTAGCCGGAGAGGTCGCCTTGTACGTGGTCTGCGCGGCGATGGTTTGCCGAGTGCACGGCGATGGCCGTGTCCCAGTGGTTGTAGGCCGTCGACAGCTCGAAGCCAGCCTCGACCAGCCCGGACGATGCGCCGCCGAACCCGGCGAAGAAGTCGAGGAACGGGATGCCGTTCACAAGTCCACCACCCGGTATGTGTCATCGAACGAGACGAAGAGGTGAACTTCTCGGCACGTCGCACAGCGGAGCACACGTGGTCGTACGAAACCGGCGCGCGCTCCGGCGAGGTGAGGAGGGCAGATCGGGAACTGCGCCTTGCAGCATGTGGTGATACAGATCGATGTCGCCTCGGCAACGCAGCGGCAGCACGCGAGCACTTCGTCGACGTGCTGCTCCATCTCGGCGATGACGTCGTCGTCGAAGATCGGCGTCTCCAGCGGTGTGAGGGTCGGAATGCTCACGCTGCACCGCCCTCAAGATCGAGCAGATCGAACAAGGTCGGCGTCGCCTGCTCCTGGTCAAGCTCCCGCTGATACATCACCGCGTCACGGTGCGATGTCGGGTTCAGCTCGATGCCGTAGCCGCTGCGCCCGAGGCGGCGAGCGCGGAGTGCGACGGTGCCGAGGCCGCTGAACACGTCGAGGACGAGATCGCCGGGGTTGGAGTAGCGGGTGATGAGGCGGTCGACGATGTCGAACTGGAGGGGGCAGATGTGGAACTCGAGGGCTCGGCGGGACTGTTCGCCGTTGAGGGTGAGCATGCGGTTGACGTCGTCCCAGACGTCGGGGCGCCAGGATCCGGCGTGGATGGAGGCGAACTTCTTGGGGAGGGCGTCGCGGGCTTGGAGGGCTTCGCCGGTGGCGACGTGGGTGTCGTAGTCGTAGACGTTCGCGCGGGCTTGGTTCTTGAACAGCTTCGCGAGGATCTCGGGGCTGAGGGCGGCGAGCTCGTCGGGTGCGAGGAGTCGGTTGCCGGAGGATCGCCAGTCGGCGGCGGCGTCGATCTGCCAGCGGGCGAGCGAGTAGTCGCGTTCGTCCTTCTCGACTCGTTCGTCGGCGTACCCGCGCTGGCGGTCGGTCTGCGGCTTGTGGAAGAGGAGGACGTATTCGGGCGAGCCGACGCCCATCTTGGTCGCGTCCTTGCGCATCTCGGTGTAGCCGAGGCGGTAGGTCTGGTTGTTCTCGCGGACGACGTCGGTGGTGATGGTGATCATGCCGAGGTAGTCGAAGCCGTGCTTGAGCATGTGCACGATGCCTTCGGCGTGGAATGGCGAGGACGTGGGGACGCCGGCGCCGGTGACGGCTCCGAAGTTGATGCGGTCCTTGACGTGCGCGGCGTAGATGCGGCCGGGTTTCATCACCCGGTAGAGCTCGCGCGTGAGGTAGTCCATCTGCTGCCAGAAGTGCAAGTTGTCGTCGGTGTGGCCGAAGTCGTTGTAGTTCGGTGAGTACTCGTAGTGGTTAGAGAACGGCCACGAGGTGACGAGCAGGTCGACGGAGTCGTCGCTCAGGTGGTCGCGGGCTTCGAGCACGCAGTCGTTGTGTGCGAGCACCCATCCGGGCCCGGACTCTTCGGAGCGGTCGACGCCGATCGCTCGGCGCAGCGCGGCGGAGACGGCGCCGGGGTTGAGGCCGAACTCGCGAATGATGTCGCTCATCGTGTCGGTAAGACGGTCGTGCTCCTCCCACTTCGCGAGGAGGGTGTCGCGGATCGCCGACTCGGTCTCGGCGTAGACCAGGTGCACGGTGACGGGTCGTGTCTGGCCGAACCGTTGGATGCGGTGCACGGCCTGGATCGTGTCGTTGAACTTGTAGGTCACGCCGACGAAGATCGCGGTGGCCGCGCGCTGCAGGTTCATACCCTGCCCGAGCTGCACGGGTTTGCCGATCAGCTCGGTCGTCTCGGCTGCGCGCCACGCGTCGAGGCGCCGTTCGGCTTCAACGTCGTCGAGGCTGCCGTGGATGCTGGAGAACGGGAGGCCTTCGGCGCGGAGCATCGACTCCAGCAGGTCCTGCTCGTCGTTGAGGTCGCACCAGAGGATCACCGGCTCGTCGGCGCCGTGCAGCTCGACGTGCTCGCGCACGAGTGTGAGAGCACGTGCGACGCGCTGCGTGAGGGTCTTGCGCTTCTCGCGCGCGGTGGCCTGCAGCGACATGGCGCCACCGCTGACGAGCACGCCCTGGCCGTTGCGTTCCACCTCGTCCGAGGCGATGTCGACCTGCACCTCCTCCCAGTTGATCGTCAACGGTGGCAGGTCGTAGCCGTCATCCGGGAAGCCGAGATCCGACGGGCGCTGCACGAAGCACGCCCACGTGTTCAGCCACAGCCAGAACTCCCGCTCCTTGTGCGGGTACAGGCGCAGGTCGTTTGCCTTCGAACTGTTGCGGACGAAGAAGCGTGTCAGGGCCTGGCCGGTGTCCATGATGCCGAGGAAGCCGGCGTAGTGGATCAGCTCCTTGTGCCGGTTCGGTGAGGGCGTCGCGGTCGCGACGAACCGGTACGGGATCCGCTCGAACAGCGGCAGGAACTCCTGATAGGTCTTCGACCCGAACGAGCGCAGCACCGACGCCTCGTCGAGGGACACCGCGTCGAACAGGTCGACGTCGAGCTTGCCGTCGCGCACGCTCTCGTAGTTCGTGACGTAGATGCCCGACCATGAGAGGTCGACATCCTCGGTGCGACGCACGAAGCGCACCTCGATACCAAGCAGCTCACGGCCATCACGGATGAACTCACCACGCACACCCAGAGGCGCGACGATTAGCGCGCGTCCACCCGGCACCTCGGAGGCGGGGTGCGTGATCGTGGTGTGCAGCGTCGCAAGCTGCATCACCGACTTACCGAGCCCGAACGCGGCGAAGATCGCGCGGCGTCCACCAGCGAGCGCCCACTTCACAATGGCGCGCTGGTGGGGCTTGAGGATCGCTGGGAGGTCGTCATCGTGGACCGGGAAGCCGAACGACCGGTCGAAGGCGACTTTGTCGCGGATGAACTGCTCGTAGGTGTCGGTGGGGTGTTGCAGGAACAGGGGCGAGAGCAGAGCGCTCATCGTGTGGTCTCCTTCTGGTCGCGGCCCCAGCGCTGCTGGGCGGCCTGCGTGGTGATACCTGCGGCTTCTCCGATGAGTCGCCATGGGACGTGGCGGTCGCGCATGCCGTCGACGGCGGTCTGGATCGCGTCGTCGAAGTCGTCGCGGATTGCGAGGAGGATGGACAATTCGACCTCGTCGGCGTTGGCGACGCGGACGCCTGCGCGGCGGATGATGCGGCGCACGAAACCGTTGAGCCAGGACTCCGTCTCGATGTCGCTGCGGGCGTTGCGCTTGTCCGTGGGCTCGACCGCGCCGTTGCGCGCTTCGGCATCAACCTGCGGTTGACGCTCCCCCGCGCTCATGCTGCCCACGCCAGACGCTCAGCAGCAGTGAGGACGAAGCGGCAGTCCTCGCACAGTGATGATGGCCGCGCCTGTCTCTTGTGGCCGCAGCGGGGGCAGGCATGCACGCCACGCTCCTTGGCAGGCTTCGCTACGGCACTGAGGTGTTGAGCGCGGATCATCGCGCACCGCCCGAGGTGAGCTGGTCGAAGCGTGCCAGGTAGGCAGCCTCAGCCTCAGCGGGCGACCACGCGTGGATGGTGACGTCGAGCTTCTCGCCGTGCATCGACCACGGGCGCGGCGGCTGGGCGAGCAGTGCTTCGCGTTCGTTCCACAGGATGCGCAGGTCGAGTTCCTTCACCGCGGGCGGCTTGTGGAACGGGAGCCCGAAGTGGGCGACGATCGCATCCTCGACGCGGTCCTCTGCTGCGCGGTAGTCGGGCATGCCGACCTTGAGCGGTCGAACCATGTCGCCCACGTACGCCTCGGTTGCGTCGTGCAGGAGTGTCCAGAGAGCGATCTCCGGCTCGGCCGCCTGACTCATCAGGACGCAGTGCTCGGCGACGCTATAGAAGCGGGTGACGTGGCCGTTGTAGCGGCAGAGCATGCTCAGGGCGTGCGCGATGTCGACGATGTCGACGTCGTCCGGATGCGGCGCCATCGGATAGAACTGGCGGCCGGTGTACGTCTGCATCCAGTCGCCGCGGTGCCAGCGCTGATCGTCAGCGAACCGTGCGACGTCTGCCCACTCGGGGCGTTCGGTGCTGTCCATGCGTAGACCTCTCAGAAGCTGGCGGTGGCCGCGGCGCTTGCGCGGGCCAGAGCGGAACGACGTCCGCGGATCTCTTCGCGACGGCGCAGCAGCGCATGGGTAGTGACGGCGTCGATGACGAGCGCCTCGGGTCGGTCGATCGCCCGGCTGAGTAGCTGCGAGTAACGGGCGGGGCTGACTGCGAGCTCGCGGATGATGTCGCTCTCCGCGGCCGCGGCGTCAGGATGTGCGGCCGCGAACGCGAGGAGGTCGGCGACCGTGAGTCCGGATCCGATCGTGATGCCCGGCGCATTCGATGCTGTCGCGAGGGCGGCGTCGACGGCGCTCATCGCCGTCCCCCCAGGATGCGGAGGTGGTTGTCGGCGATCGATCCGATCCGAGCTGACGGCACGTCGTAGAACGAGCCGCACGCCTGCATCGCCTTCGCGACGGCCGCGGCGAGCGCCCACCTCTCGTGCTGGGCGATGATGCGGCCGATGCGGCGTTCGCCGTGCTTGGTGCCGTTGGGGACGCGCACCCAGGGGCGGACGGTCCAGACGAGCAGGTCGCGGCGGACGGTGCCGAGGTGCGGGAGTTCGGCGGGCTCGAGACGCACGAGCCACCGCATCTGAGCGTGCGGCGCGAACGCGGTGGTGTAGCTCAGCGGCGCGTGGGTAGCAGACTCGGTGGGATTGTTCGCCACATCGCGGTCACGGTGTTCATCGCCTCGAGCTCTGCTCGCGTCGGGGTGAGGACTCGGATCACCCATCGCACGCCGTCGATCACGACCAGGTCGCCAGATGCCCATCGTTTCCTCCCCTTACCGTTCACGCGGCAGCGTCGGCCTGGCGGCCGAGTTCGGCGGCGTATCGGTCGGCGGCGACTGCCGCGGCCGAGACGGGCGGGTGAGGCGCGGCGTGCAGGTCGATGTCGACGCGCGTGCCGGCGGGGATGGTGATGCTCACCGGGTGGATGTTCGGATCCGTCATGATGTGCCCTTCGTTCGGATCTGTGCGGTTGTGGAGAGAGTGAGAGCGGACAGCACCCGTTGGGGGACGAGCCCCGCCCGCTCTCACGTGTGTGAGGTCAGGTGGTGGTGCGGAGGTGACGGTCGTCGCGCCAACGCTCGTGGTCCTTCGATTCGGCGAGCGCCTGGCCGATGCCGTCCCGCTGGTCGAGAGAGCCGAGCGCGTCGGGATGCGTGTCGTCGATGGGCTGCGCGGTGACGATGCAGGCGATCAGGAAGCAGAGGCTGAGGATGATCAGGCCGATGACCCAGCCGAGGACCGTCTGTAGTTCGGGGGTCATGGCTGCTCCCCCGTTCCGTGCTGCTTCGAGCGCAGCCACTCGTGCACGTCCGCCTGCGCGTACACGACCTTGCGCGGCGTGGGCTTCGAGTAACGCGGCCCCTTGCCGGAGGAGCGCATATCTTCCAGGTCGCGCGGGGTGAGACCGGGAACGATCTCGCACACCTGATCGGGCGAGAGCCAGATCGGCTCGGGCGCCGTGGCCGTCCTGCGCATCGGGATCACCTGCGCACCCTGCGGAGCGATGACACTCATGCCGCATCCTTCGCGGCTGTGGCGGCGGACGACTGCTCCCCCGGCTCCGACACGATCGTGAACACGTCCTCGAACTTGACGGGGAAGGTCATCAGCACGGACGAGATGAAGCGCGGACCAGGCGCGGCCTTGCCGTTGAGCACTCGAGATGCGGTGCCCTTGTCGACGCCGAGCGCACTCGCGAGGCTCTGAACGGTGTCCAAGCCCTGCTCATTACGCAGCTGCTGAAAGCGCTCCGTGTCGATCACCAGTGTCGACATCTTCGGCTCCTCTGAATCATTGCTGCAACCGACGGTTGCGGCGGTGCAACTGATGGTAGATGAGGGTTTGCCGTTGCGCAACTACGAGTTTGATTGCTGCACTCAGTTGCACTGTTGCGCGCGCGCAACTAGAGTGGCGATCGTGAATGAGACCCGCTGGTGGAAGTACGTGCAGGCCGTTGCTGGAGCCGTGCAGGCCAAAGACATTGCCGACCGAGTTGGCATCGACAAGTCGAACGTCACGCGCTGGAAGCAGGGGGGACGCCCCGCAGTCGAGTTCGTCCTGAAGTTCGCTCGCTCTTACGATCGCCCCGTCGTCGAAGCTCTCGCTGAGGGCGAGTACATCACCGATGCCGAAGCGCGTATCCGTGAGGTGAAAACCGGCGTCGAAGACCTCACGGAACTGGAACTCGCGCGCGAGCTCCTCGCGCACATCGAAGCTCGATCGAGCAGCAACGTCGTCGAAGGTCGGTTCGGTGTCCGAGGTCGTGCGGAGGATGACCGAGCGGTCGCCAAGACCAAGGGGCGCGACCGTGGAGGGGACGACGGCGAGGGTTGATGGACGAGCACATCCTCGAGACGCTGGAGATCCTGCGCGTACGCGTTCGCGTCGTTGACGATCTGCCCGACGATCGCGATGGCGAGTATCTCCACCGACGCCGAATCATTCGCCTGCGCGCTGGCATGGCACGACGGCTACACCGAAGCGTCCTCGCGCATGAGTGTGCACACGCCGTCTTCGCAGACGAGCCGACCATGTTCGGGCCGCGCAATGCGCTGCAGGAACGTCGCGCCGACGAGTGGGCAGCGCTCCGACTCATCGACATCGACGACTACAAGCTCGCCGAGCG
The DNA here is from genome assembly GCF_030818795.1 of Microbacterium sp. SORGH_AS_0862. NCBI lineage: Bacteria > Bacillati > Actinomycetota > Actinomycetes > Micrococcales > Microbacteriaceae > Microbacterium > Microbacterium sp. SORGH_AS_0862. Next base: position 2,614,303 of record NZ_JAUTAY010000001.1, on the reverse strand, counting down.
GATGCACGACGGACACGCGGAGGCGATCGCCGTCGACCTCGACGTCACCGTCGACATCGTGGACGCGTTCCGCCGCATCCTGCAGCGCTTCGGCGACACCGTCTATGTGCGGCCGCGCATGGGCGCCGGCCAGTGGGACCACCTCGAGGAAGTGCAGGTCTGACCGTGGCCGGTTCCATCACGAAGTACGCCACCGCCGCCGGTCCTCGGTACCGCGTTCGCTATCGCAAGCCCGACAAGAAGCAGACGGACAAGCGCGGGTTCAGAACGAAGAAGGAGGCCGAGCTCTTCCTGGCGTCGGTCACCGTGTCGAAGGCGACGGGCGAGTACATCGACCCCGCTCAGGGCAAGGTCACGGTCGCACACCTTGCGCCGACGTGGCTCGCCGGAAAGCGTCCGCCCGCACTCAAGCCCTCGTCTTATCTGCCGCTCGAGACGGCATGGCGAGCGCACGTCGAACCGCGCTGGGGATCGACCGAGATCCGCGACATCCTGCCGTCCCAGGTGCAGGCATGGGTGAGCGAGCTCGGACAGAAGAAGTCCGCATCCGTCGTGCTGCGAGCGCTCGGTGTGCTGGCTGGCATCCTCGACATGGCCGTCGGCGATCGACGTCTCCCCCGCAACCCGGCGCGAGGACTCAAGAACCTGCCGCGCAAGACGAAGAAGACGGGTCGGGTCTATCTGACCCACGATCAGGTGCACACGCTCGCGAACGCATCCGCTCACCCAGACCTCGTGCTAGTGCTCGCGTACACCGGTCTGCGGTGGGGTGAGGCTACCGCGCTGCGTGTGCGGCATGTGAACGAGCTGCGGCGGCGTCTGCACGTCGAGGAGAACGCGGTGCTCGTGAAGTGGGAGATCCACGTCGGCACTCCGAAGTCACACGAGCGACGCTCCGTGCCCTACCCGTCCTTCCTAAGCAAGCGGATCGCCGCGGCCTGCGCGGGTAAGGGGCCCGACGGTCTGCTGTTCGGCAACGGTCGCACGCACATGAAGCGACAGGGCGACTCCGAAGGATGGTTCGCGGTAGCCGTCAAACGGGCGCAGAAGATCGACCCGACCATCCCGCGCGTTACCCCGCACGATCTGAGGCACACGGCGGCGTCGCTGGCAATCAGTGCTGGGGCCAACGTCAAGGCTGTGCAGAAGATGCTCGGCCACGCGTCTGCCGCGATGACCCTCGACACCTACGCCGACCTCTTCGACGACGACCTCGAAGCCGTCGCCACCCGCATGCAGGATGCAGCCCTCCGCGAGAGTGTGGGCAAAACGTGGGCAAAGACCCTCGCCTGACAACGAAGAAGGCCGGTCCTACCGCGTGATTACGCGGCAGAACCGGCCTGAGAACTGGGTGCCCCTGGAGGGATTCGAACCCCCGACCCGCTCCTTAGGACGGAGTGGCTCTTCCACTGAGCTACAGAGGCTGGCCCGTCGAGTCTATCGGCTGCGACGCGACGGACAGGTGACGCGATGACGCCGGGTCAGTCGAACAGACGACGCCAGAGGTTCGTGTCGGCCAGATCCAACAGTTCGTCGCCGCGGCCGGAGAGCACGGTGCGCAACGCCCACAGCGAGAAGCCCTTGGCCTGCGCCGCGGTGATCGACGGCGGCATCGACAGCTCCTCGCGGGCGACCACGACGTTCACGAGCACCGGACCGGGATCGGCCAGCGCACGCCGCAGCGCGGGCTCGAGGTCGGCAGCGCTCTCGACGCGGATGCCGGTGATCCCGACCGCCTCGGCCACGGCCGCGAAGTCGGGGTTGTGCAGGTCCGTGCCGTAGTTGACGATTCCGGCCGCCTTCATCTCGACCTCGACGAAGCCCAGCGCGGAGTTGTCGAACACGACGATCTTCACCGGCAGATCGTTCTGGCGGATCGAGAGCAGGTCCCCCATGAGCATCGCCAGCCCACCGTCGCCGGCGAGCGCGATCACCTGGCGGGAACGGTCGACGGCCTGGACACCGAGCGCCTGCGGCAGGGCGTTGGCCATCGAGCCGTGCGTGAACGAGCCCAGCAGGCGGCGCTGCTCGGTCATGTGCAGATAGCGCGCCGCCCAGATGACGGGCGTGCCCACATCCGCCGTGAAGGCCGCGTCCGGCGCCGCCAGCTCGTCCACGAGACGCGCGACGTACTGCGGGTGGATCGGCTTCTTGCCGTCGTCGTTCGCGAGCCCGTCGAGCTCGCGCCGCGTCTTGCGGTAGTGCTCGACCGACTCCTTCAGGTGGTGCTCCTTGCGGCCCTCGTCGATCAGCGGCAGCAGAGCGGATGCGGTCGCGCCCGCATCCCCCACGAGCCCGACGTCGATGGGCGTGCGGTGTCCCAGCTGTTCGCCGCGGATGTCGATCTGCACGATCTTCGCCTTCTCGGGGAAGAACTGCCGGTACGGGAAGTCGGTGCCGATCATCAGCAGCGCGTCGCACTTCTCCATGGCGCGGTAGCCGGAGGAGAAGCCCAGCAGACCCGTCATCCCGACATCGTAGGGGTTGTCGTACTCGATGTGCTCCTTGCCGCGGAAGGCGTGCACGATCGGTGCCTGCAGACGGCCGGCGAGCGCCAGCACCTCATCGTGGGAGCCCGCCACCCCGGCGCCTGCGAGGATCGTGACCTTCCCCGCCGCGTTCAGCACGGCGGCAGCCTCTTCCAGCTCGGATGCGGACGGTACGACGACGGGACGCGTGGCGCGGATCGGTGCGGACGGGCGCCGGTGGGGAGCATCCGCGAAGAAGACGTCACCCGGAACGACGACGACGGCCACTCCGCGCTTCTCCACTGCGGTGCGCATCGCCGTCTCGAGAACCCACGGCAGCTGAGCCGGGTCCGAGACAAGCTCGGCGTAGTGGCTGCACTCGCGGAAGAGCTCCTGCGGGTGCGTCTCTTGGAAGTAGCCGCTGCCGATCTCGGCGGACGGGATGTGGGAGGCGATCGCCAACAGCGGCACGCGCGAGCGGTGCGCATCGAAGAGACCGTTGATGAAGTGCAGGTTGCCGGGACCGCAGCTGCCTGCGACGACGGCGAGCTCCCCCGTGATCTCCGCCTCGGCCCCTGCCGCGAACGCCGCGGACTCCTCGTGCCGCGCGTGCAGCCATTCGATGCCGCCGTCCTTGCGGAGAGCATCCGTGAAGGCGTTCAACGAGTCGCCGGGCAACCCCCAGATGCGGGTGATCCCGGCGTGACGAAGAGTGCGGACGAAGAGTTCTGCGACGTTTCCGGCCATGGCACCACGCTAAAGCGGAGCGACGGATCCGGCTAAGACGATTGACGAACGGGCACCCGACGTGTGTCAGTGAGTCACGGCGGCCACGACACCCTGCACGCTGCGCTCGAGGAAGCCCACGATGTCGTCGATGTCGACACCGTCATCGACGGCCAGCTCGATCAGCACTTCCTCGGCGAATGCGACCCAGGAACGCAGGGCGACGTCGAGCAGCGGGCTGGCGGGCACTCCCAACTCGGCGAACACCTCGCGCAGACGCTGGGCGTTGGCATCCCGAGCACGGTCCACGACCACCCGCACCTCGGGATCGCCGCTGGCGACGCCGCGCACGAGCGAGAAGAAGGTGCCGCGGTTCTCGCGCACGAACAGCGCGATGCGGCGGAGGGTGTCGCGCAACCGCTCCACTGCGGCCAGCTCCTCGCGCGGATGGGTCGCCTCCAGCAGTGCGTCACCCGCGCGCGCGACCACCGCCTGATGCAGGCCCTGCCTCGACCCGAAGTAGTGGAAGATCAGCGCCCGCGAGACCTCCGCCCGCTCCGACAGCTCCTCGATGGTCAGGTCGTCGAGCGGCCTGTCCGCCAGGAACGCGACGCCGAGCGCGACCAGCTGCGCGCGACGCTGCTCCGGACTCAGCCTGGTGCGCCGCTCACTCCCCATAGCCAGAGCCTAGGCGCCCGGAATCCCGGACGTCGGCGGGCAGAGCCCCGCCCCGAGCGCGACACCGGCACCGCAGGCATCCGCCGAACCGGAGGTGCCCGCCGAGGCGGCACCGGATGAGAGCGCCCCCGTGTTCACTCAACCGCCGGCACAACTCGGCTCGGAAGGCCTGTCGATCGGCGGCCTCAAGGGCATTTCTCTCGTGACCGTTCCGCTCGCCGACGGCACGCGGACACATGCCCTCAAGATCAGCGCGGACAGCATCACGATCACCGGCTTCGCCCTGACCGTCGGCCATGCCGAAGGTCCCGCCCTGGTCACCACGGCAGACACCATGACGCTCTCGGGCGATGTCTCGGTCTACGTGAACTCCCTCACCGCGACCGGTGCCGACGGCACGTCGTACACCCTCGGGGCCGAGACTCCCCCGCCGCGCGACGGAATCACCCCGACGCTCTTGCGGGTCACGCTCGGACTCGTCGGGGCGACCGCCGATTCGATCAGTTACTCGAACACCGACCAGCGGCTGACGTCCTGAAAAGTTCCCGGTGAACCTCGTGTGAGTTCGATCCGATCCGCGTGCAGGGGTTGATTCCTCTCTGGATTCTCGGAATCGTGGCCGGTCCGCAGACATCGATGGAAGGGAGCACCATGCTCACTCTGACGGAGAACGCTGCTTCGGCGGTCAAGACGATCTCGTCCCAGATCCCGGCGGAAGGTGGCGGGCTGCGCATTCGCGACACCGGCACCGAGACCGGGTTCGAGCTCGCGCTCGCTGCCGCCCCCGAACCGCAGGACGCGGTGGTGGAGACGTCGGGTGCTCGCGTCTTCGTGGACTCCGGTGCGACGGATGCCCTCGACGACAGGGTGCTCGATGCCGAGGTCGGCGACGACGGTTCGGTCCGTTTCGCCCTCGGTGTCCGGGGCTGAAGCCCCGCCCAAAGGCCCCCGGGTTCACCCGGGGGCCTTTGCCGTGTCATTGGAAGTCACGCGAGCGGTGCGAGATCCCCACGCGGAGATCCTCGAACGCATCCGCCACGAGGTTGGTGACCCCCTCCACCGAACGCTCCAGAATCCCGCGCACGATCAGCGCCGGCGAGTCGCGCACGATGCGCCGGTATCGGTTCCACACCCCGGTCGAGCAGATCACATTCACCAGCCCGTGCTCGTCTTCGAGGTTGAGGAAGGTGATGCCGGATGCGGTCGCCGGCCGTTGGCGATGGGTCACGAGGCCCGCGACCTCGATACGCCGCCCCGAATCGTGGGCGCGCATCTCGCGCGAGGTCAGCACTCCTCGCGCATCCAGTGCGGAACGGTAGTGGGTCAGCGGATGATCGTCGGTGGAAATGCCGGTCGCCCACAGATCGGCAGCGAGCGTCTCGTAGCTCGACGGGTCGGGGAACAAGGGCGGCTGCACCGCCATGACGGTGTCGGGGAGGAACTCCGCCCGGTCCTGCGCAGCGGTGCCGGCCGACCAGATGGCCTCGCGGCGAGTCAGCCCGAAACAGTCGAAGGCACCGGCCGTGGCCAGCGCCTCCAGCTGCGCCACGGAGAGGTCGCACCGGCGCACCAGATCGCGCATGTCGCGGAACGGCCCCTCCGCGTCGCGCTCGGCGACGATGCGTGCGGCGACCTTCTCACCGATGCCGGTCACCGCTCCGAGCCCCAGCCGCACCGCGAACGCACCGTCGCGGCGATGCGCAGCGGACTCGTCGGGAGCCGCCGCGTCGAAGAGCCCCACGGGTGGCTGAGGACCACGGCACGCATCCATCCCCGTCGGCTCGGTGCTGTCTCCGAGCGGCTCGAGTCCCGCCTGGGCGGCCGAGAGCTGCACATCGGGCCGACGCACCTCGACGCCGTGGCGCCGGGCGTCCGCGGTCAGCGTCGCGGGTGAGTAGAAGCCCATGGGTTGCGCCCGCAGCAGCCCCGCGAGGAACGCCGCCGGGTAGTGCAATTTGATCCACGAGCTCGCGTAGACCAGGAGGCCGAACGAGAGCGAGTGCGACTCGGCGAACCCGAAGTTCGCGAACGCCTGGATCTTGCGGTAGATCGCATCCGCATCCTCGCCGACGAGGCCATGGCGCTCCATGCCGGCGTAGAGCTTCTCCTTCAGCGAGTCGATGCGCTCCTGACCGCGTTTGGAGCCCATCGCCCGGCGCATGAGGTCGGCGTCTTCGCCGGAGAGGTCGCCCACCACCATCGCCATCTGCATCAACTGCTCCTGGAAGACGGGGATCCCTTTGGTGCGCTCGAGCACCGGGATGAGGTCGGGATGCGGGTAGGTCACCTCTTCATGGCCGAGCTTGCGCCGCACGAACGGATGTACCGCCCCGCCCTGGATGGGACCTGGCCGGACGAGGGCGATCTCGATCACGAGGTCGTAGAACGCCCGGGGCTGCAGGCGCGGCAGCAGCCCCATCTGCGCACGCGACTCGACCTGGAACACGCCGATGGAATCGGCACGGCACAGCATGTCGTAGACCGCCGCCTCCTCCTTCGGCAGGGAACGCAGCTCCCACGTCTCCCCTGTCGCCGCCTGGATCAGATCGAAGCAGTACTGGAGAGCGGAGAGCATTCCGAGCCCGAGCAGGTCGAACTTCACCAGACCCATCCAGGCGGCGTCGTCCTTGTCCCACTGGATGACGGTGCGCCCCGGCATCCGGGCGTGCTCGATCGGCACGACCTCGCCCACCGGCCGCTCGGTGAGAACCATGCCGCCGGAGTGGATGCCGAGGTGGCGCGGCGCCTTGAGCAGCTCGGTCGCATAGGCCACGACCTGATCCGGGATGTCATGGTCGGGCGCGCTCTCGAGCGACGCGCCCCAGCGCTCGACCTGCTTCGACCAGGCGTCCTGCTGACCGGGTGAGAACCCGAGTGCCCGCGCCATGTCGCGCACGGCGTTCTTGGGGCGGTACTGGATGACGTTGGCCACCTGCGCGGCGCGCTCCCGCCCGTACTTCTGGTAGACCCACTGGATGATCTCCTCGCGCCGATCGGAGTCGAAGTCGACGTCGATATCGGGCTCCTCGTCGCGCAGACTCGACAGGAACCGCTCGAAGGGCAGGTTGTAGGCGATCGCATCGACCGCCGTGATGTCGAGCAGATAGCAGACGGCGCTGTTCGCCGCCGAGCCGCGACCCTGGCAGAGGATGCCGCGCCGCCGGGCCTCCTGCACGATGCCGTAGACGATGAGGAAGTACCCGGGGAAGTCCTTCATCTCGATGACCTCGAGCTCGCGTTCGATGCGCCGACGCTGGTCGTCGGTGAGGTTCGGATAGTTGCGCGGCACCGCATCCCACACCAGTTGCCGCAGCCACGACATGAGTGTGTGCCCCTCGGGAACGGGAAGCTTGGGCAGCGCGGGCGAAGCCTTCCGCAGCGGGAACGAGAGCTCGTCGGCGAGGGCGACACTGCGTGCGACCGCGCCGGGGTATCGGGCGAAGCGGGCGGCCATCTCAGCGCCCGAGCGCAGGAAAGCGCCACCGTGGGCCGGCAGCCAGCCGTCGAGCTCGTCCATGCTGCGATTCGCCCGCACGGCGGCGATCGCCGCCGCCAGGAGTCGTCGCTCGGGCACCGCGTAGTGCACGTTGCCGGTCGCGACGACAGGAAGCCGACGCTCGACGGCGAGGGCAGCGAGCACGTCATTGGTCCGGGTGTCGTGCGGGTCGCCGTGATCGATGAGCTCGACCTGGACCGCATCCCGTCCGAACAGGTCGATGAGCAGATCGAGTTCGCGCGCCGCCCCCGCGGGACCCTCGAGCGCGAGCGCTTGTCGCACGGCGCCCTTGCGGCATCCGGTGAACACGGCCCACTGCGGATCGCGCGGACCGCCGGACTGCTCGGCGAGCTCGGCCACGTCGTACACCGGACGCCCCTTCTCCGCTCCCCGCAGCTGGGCGCGGGTGAGGGCACCGGCGAGACGGTGGTACCCCTCCTGCCCGCGGGCGAGCACCAGCAGATGACGCCCGACCGGATCGGGGCGACCCTTCTGCGGGGCGGGCAGATCGAGCGACAGCTCGGCACCGAACACCGTCTGCAGCCTGCGGGACTCCGCCGCCTCTGCGAAACGCACCGAGCCGTAGAAGCCGTCATGGTCGGTGACGGCCAGCGCGTGCAGCCCCAGTCGCTCCGCCTGCTCGACGAGCTCCTCGGGCGAGGACGCCCCGTCGAGGAACGAGTACGACGAGTGCGCGTGCAACTCGGCGTAAGGAACGACCTGCTCGGGGCGCTCGATCGCCGGCGGCACATAGGGGCCGCGCTTGTGCGACCACGCCGGGCTGTCGCCGCCGTCCGCCCCGGCGGGAACCGGCCTCGGCCGACGCGCGTCGCTGAGGGCCCGTTCGAGTTCCGACCACGAGACGGGAGGATTGTGCCAGCCCATCAGTCGTACCTCGCCTCGACGCTCCAGCGGCCACCCTCGTGCACGAGGAGCCACGCGACCTGAGCGTCGTCGACGATCTGGAACCGATGCGCCACACGGCGGCGGGCCGCATCCCACTCGCGTTCGATGACGGTCCACGGCCCCGCCCACGAGAGCACCCCGCGCCGGACTCCGCCGACGGCGATGTCGGCGGGCGTCCCCGACAGCGCCCCGCGCTCGTCGACGAGGATGCGGGCGCCCTCGGCATCGCGCACCTCGGCCGGGCGGGGCATGGGGAAGACCGTGGTCGGCAGCGGCGCCGGCAGCGAGCCCGGCCACGGCAGCGACGCGTCGCGCGGGGCGACCGCGCGGTCACCCCAGGGCACCATCACCTGGCGCTCGTCGAGCCAGCGTCCACCGGCGATGACCGGCGTCAGAACGCTCCGATGTCCGAGCATCGCCTGCACCCGCGAGAGCGCATGGTGCACCTTCTCGCGCTCTCCCCGGCCGAACAGCCCCGGCACGTGGTGAGCCTGATCGTCGACGGCCTCGGGCGAGATGCGCACGCGCGCCACGGGACTGCGCAGCTCCTGCTGCTCGGCGAGCTGCCAGCGCACCCGGTCCACGACCGCCGCCGCGTCGAAGGTTCCCGGATGCAGCCAGACCCGTTCGCTGCGCTCTCCCCGCTCGGACTCGAGCTCCACGCGCAGCTCGGTGCACACCAGCCGCAGCGCGTCGAGACGCGCGATGAACTCCTCGGCCGCCACCCGCATCCCGAAAGCCGCCTGCTCGGCGAGTTCGACCGGCGGCTCGAAGACGATCTCGCGATCGAGCTCGGGCGGGACGTCTCGGGGGGTCACCGTGCGGGAATCCGCTCCCGCGGCGAGCGCCTGAAGCCGCACTCCCTGCTCGCCGAAGCGATCGCGGATGCCGTCGGTCGGCAGCTCGGCGAACGCCCCCAGCGTGTGGATGCCCAGTCGCGCCAGCAGCGAGGCGAGTGAGGTCTCTGCCCCGGCGTCGTGCAGCAGGGTGGCGGGCAGGGGGGCGAGGAACGGTCCCGAGAGCCCCGGAGGCACACACCGCACCGGCGCCTCGGCGGTCGTCGCGGCGCGGGCTGCCTGCTCGGCGGTGAAGGGGCCGTCGGCGATGCCGATGCGGACATCGTTCACGCCCGCCTCGTGCAGCGCAGCACGCAGGACGTTCGCCGCCTCCTCCTCACCGCCGTAATAGCGGGCGGGCCCCCGCGCCTTCAGCGCGCAGAGCCCCGAGCGGATGATCTGCACGTGTGGCGCGAGACGTTCGATCGCCGCCACGAGCGGCGCGAAGGCGCGATGGTCTCGTGCCGCATCCATCGCCACGATCTGCAGACGAGGACAGGCACCCTGCGCGTCGCGACGACGTTGGCCACGGCGCACCCCTTCGGCACGGGCCGCTGCGGAGCAGGCGACCACGACGTTCTTCTCGACGACGGCGACCGCCGCCGCATCCTCGCCGCTCTCGCGTCCGAAGGCGACCACCGGCCAGTCCGGGATCCAGACGACGAGAGTGCGCACGGGCATCTAGCCCACCGCCCTCATGGGCACGGGAGCGGCGGGAACGACGGCGGTGAGGGCGCCGTCGCGATCGGGAAGCATGAGACGCGCCCGCCGGGGCACGGGAGAGCGGCGCGACTGCACGGCGATCGTCACCGTGCGCGACGACAGGTAGCCGTAGCCGTCGCCGAGTCCGTCCCACTGGGAGTCGACGATCTGCAGCGCGGCCTCCGCCTGCGGCCAGATCCCCTGCACCAGAAGACTCGCTCCGCGGTCGCGCAGTCGCGCCATGAAGCGGGAGGCTTCGGCATCCGATACCGCGCCGGCCGGACGCACGGCGACCACCGGCATGACCTCGGCGAGGGTGGCGGCCACGGCCAGCCAGCGAGGACCGGGCTCGGGGACGAGGACGAGGCGCTCGAGCGCGACCCCCAGCCCCGCTGCGGCTTCGGCGCCCAGCTCGGGCATCCCCACGGCCGCACACCACGCCCCCTCGCGCGAGGGGCGGGCAAGCAGCGAGAGCAGCAACGATGTCGAGGGGGCGACCGTGTACGCGGAGCCCGCACGGAGCCCTCCGCCAGGGAGGAGCTCTGCCAGCGCCGGATGCACCGGCCGCACGGCCGCATCCATCCGCCGACCTTGAACGCGCTCGAGCTGCGCGCGGAGGCGATGGACCTCACCCACGGCGTCTTCTCGCACGATCACCTTCACTCCGACAGGCTAGAACGGATGTTCTAGTTCTTCAATGTCAGATTCGAAGATACGAACGAGTTCGGACATCCTCTTCGCGAGCCGACCCGCGAGGTCTGCACGAGGGGCGGGACAGGCGGCACGCTATGTGCCGCCTGCGACATCAGGTCAGCGATCGATCCTGCGCACGTCGCTCGGATTCGACGATCTCGGCCGTCGTCCGGATGCGGGCGAACCCGCCTTCCTGCAGGACCAGAGCAGAGGTGGCCATGATCTCCGCCGCGGTTCGCGTCACACGCCCCACACCGCTGATCTCGGCGTCGAGATCGAAGGTGCGGGTCGCATCCCACACCACCGTGGTGTCGTAGCCGAGGTTGCCCGCCATGCGCGCCGTCGTCTCGACGCACATGTTGGTCTGGATACCGCAGATCAGCAGTTCCCCTATCCCCCGCTCCTGCAACCAGGCGTGCAGGTCGGGGTCGCCGTAGAACGCAGAGTTCACACTCTTGGTGATCAACAGTGCGGCCGGGGCGTGGTCGACGACGTCGACGAGCGCGTTGCCCGCAGCGGACGGATGCAGCACGGATGTCTCGCTGCGCGAGTCGTGACGGACCACGACGATCGGGATGTCCTCGACCTCGGCGTACTGCAACAGCGCGGCGACGTTCTGCTCGCACTGCGGATTCGCCGTCGGCCCCCAGAACTCCAGGTCGTCGAACCCCTTCTGCATGTCGATCACCACGAGCGCGCGCGTCATGCCTTCATCCCACCACGAGCCACCCGCTCCGGCGCCTCACCCGGCTGCCGATCGGGGACCGATTCCTGCCGCGTCGCGCGTCGACGATGCGGCAGCACGCCCCACACCACGCCACCGAGCACGAGAGCGAGCCCGACCACCTGCGCGGGACCGAACGACTCCCCGGCGATCACGACGCCCAGCACGACGCCCGTGACCGGATTCAGCAGCCCGACGAGACCGACCGCGGCGGCGGGCAGTCGCTGCAGGCCGGCGAACCAGGCCGCGTAGGCCACCGCCGTGCCGATGAGCATGACGTAGGCGAACCCGACGATGCCCTCGGGCGTGAGCTGCGGGGGCGGCCCCTCGACGACCAGCGCGACGGGCACGAGAACGACGGAGCCCGCCAGGAGCTGCCATGACGTCATCGCGAGGGCCGGCACCTCCTGCCCCCAGCGCGACGTGAGGACGAAGCCGAAGGAGGAGGCGACCATGGCCCCCAGCGAGGCGGCGATCCCCCACGGATCCACCGACCCCGCGCCGACACCGAGCATGAGCACGACGCCCACGATCCCGACGGCGGCCCCCAGCGCCGCGGCGACGCGTGGACGCTGCCCCAGCAGCGCCCACGCGAAGAGCATGATGCACGCCGCCGACGTGGACATGAGGGTGGCCGCCAGGCTCGAGGGAAGCCGCTGTCCGACGATGTAGATCAGCACGCTGAAGCCGCCGACGTTCAAGACGCCCAGCAGCAGCGACCGCCACCACCACGAGCCGCGCGGAAGGCGGCGGGCGAACAGCAGCACGAGCAGCCCGGCGGGCAGGCATCGGATCACAGCACCCCACAGCGGGACATCGGGCGGCAGGAGGTGCCGCGTCACGACATAGGTACTGCCCCACGCGATCGGCGCGATCGCGGTGACGAGGATCCATCGCCGCCATTTATCTTCCATGGAAGGAAATACTACCTTCCATGGAAGATATCGTGGTCGCATGAGCGGAATCGAGGATCGCGTCACCCGCATCCAGGACGACTGGCGACGAGAGCGTCCCGATCTCGACCCCTCCCCCCAGGGCGTCATCGGCCGCATCCACCGCGTGGGCATGGCCCTCACCCGCGAGCTCACCGCGGTCTACGCCCGCTTCGGGCTCACCGAGGCGGAGTTCGATCTGCTCGCCTCACTCCGGCGAGCAGGCGCGCCCTACAGCAGGCCGGCCGGCGAGCTGGCCGAGCACACGATGGTCACCTCGGGCGGACTCACCAAGCGCGTCGACCGCCTCGTCGAGCGCGGCCTGGTCACACGTTCCGGATCCGACGCCGACGGCAGGCGCCGCCTGGTCGCGCTGACCGATGCCGGGCGCGCGCTGATCGACGACGCCTTCACCGCCCACATCGTCAACGAGCATCGCCTGGTCGCGATGTTGGATGCGCCGGATGCGGACCAGCTCGCCCGCATCCTGCAGCATTGGAGCGAGCGACTCGAGCGGTAGGAGCGCTCAGGCGGCGAGCGCCAGGTACGGCTCCCACCGCGGATCGGCCCGCTCGGTTCCGCGCACGCTCCAGCCCGAACCGTGCGGCACGTCCGGCACGAGCCGCAGCGTCCACGACATCTCCTGCGGCGTGCGATCTCCCTTGACGTTGTTGCAGCGCAGGCAGCACGCCACCAGGTTCTGCCAGGTGTCGCGCCCGCCGCGCGAACGCGGCAGCACGTGGTCGATGGTGGATGCGGCCTTCCCGCAGTATGCGCAACGGTGCCCGTCGCGGCGCAGCACGCCCCGGCGGGTGACCGGCACGTTGCGCACATTCGGTATGCGCACGTAGCGGGTGAGGATGATGACCGCGGGCCGGTCATAGATCTGCGTCGTACCCCAGATGGGCACGTCCTCGACGCGTTCGACGATGGTCGCCTTCTCGTTCATGACGAGCACGAGCGCTCGTTTGAAGGAGACGACGGCCAGCGGCTCGTAGCCGGCGTTCAGCACCAGTGTGCGCATTCCCTGTCCTCTCGAATGGCCCGGACGGCTTCGCGGATATTCGATTCGATGGACGCATCGGGGGTGCGGAGGCATGAAAAAAGGCGCTGTCTCATGGACAGCGCCTTGAACACACGGGAAACCCGTGAGTGTCGGTCACGTGATGCCGAAGGACGAGCAGACCGAGCGCATCCATGGTTCGGATGCGTGGTGAACTGCCCATCGGCGCCCTCCGCTTCTCTCAGCGTCGTGCCCTCAGGGTAGCCCACCGCGACGCGCCCGGGACGCGTGCTTGATGAACTCTCGGAATCGTGTCGGGGTCAGCCCGCGTTGGCCTGCAGCCAGGCGTACGGGTCGACCAGTCCGCCGCCGATGCGCACCTCGAAGTGGAGGTGGTTGGCGGTGGAGGAGCCGGTGCTTCCCATCAGGCCGATGATCTGGCCGGCCTCGACGTAGTCGCCCGGGTTCACCAGGGTCTGGGTCATGTGGCCGTACAGCGTCGTGACGCTCTGGCCGTTGATCACGCTGTCGAGCACGACCGCGTAGCCGTAGCCGTAATACCAGCCTGCGACGCGGACGGTTCCCGCCGCGGCGGCGAACTCGGGGGTACCGGCCGCGCCGAGCAGGTCGACGCCCTGGTGGTAGCCGTCGGCACCGAATCCGCGGCCGACGCGGATCTGCGACATGTCGAGCGGCCAGCGCACGGCACCACTGCCGGGGGCGACCATGTTCAGGTCGATGTTGGCGGCGGAGAACGAGGCGGCGGAACCGGCGGCGGCGATGCGCGCGGCGGCGGCTTCGGCGGCCTTCTTCTTCTCGACCTCTTCGGGCGTGGTCGCCGCGTAGCTGCCGCGGTCGAGGCCTGCCGAGGTGACCGTGGAGGCGACGACGAGCGACTGCGGGTTCTCTGCCGCGACCTGCTCGATGGTGGCCGCATCCGTACCGCCGTTGAAGGCGGCGTAGGCGGGAAGGGCGACGGTCGCGACGAGACCGCCGACCATGCTGAGGATCACGACGCTGCGCAGGGGCTTGCGGAAGCTGCGGCCGCTGCGGGCCGGACGTGCGGCGCGTACGACAGCGGTCTTGGTGCGGGTCACCTGACCCTGGGCGGTGCGAGCCAGTTCGCGCATGCTGCGGCGACTGGTCACGGGACTCGCGGCGGCCTCGGGCGCGCCTACCGACGAATCGTCGTTCTGTTCAGCCAAATCATCCTCCGGCGCCTCCGCGCTCATAGCGCTGGCTCGTCGGCACTCGATGTCGGGGCACGATATGCGGGTTGCACCACACGGACGACGAGCCGGAGAGGCAATCCGTGCGGGATCCATCGGTGGGCTTCTCACCTGCGGACTGTCCGAGGCTACCCGAAGGTAACGAATAAGTCACGCCGGCGCGGGCCGGATCAATACCCCGACGAGCTGTGGAGGACAGCTCTCAGCGAGCGTCGGCGACGAGGAAGATGTGGCCGGCGACCTCGACAGGAAGCTCCAGTCCCTCGTCCGAACCGTCCATCTGCACGAGGACGTAGCCCTCGTTGTACTGGAACGATCCGGCGGCACCGGGGACCACACCGGCGGCGCGCAGCTGCTGCAGGAGCTCGGGGTCGACCTGGGCGGGCTCTGCGAGGCGACGCACGGTGCCGGCGATCGGACCGCCCTCGGCGTCGAGCTTGCGAACGAGGCCGACGACGCCCTCCTCGAACGTGGAGCTGGGCAGATCGCCCAGCTGGTCCAGACCCGGGATGGGGTTCCCGTAGGGCGACTCGGTGGGGTGTCCGAGCAGCTCGACGAGCCGACGCTCGACCTGCTCGCTCATGACGTGCTCCCAGCGGCAGGCCTCTTCGTGGACGTAGGCCCAATCGAGCCCGATCACGTCGCTGAGCAGACGCTCCGCGAGGCGGTGCTTGCGCATGACGTCGACGGCCTTCTGCCGACCGGCGCCCGTCAGCTCCAGCGAGCGATCGTCCGAGACGACGACAAGGCCGTCACGCTCCATCCGGCCGACGGTCTGCGAGACGGTCGGGCCGGAGTGACCGAGTCGTTCGCTGATGCGTGCACGCAGCGGAACGATGTTCTCCTCCTCGAGCTCGAGGATGGTGCGCAGGTACATCTCTGTCGTGTCGATCAGGTCGGTCATAAACGTGTCCTCGAAGTCATAGGGGCCCGAGGAGAGCCTATCCAACGTGACGATGGTCACGGCGGTCGACGGCGAGCACGGCCCTAGAATCGAGCCATGTCCCACGTCGTGCTCCCCCGCGAGATCCTGCCCGCCGACGGCCGCTTCGGATGCGGCCCCTCCAAGATCCGCCCGGAGCAGGTCGCTGCTCTGGCCGAGCGCGGTTCGTCGCTGCTGGGCACCTCGCACCGCCAGGCTCCGGTGAAGAACCTCGTCGCGAGCGTGCGGGAGGGCCTCGCGGCACTGCTGCGCCTGCCCGAGGGATACGAGATCGTCGTCGGCAACGGCGGATCGACCGCCTTCTGGGATGCGGCTGCCTTCGGCCTCATCGAGAACCGCGCGCAGAACCTGGTGTTCGGCGAGTTCGGCGGCAAGTTCGCCGCCGCCGCGGCCGCACCGTGGCTGCAGGCGCCCGACGTCCGCAAGGCCGAGCCCGGCACGAGCGCCTCCTCCGAGGTCGTGGAGGGCGTCGACGTGTACGCCTGGCCGCACAACGAGACCTCGACGGGTGTCGCCACCCGCATCGCCCGCGTCGCCGGGGACGCCGGCGCCCTGACGGTGATCGACGCGACGAGCGCGGCGGGCGGCATCGACTTCGACGTGGCCGAGACCGATGTCTACTACTTCGCCCCGCAGAAGAACCTCGGCTCCGACGGCGGCCTGTTCTTCGCGGCGGTCTCACCCGCGGCGATCGAGCGCATCGAGCGCATCGCCGCGTCCGGTCGCTACATCCCGGAGTTCCTGAGCCTGAAGAACGCTCTGGACAACTCCCGCCTGCAGCAGACGCTCAACACGCCGGCACTGTCGACGCTCGTGCTGCTCGACGAGCAGGTGCGCTGGATCAACGGCAACGGCGGCCTGGGCTGGGCGGCGGCGCGCACCGCGGAGTCGTCGCAGGTGCTCTACGACTGGGCCGAGGCGTCGAGCGTCGCGACGCCTTTCGTCGCCGACGTCGCAGACCGCTCCCCCGTGGTCGTCACGATCGACTTCGACGAGAGCGTGGATGCGGCGGCCGTCGCTGCGAGCCTGCGCGCGAACGGCATCGTCGACACGGAGCCGTACCGCAAGCTCGGCCGCAACCAGCTGCGGGTGGCGACGTTCACCTCGATCGATCCCGACGACGTGCGCCAGCTGACGCGCAGCATCGACTACACGCTCGAGCACCTCTGACCCGGGCGGGGCTTCGCCCTCCCACCGGGTGAGTACACGTTCGCCGGGTGAGCATTCGATGTGATGCTCACCCGGCGAACGGATGCTCAGTGGGCGTCGCCCGTGGCGGACTCAGTCCTCGTCGGAGTCTTCGTCAGACTCGTCATCCTCCGACTCGTCCTCGTCGTCGTCCTCTTCGGACTCGTCCTCTTCGTCGGACTCATCGTCGTCGGACTCGTCGTAGTCGTCGTCGAGCTCGTCGATGTCGACGCCGTCGACGTCGCCCGCGTGGAGGATCGACTCGCCGTCATCCTCCGACTCGTCGTCGGCATCGTCGAGGTCGTCCGCGTCCTCATCGGACTCGTCGTCCTCGGCGTCGTCCTCATCGCCCTCGGCCTCCGCTGCCGCTTCCGCCGCAGCGGCCTGCTGGGCGTGGTACTCCGCCAGTCGCGTGGCCCACGGCACCCACTCGGGCGCGAGCAGGGCGCCGTCGCCGGGGAGCAGCTCGACCTCGAGGACCGTGGGCTCGGCACCCTCGACGCGCGCCAACGAGACCGTCCAGTACCAGCCCGGGTATCCGGCCAGGCGGTTCTCGAAGCGGAGCGAGACGACGCCGTCGGCCTCGAGCGCGTATCCGGCCGCCGGCCCCACGGTCTGCGGTTTGGTGATCTCGTGGAGCGCGGACAGCGCCAGCTCGTGGGCGGCGAGAAGCTCGGCATCGGGCTCACGAGGCTCGACCTCGGGCTCACGAGGCTCGGCCTCGGGCTCGGTCGCGTCGGCGACGGCGGCTTCCTCCGCCGCCACCTCCGTCACGACGGTCTCATCGGCCTGCGCGACGAGCTCCGCCTCGACGGCCTCATCCGAGACCGGCTCCGCGCCGGACTCAGGCGTCGAGGTCATCGGCTACCTTGCGCAGCACGGCGGCGATCTTCTTCGAATGCGACGACGAGGGGTAGCGCCCGCGGCGCAGGTCGCCGCCGATCCCGTCGAGCAGCTTCACGAGGTCTTCGAGGATGATCGCCATGTCGTCGGCGGGCTTGCGCGCACGCTTCGCGAGGCTGACGGGGGCATCGAGCACCCTCACCGACAGCGCCTGCAGTCCGCGCTTGCCGTCGGCCACACCGAACTCCAGCCGTGTGCCGGGCTTGACCGAGGTCGTGCCCTGCGGAAGAGCCGTGGCGTGAAGAAAGACGTCCTGACCGTCATCCGAGGAGATGAAGCCGAACCCCTTCTCCTCGTCGTAGAACCTGACCTTGCCGGTGGGCATGGACACCTCGCTGCTGCTCTGCACCCGAAAATGTTCGCGGGCGCGACGGAACGCGGATCGGAAGATCCCCTGGTTCCAGCCTACGACACCCCCGCCGAGACGATAGGCTGATGCGGATGAGCAAGCCCACGCCCGACAGCGACCTCCCGGTCAGCCGCCTCGACCGCATCCTCGCGTTCATGGCGCTGGGGCTGCTCGCGCTCTCGGTGCTGTCGTTCCTGTCCATCATGATCAGCACGGCGATGGGTCTCACCCACGAGGACTACGGCACGGGCATCTGGCCGGCCGTGAGCACCATCGTCTACATCGCGCCCCCGCTGGCGTTCGTGCTCATGCTCACCGTCATCATCCGCGCCTTCATCAGAAGGGCTCGGGCGAACCGAGCCGGGTGACGGTGGCGGGCCCCTCGGACGAACGCGCGCTGGCGTCGCTGCTTGCCGCGTCCGGTGATGAGGAGCTGGCCCAGCTCTTCGCCGCCCGCAGGCTCGCGCCGTCGACTCCTGCGCAAGACTTCTTCGATGTCGCGGCGACTCTTCTCAGCGACGTCAGCGTCGATCGCGCCCTGACCCGGCTGGCGGCACCCGAACTCGCGGCCCTGGCCTCGGCGCAGACGGAGCCGGTCGCTCCGCCCCTGCGTGCGGCGCTCGCATCCCGTGCCCTGCTCGATGCCGACGGCATCCCGTTCCAGGCGGTGCGGTCGCGCCTGGCCGAACGCGCCGGGTCCGAGGCGTTCGCATCCCCCGAGGCGATCCCCCTCGCCCCCGCAGATCCGCAGAGCGTCGCGGCAGCGGCGGAGCGCGCCTTCGAGCAGGTCGCCTCACTCGCCGACATCCTGCTCGCCGCCGCGTCCGCTCCCCTGTCGCGCACGGGCGCCGGCGCGGTCAGCGCGACCGAACGCCGCCGACTCGTCGACGACGGCGCGGTCGCGTCGACGGAGCAGCTGGAGGATCTGATCCTCCTCGGCGCCGACGCCGGTCTGCTCAGCGACGAGGATCGCAGCTGGCAGGCGACGGATGCGGCGCCCGAGTGGCTCGACGCGGGCACGAGCGATCGATGGGGCGAGGTCGCGACGGCGTACGTGCGCGCTCTTCCCGAAGCCCTGCGCACGCCCGAGGGCGGTTTCCTCCCGCCCCCGGTGTGGGCGGGCGTCTACCGCCTCGATCCCGAATGGCCGGGTCAGGCTGCGGCCCTGGTGCGCCGGGGGGTGCTGTGGGGCGTCCTCGCCGACGACGGCCTGCTGCCCTGGGCCGCGCAACTGTCGAGCACCGGCGACGTCGACACCCGCACGCTGACGGCGGCGTTGCCGCCGGAAGTCGACAAGATCTATCTGCAGGCCGACCTCTCGGCGATCTCCCCCGGCCCGCTCGCGCCGCGGCTCGAGCAGCGACTCCGCCGGATGGCGACACGCGAGACCAGAGCGCAGGCGTCGACCTATCGCTTCACCGCCGAGTCGTTGACGGCCGCGATGAGCGGCGGCGAGAGCGCCGAGTCCGTGCACGCCTTCCTGAGCGAGATCTCCCTCACCGGTATTCCCCAGCCGCTGGCCTATCTCATCGACGCGACTGCCGCGCGCCACGGCGCGATCCGCGTCGGCACGGATGCGGCAACCGGCCGCACGGTGGTGCGCAGCGCGACCCCGCAGCTGCTCGCCACCATCGCCGTCGACCAATCGCTGCGACCCGTCGGTCTCGTCGAGCACGAGGGCACCCTCGTCTCGCGCGCCGGGCGGGACGCGGTCTACTGGTCGCTCGTGGACGCGCGCTACCCCGTGGTCGCCGTCGACGAGAACGATCAGCTCGAGCGGGTCGTGCGACGGGCGACGCGGCGGCCCGCGACCGAGCCTGCCCCGAGCGAACAGTACGGGGCGCTCATCGCGGCGCTGCGCGGTGCGCAGTCCGGGGATGCGGACGCCGCATGGCTGGAGCGCGAACTCGAACAAGCCGTGCGCGCCCGCGCGGCGATCGACGTCACGGTGAGCCTGCCCGACGGGTCGACACGGGTCTTCGCGCTCGAGGCGACGGGTCTCGGCGGTGGCCGCCTTCGCGGACTCGACCGCGCGGCCGACGT
Source organism: Microbacterium sp. SORGH_AS_0862 (assembly GCF_030818795.1). Classification (NCBI taxonomy): domain Bacteria; kingdom Bacillati; phylum Actinomycetota; class Actinomycetes; order Micrococcales; family Microbacteriaceae; genus Microbacterium; species Microbacterium sp. SORGH_AS_0862. The sequence goes on along the minus strand of NZ_JAUTAY010000001.1, from coordinate 2,594,484 downwards.
CGAGCGCACCCTGCCGATGACGAGCATCGTCTCGGTGAGTCCGCGCTGACGGCGAGCCGACCCGCATCCACCGCTGCGCCGGTAAACTCGACGGTTATGTCCGACGGCCCCCTGATCGTCCAGAGCGATCGCACGGTTCTGCTCGAAGTCGCGCACCCCGAGTCCGAGAACGCACGGCACGAGCTTGCCGTCTTCGCCGAACTCGAGCGCGCTCCGGAGCACATCCACACCTACCGCATCACGCGTCTCGGACTGTGGAACGCCCGCGCCGCCGGCCACGACGCGCAGGACATGCTCGACACCCTCGACCGCTGGTCGCGCTTCCCCGTGCCGCCGTCGGTCGCCACCGACATCCGCGAGACCGTCGGCCGCTACGGACGCCTCGTGATCGAGCGCGGTCCCTACGGCGACGACGACGACGCGCTTCTGCTGCGCTCCACGGATGCGGCCGTGCTCGCCGAGGTCTCCCGCAACAAGCGCATCCAGCCCCTGCTCATCGCGCACCCCTCGCCCGGTGTCCACGTGATCGATGCCTGGGCGCGAGGCCAGATCAAGCAGGAACTGCTGAAGATCGGCTGGCCGGCCGAAGACCTCGCGGGATACACCCCCGGCACCCCGCATCCGATCGACCTCGAAGAGACGGATTGGTCGCTGCGCCCCTACCAGCGCCAGGCCGTGGACATCTTCACGGAAGGCGGCTCCGGCGTCGTCGTGCTGCCGTGCGGCGCGGGCAAGACCCTCGTGGGAGCCGCCGCGATGGCCGATACCAAGACCACGACGCTCATCCTCGTGACCAACGCGGTCAGCGCGCGCCAATGGCGCGACGAGCTGCTCAAGCGCACGACGCTCACCCCGGAGGAGATCGGCGAGTACTCGGGCCAGGTCAAAGAGATCAAGCCCGTCACGATCGCGACGTATCAGATCCTCACCGCCAAGCGGAAGGGCGAATACGCCCACCTCGCCCTGCTCGATGCGCTGGATTGGGGCCTCGTGGTCTACGACGAGGTGCATCTGCTGCCGGCACCCGTGTTCAAGCTGACCGCCGATCTGCAGGCGCGTCGGCGCCTCGGTCTCACGGCGACGCTCGTTCGAGAGGACGGACGCGAGGGCGACGTCTTCAGCCTCATCGGCCCCAAGCGCTTCGACGCGCCCTGGAAGGAGATCGAGGCTCAGGGCTTCATCTCACCCGCCGCCTGCTTCGAGGTGCGCGTCGACCTGCCCGCCGACGAGCGGCTCGAGTACGCCGCAGCCGTCGACGAGGACCGTTATCGCCTGGCCGCCACGGCACCGGCGAAGATCGATGTCGTCCGCGCGCTCGCCGCACGGCACAGCGACGAGCAGATCCTCGTGATCGGTCAGTATCTCGACCAGATCGACATCATCGCCGAGGCCCTCGGCGCCCCCAAGATCACCGGCGCGACGCCGGTCGACGAGCGCGAACAGCTCTACCAGGCCTTCCGCGAGGGCACGGTGCCGCTGCTCGTGGTCTCGAAGGTCGCCAACTTCTCTGTCGACCTGCCGGATGCGTCCGTCGCGATCCAGGTGTCCGGATCGTTCGGTTCCCGTCAGGAGGAGGCGCAGCGCCTCGGGCGCCTGCTGCGGCCGAAGAGCAACGGCCATACGGCCAGCTTCTACACGCTCATCGCCCGCGACACGGTCGACCAGGACTTCGCGCAGAACCGTCAGCGCTTCCTCGCCGAACAGGGCTACAGCTACACGATCCTGGATGCGGACGACCTGCTGGCCGCAACGCGCTGACCCGCCGGAACGCCCGCATCCAGCCATCCCACCGAATCGGTCACCATAATGGGCCTATGACCGCACCGCGCATCCTCGTCGTCGACGACGAACCGAACATCCGCGACCTGCTCATCACGAGTCTCAAGTTCGCCGGTTTCCAGGTTCGCGCCGTCTCCAACGGGGCACAGACGATCTCGGCCGTCCTCGAGGAGGAGCCGGATCTCATCGTGCTCGATGTCATGCTGCCCGACATGAACGGCTTCAGCGTGACCAAGCGCCTCCGTGAGGCCGGATACACCGCTCCCATCCTGTTCCTCACCGCGAAGGACGATACGGAGGACAAGATCACCGGGCTGAACGCCGGGGGCGACGACTACGTCACCAAGCCGTTCTCGCTCGATGAGATCGTCGCCCGCATCCAGGCGATCCTGCGCCGCACGATGCAGGCGGACGAGGAGTCCGTGATCCGCGCCGGTGAGCTCACCATGGACCAGGACACGCATGACGTGTACGTGGGCGACGCGCAGATCGAGCTGAGCCCGACGGAGTTCAAGCTGCTGCGCTACCTCATGCTCAACCCGAACCGGGTTCTGTCCAAGGCGCAGATCCTCGATCACGTCTGGGAGTACGACTTCAACGGCGACGCCGGCATCGTCGAGAGCTACATCTCGTACCTGCGTCGCAAGATCGACCCGCACTCCTCTGAGCCCCTCATCCAGACCAAGCGCGGCTTCGGCTACATGCTGAAGACCAAGTCCTGACACCGGAGCGCGCCCTGGGCACCGAGAGCGACAGCGTCACACGCTGGTGGCGCGGGATCAGCCTGCGCGCGAAGGTGACCGGAGTGACAGTGGCGGTGCTCGTCGTCGGTCTGCTCGCGGCGGGGCTGGGCACCATGGTGTTCCTGCGCACCACACTGCTGACGAACCTCGACCAGAACCTCAAGCAGGTGGCCCAGTCGGCGATCGCGAGCGCGCTGGTGGAAGCCACGATCGACGCCGACGGCACCCTCGAGTTCGCGCCCAGGGAAGAGGCCGGCGGCACCGCGTACACGGTGGCCCTGTACGCCTGCACGGCGGAGGGCGCTCGGCTGGCGGTCGCGGGAGGCCAGGATGCGTCGACGACGCCGGTGCTTCCCGACACCTACCCATGCGACCGCGCCTACATCGACCAGGACACCGTCACGACGCTCGACGGCAGCAACAACTCGCACTTCCGTGCAACGGTGATCGTGACCCCGGTGGAGGGGACGAACGCGACCGTCGTGCAGCTGGTGGCTGTGCCGACCGGGCCGACGGAGCGGATCGTCGCGACCTATCTCGGCATCTACGCGATCCTGGCGCTGGTCATCGTGATCGCGAGCGCCTTCCTCATACGGTGGGTCGTGACCCTCACCTTCCGCAGCCTCGGGCAGGTGGAGCGTACGGCCGATGCGATCGCCGGCGGCGACTTCAGCCAACGCATGACCGACATCGAGCCCGACACCACCGAGGTCGGCCGACTCAAGCGCGCCATCAACACGATGCTCGGGCGCGTCGACGCGGCGATCTCGCAGCGCGACGCCACCGTGCGCCAGATGCGCCGGTTCATCGGTGATGCGAGCCACGAGCTGCGTACGCCTCTCGTGACCGTGCGCGGTTACGCGGAGCTCTACCGGATGGGCGCGATCCCGGATGCGGAAGCCACCGCGCAGGCGATGGAGCGCATCGAGAAGGAGGCCATGCGCATGACCGCCATGGTCGAGGATCTTCTGGCGCTCGCACGCCTCGACGAGAAACGCGATCTCGTGCTCGCACCCGTCGACCTGCGCCCGATCGCCCGCGACGCGGCACTGGATGTCGGCGCCTCTGCACCGCAGCGCCGCGTGAGCGTGATCGATACGACCTCCGCCGCTCCCGAGCCCCTGCGCACACCCCCGGTCTCGGCCTCACCGCAGGCACCCGCAGATGTGCCGCCACGGCGGCGCGGCGCTGTTCCCACGGCCGCGATCACCCTGGCTGCGCGCCTGCGACGACGCTCGCGCGACGGCGGCGACACCGGAGAGGTGCAGCCGCTGCCCGTGGCCTTCCATCCGCGCACGCCGATGATGCCGCCGGTCGTCATGGGCGAGGAGAACCGCATCCGTCAGGTCGTCGCGAACCTGCTGGGCAACGCGCAGCGCTTCTCCGCGCCGGACTCCCCCATCGAGCTGCGCGTGGGCACGGACCTCGAGAACCGCATGGGTTGGATCGACGTGATCGATCACGGCGAAGGTATTCCGGAGCAGATCCGCACGCAGATCTTCCAGCGGTTCTGGCGCGCCGACACCTCGCGCGCCCGGGAGACGGGCGGATCGGGGCTCGGTCTGTCGATCGTCGCCTCCATCGTGGAGTCGCTGCAGGGAGCCGTCGAGGTGCGAGACACCGAGGGCGGCGGGGCGACCTTCCGGGTCTCGCTCCCCCTCGCCGTCGACCAGGACGCCTCCGCACACCTGCTCATCGACACCCAGCCGTTGGAGCGTCTGCCGGATCTTCCGCTGTCCTGATCTCCCCAGTCGGCGAAAGCCGGCGCGTGGCCCCCAGCCGTCACGGACGTCCCCCCGGGCCTCGCGCGCCGCGTCTAGCGTCGGAGTCTCCGACAGAGAGGGGCTCCCCATGGCGACCTTCGCCGTAGACAGCGACCAAGTGGCGGCAGCGACCATCGCGATCCGTGGAACCATCGACCGGCTGCAGGGAGAGTCCACCGCGCTGCTCGCGCAGCTGGGCGCGCTCCAGAGCTCGTGGACCGGGGCCGCATCCGGCATGTTCCAGGGCACGATCGAACAGTGGCGGGCCGCCCAGCGCACCGTGGAGGACGCCCTCGCGAGCATCCACGTGGCGCTCGGCGTGGCCGCACAGCACTACACCGAAGCGGAGCAGGCGAACATGACACTGTTCCGCTGAGATCTCCGGTCCCCCACCGGAAACGGCGGATGCCCCGGTCCCTTGCGGGGCCGGGGCATCCGTTCGTGAGGTCTGGACTCAGAAGTCCATGCCGCCCGACGGGTCAGCAGGAGCGGCGGCAGCCTTCTCCGGCTTGTCGGCGACGACGGCCTCGGTGGTCAGGAACAGACCGGCGATCGACGCGGCGTTCTGCAGCGCCGAACGGGTGACCTTGGCGGGGTCGATGATGCCCTGCGCGAAGAGGTCGCCGTACTCACCGGTCGCGGCGTTCAGGCCGTGACCGACGGGCAGGTCAGCCACCTTGTTGGCGACGACACCGGGCTCGAGACCGGCGTTGAGGGCGATCTGCTTGAGCGGAGCCTCGATCGCGACACGAACGATGTTCGCGCCGGTCGCCTCGTCGCCCGTCAGCGTCAGCCCCTGGAACGCGGTCTTGCCGGCCTGGATGAGCGCGACGCCACCACCGGCGACGACACCCTCCTCAACGGCAGCCTTCGCGTTGCGGACGGCGTCCTCGATGCGGTGCTTGCGCTCCTTGAGCTCCACCTCGGTGGCCGCGCCCGCCTTGATGACGGCGACGCCACCCGCGAGCTTGGCGAGGCGCTCCTGGAGCTTCTCGCGGTCGTAGTCGCTGTCCGTGTTGTCGATCTCGCGACGGATCTGGGTCACGCGACCCTCGATCTGAGCGGAGTCACCGGCACCTTCGACGATCGTGGTCTCATCCTTGGTGATGATGACCTTGCGGGCACGGCCGAGCAGGTCGAGGGTGGCGTTCTCGAGCTTGAGGCCGACCTCCTCGGTGATGACCTGGCCGCCCGTGAGGATCGCGATGTCCTGCAGCTGAGCCTTGCGGCGGTCGCCGAAGCCGGGAGCCTTGACGGCGGCCGACTTGAAGATGCCGCGGATCTTGTTCAGCACCAGGGTCGCGAGAGCTTCGCCCTCGACGTCCTCGGCGATGATGAGGAGCTCCTTGCCGTCCTGGATCACCTTGTCGACGATCGGCAGGAGGTCCTTGATGTTCGAGATCTTCTGGTTGGCGATCAGGATGTAGGGGTCTTCGAAGACCGCTTCCTGGCGCTCCGGGTCGGTCACGAAGTAGGGGTTCAGGTAGCCCTTGTCGAAGCGCATGCCCTCGGTGAGCTCGAGCTCGGTGCCGAAGGTGTTGGACTCCTCGACGGTGACCACACCCTCCTTGCCGACCTTGTCGATCGCCTCGGCGATGAGCTCGCCGATCGCGGGGTCAGCGGCGGAGATCGACGCGGTGGCGGCGATCTGCTCCTTGGACTCGATCTCCTTGGCGTCGGCCAGCAGCGCCTCGGTCACCGCGGCGACGGCCTTCTCGATGCCCTTCTTGAGCGAGATGGGGTCGGCGCCGGCTGCGACGTTGCGCAGACCTTCGCGCACGAGCGCCTGAGCGAGAACCGTGGCCGTCGTGGTTCCGTCACCGGCGACGTCATCGGTCTTCTTCGCGACCTCCTTGACGAGCTCCGCGCCGATCTTCTCGTACGGGTCGTCGAGCTCGATCTCCTTGGCGATGGAGACACCGTCGTTCGTGATCGTGGGTGCGCCCCACTTCTTCTCGAGGACGACGTTGCGGCCACGGGGACCCAGGGTCACCTTGACGGCGTCGGCCAGGGTGTTCAGGCCGCGCTCGAGGCCACGACGGGCCTCCTCATCGAAAGCGATGATCTTTGCCATGTGTGTCTCGTCCCTCCCGGACGTTGGCTTGTGTCTTTAGCACTCAGTGATATCGAGTGCTAATCCATTCTGGCACTCGCCCCCGGGGAGTGCAAGCCGCCGCGAGTGCCGTGAGCGAGCGCGGCGCACACGACGAGACCCCCGAGCACCGACGGGCGCTCGGGGGTCTCGCGAGTAGGGGTCTCAGGCGACGATGCGAACCGACTCGGCCTGCGGACCCTTCTGTCCGCTGCCGACCGTGAACTCCACGGCCTGCCCTTCTTCGAGGACGCGGAATCCGGTCATGTCGATGTTCGAGTAGTGGACGAAGACGTCCTCACCGTCGCCGGAGGTGATGAATCCATACCCCTTCTCGGCGTTGAACCATTTGACGGTGCCCTGGGCCATACGAGTCTCCTGATGCTGTAGAACGCAGTCATCGTATGCAGCCCGAACAGCGTCGAAGCGACGGATCCGGCACAGTTGACACAGCAGCAGCGAACTGTTTACGCCGCGGAAACACGCGGCCGTCGAGGAGGAGCCTCAGGGGGTCGGAGTGGGGCTCGGCGCCCCCGCAGCGGTGCGGTCCAGTCCGATCACGATCGTGAGCTGTTTCGCCTGCGACTCGTCCACATCGGCCGTGCCGGCGTCGTCGGTCGGCTGGTACTGGTTGCTCTCGGCGACGTCCGCCCCGCCGATGAGCTCGGCGAGACCCTTGGCCGCTGCCTCGTCCCCCGGGAAGGCGTAGTAGACCGTCGTCTGCGGGAAGTCGGTGGCGCTGGCGCTGCTCGCGTTGACGAGGTCGGCACCCCACCCCTTGGCGATGAGCTCGTCCTTCAGGGTGGTCGCCAGTCCCGTCTCCGGCGTCGCGTTGAGCACCAGCACGGAGAAGGACATGTCGACGACGGGCGTCACTTCGGGAGTCGGAGTCGGCGTCGGAGTCAGCGAGGGCACCAGCACGATCCGCCCGGAAAGCACCAGACTCCCGAAGATCCCCGCAGCGATGAGGACGATCGTGACGACGATCGCCCAGAGGGTGACGACTCCCGCCCGCATGCGCGGATTCTCGGCGCGGTGGGCTCCGACACGCCCCGAGGTGTTCGGCAGGTCGTCGAAGCGGTCGCGGGGATGCGGGTTTCGGGACACCCCACGATGCTACCGGAGCCCCTCGCTCCGCCCGCGGAGCGAGGCTCAGGCGCCGCGGCGGGCTGTCGAGCGCTCACGCCGACGCTCATCGCGGATGCGGCGCAGGCGGCCGACGAGGAGCGGATCGTGGGCCAGAGCGGCCTGCGTATCGATCAGCCTTCCCAGCAGTTGGTAGTACCGCGCGGGGGCGAGCTGAAGCTCGACGCGGATCGCCTCCTCCTTGGCGCCGGTGTGCCCGAGCCAGCGCGCCTCGAAGGCGAGCAGCTGGGAGTCGCGCTCGCTCAGAGCGTCGGATGCGGAGTCGCGCACGGGCACGGGACAACGCTAACCGAGCGGTCCCGCCGCATCCGGACGCCACTCCACGGCCGCCCCCAACGGGTCGACCGCGGCGAGCACCTCACCGTCCAGCGCCAGAGCGAAGCGATCCTTCGGCCAGTCGACCGAATCGATAGGCCCGCTCCAGCCGTCGTGCAGCCCCGGCGCGTCGATCGTGATCCAGCGCCCCGATGCCCGCGCCGCGTCGATGATGCGACGCCGCCCGTCCCAGGGCACGTGGGCGAGGACTCCCGGCGTCGTGACCACGAGCGTCGCGTCGGGCGGGGCGGCCCGCGCGAGCTCGGCGATGACGCCGGGAGCCGCCGCATCCGCCGCGTGCAGGATCGGAGGCTCTTCGGCCGCGACGTCGAGTGCCGCATCGATGCGCTCCCGACGTCCGCTCTCCCCCGGCCACACGAGCCCCGTGAGCCAGCGGCGATCCTCGGCAGAGCGGACGTCGAGCGGATGCAGGTCGATGCCCGCCCGCCACACGACCGTCGGGATGCGCAGCTCCGCCTCCTGACCGCTCCAGTCGCACGAGAGCACCACGGGTGCGGGACCGGCGATCGGATCCAGCCGTCGCGCCCGGCCCGATTCCGAGACGTAGCGATAGGAGTAGCGATCCGGGTACAGACACAGGCCTGCGCTGGCGCCGACCTCCAGGAGTGCGACGGGACCCTGGATCCGGGACAGCGCGGGAAGCAGGGCGGCGCAGCGCCCGGGCTCGTTCGTCTGCACCGAGCGGGCCGCGGACTCCGCCACGAGGGCGTCGGCGTGGGCGAGCACCCATGCTCCCCACTCCGTGCCGTCCGTCTCCGGCGCTCCCAGAAGCCTGCTGACGGCGAACACCAGGGGTGGCTGCCGATGGGTCGCCGGGATCCGCGCCAGGACGGCGGCGAGTTCCGGGGTGGTCTGCACCGCGTGCGCCCAGCTCTCGTAGAGCCTGCTGCGGCCCGGCGCCTCTTCCTCGGCGAAGCGCCGGTAACGCGCGATGACGGCCTCGAGTTCGCTCATCCGCTCATTCTCGGTCACACGGGAACAGTGCCCCCGCAGGTCGGGTTGAATGGGACAGAAGGAGGACCAATGAGCTACGCAGTGAACAAGTCCGAGGAGCAGTGGCGCGAGGAGCTCGGAGCAGACAAGTACGCGGTCTTGCGTGAGGCCGCGACCGAGCGCGCCTGGACGGGCGAGCTGCTCGACGAGTCGCGAGCAGGCCTGTACGCCTGCGCCGCCTGCGGTGCCGAGCTGTTCCAGAGCGGGACGAAGTTCGATTCGCACTGCGGCTGGCCGAGCTTCTACGAGTCGGTCCGCCCCGAAGCCGTGGAACTGATCGAGGACAACAGCCACGGGATGGTGCGCACCGAGGTGCGCTGCGCCTCCTGCGGCTCCCACCTCGGTCATGTGTTCCCCGACGGCTTCGGCACGCCCACCGGCGACCGGTATTGCATGAACTCGATCGCGCTCGAGTTCACCCCGGAGACCGGCGAATGACAACCGGCGCACGCGACGCGATGCGCGTGCGCCGATCGTGGTCCAAAGTGACCGACGAGGCGCCGACCCGTGACGAACTCGTCGACATGGTCGCGGCCGCGGGACGGGTGGCCGACCACTCGTCGCTGCGACCGTGGCGGCTGATCGAGCTGCGCGGCGAAGACCGTGAGCGTCTCGGACGCGCGATACACAAGGCGGAGAAGAAGGACGGCGCATCGACCAAGCCGCTGCGCGCCCCGCTGCTGATCGCGGTCGTCGCGCGCATCCAGAAGGACAAAGTGCCGGATTGGGAGCAGGAGGCGGTCGCGTCCGGCGTCGCGCACATGCTGAGCCTCGCTCTCGACGAGGCGGGATGGGGCGTGATCTGGCGCACGGGCCACTACACCCGCAGCAAAGCCGTCGCCAAGGTGCACGGGCTTCGCAAGAACGAGCGGCTGTTGGGGTGGCTGTACGTCGGGGGCAAACCCGACCTGTCCCGCGAGACACGGATCAAGCAGATCGACGGCGCGGCGTTCCTCAGCAGGCTCCCGCGCTGATCATCGGCGCCGCCAGCGCGGGACGGTCGCGACGACGACACCGCCGACAGCGACGACCACGGCGATCAACGCCACCTCGATGGGCGGCCCGGCATGTCCGGGAAAGAGCGCGTCGATGACGACGGAAGCACCGAGCAGGCCCACCACCGATCCGAGCCCCAGTTGGAGCACACCGGTGTGCCGGACAAGGGCGGCCGACAGGAAGATGTAGACGACGCCGATGGCACCGCCCACGTAGAGCCACGGTTCGGACGGCAGCCGAGGCGGTCCCGCGATCCCGAGCCGGACGGCGGCCGCCGCCGCCAGGAGCACGGTGCCGCCGGCGAAGTTCACGAGTGTGGCCGTCAACGGGCTGCCCACCTCGTTGCGCAGTCGTCCGTTCGTCGCCTGCTGCCAAGCGATTCCCGCGCCCGCGAGCAGGGGCAGCACGAGCAGCCAGACCGGAACGGATGCGGCCCCCTCACCCACCAGTGAGACCACCACCGCCGCAACGACGAGCAGAGCCCCGACAAGGCGTCCGATGGTGACCCCGACGACGCCGGCGGGACCGTAGCCGACCCGATCGAGGACGACCCCGTTGACGGTCTGCCCCGCGACCACGCCGACAGTGAAGGCCGCGACGCCGATCGCCGCGACCGCGAGTCCCTGCGTGAAGACGGTGAACGCTCCCGCGGCACCGCCGAGGATCATCCATACCGGGATGCGGCGCTCGCGAACACCCGCGATGAGGCGGGCGATTCCCGCGCGGCCGCCGGCCAGCAGCGCGCTGAGGGCGAGCAGGATGAGGAAGCCCGATCCGAACGAGATGGCGGCGGCCGTCAGAGCATCGCCGATCGCCGCGCCCAGCGCGCCGTTGATCTGCGCCTGGGTCGCCGTGAGAACGCCTACGAGGACAGCGCCGGCGAGGGCGATCGGTCGGGGCAGGCGACGTGGGTGGGGCGAGGTCACCGATCGAGACTACGCGGGGGCACGGTTCACGACCCCCAGACGGCAGCGACCAGGTCGGTCAGCAACGCCTCCCCGTCCGTGTTCGACGCCGACTGATAGATCCACACACCGTCCCGCACGTAGATCGTCTCGACGCTGTCGACGGGGTAGGTGGTCCCGCCGATCGTATGCGTGCAGATGAAGGCGGGCTCGTCCCCCACCTGGCACGAATACCCTTCGCTCGGCAGCGTCGACTCCGCGTAGGACTGTGCCTCATCCGCATCCGCTCTGCTGATCAGGAGGAGATATCCGGTTGCGTCGCCGACGATCCAGTTACAACCGAGGACGAGGCTCGCGTCGGGTGGTACTGGGCGCGTGAACTGGGCCGCATCACCGTACTCCGTCATCTGGTCGACGGTCGCGGCGCGGGTTGCCGCGGATCCGACCGCGCCGCAATCAGCCGGAATCTGCGCCGACGGCGGCTGAGGGCTCGGCGCAAGGGTGACGCTCGCCGTCGGCGTCGGGGTACTGGGCGAGGGAGCCGGCGCGCTGGTGGAGGGTGGCGGATCGGGCGTGGCTGTGCACCCCGCCACCACGAGCGACAGCCCCACGATGAAAGCGGCCCCCAGGATCCTGACGTTGCCCATATCTCCCCCTACGCGCGAGTGTACGCCCGGCACGACCGGCGCCCCGAGACGTGGTTCAGGCAGTGGAGGCTTCAGCGCCGATGGGGGAATCGACCGCATCCACGGCCTCCGTCATCGCATGGAGGAAGCCGACGATGGCGTCTGCATCGCCGGGGCCGAGAGACCGGACGGCAGCCATCATCCGCGTGTGCATACCGTCCAGCGTGCGGCGCACCTCGACGTGGGCGAGATCCGTCGTCTCGACAAGCAACCGCCGACGGTCCTGCGGGTGCGGTTTGCGCTTCAGGTGTCCGCTGCGCTCGAGCCGATCCAGGATCCCCGTCACCGAGGGCGTCGAGACTCCTAGGTACCTGCCGATATCGACGGGCGAGACTTCTCCGCCCCGTTGAGCTGCACGCATGAGGTACTGCAGCAGGAGGAGGTCGTTCTCGCCCATGCCCATGGACTCCTGGGTGCGGCGGCGCATCGCCATCTCGGCGGCGCGATACGTGCGCAGCGCGTCGAGCACTCGTCTGCCTGCTTGCTGGCGCACGTCGTTCGCGTTGTACCAGTACATTGCGCGGTCGCTCATCGAAACTCACGATTCGCGAAATGTTTGCTTGCCATATCGCTAGCCTACCTAGTAATGTCCTCATCGAACAAGCCTCGTCACGATCGAAAGGTCTCCTCATGGGACAGCTCTACTACGCAAACTCCACTGCCCCGGTCGAGATGAACGATCGTCTGCTGGCGCATGTCAAGGTGGTCGCCACCACGAAGTTGCGTCGCCAGGAATCCTTCACGCTCAACGTCCGCGGAGAGGATGGACGTGAGACGCTCTGGATCCATTCATCGATCCCCCTACGGTTCGTCTTCTCCTCCGCAGAGCCCGAGTCGCTGAACCCCGTCTTCCTCCAGTCCCTCGCCGAGTCCGCCAGTTCGACGGCGGGACTCACGGTCGACATCGACGACGAGATTCCCGCGGCTCAGCAGCAGCCACGCCGGCGGGCGGCATGACGACGACGCTCGCGCCGTTCGTCGCAGCCGCATCCCGGACCACGTGGAACCACGTCGACGACGGACTGTACGTCGCTCAGCGTGACGGCGACTTCTTCGGCTACATCGACCGCAACGACGACGGAAGCTTCGTCGCCTTCGACCGCTTCTCCTCGCCTGTGGGGCGCTACGCGAGCCTTTCCGCCGCGAAGGCGTCGCTCACGACGGTCGTCTCGGACCCCGTCAACCGTCGAAGACTGCGCGCACGCGAGCGCATCCCGTTCGTCGTCGCGACGTGGGCAGGACTGGCGGCGCTCGCCGTGGCCGTCACCGCCGGAGTGCTTTTTCCGGGCTTCTGACGCGCGCGACACATACCGCGCGCCTCGCCTCGGTGTGAGACCTGCCGTCCCGCGACGTTATGGACCGCGGGGTCACTCGCCTCGGACAGGGACGATCGAATAGAGTTCGACGATTTCCCCGTGTTCACCAGAGAGGCATCAGTTGTTCACCTCGAGCTCCACCCGCGTGGACTGGATGGATGTCCTCAGGGGACTCGCGATCATCCTCGTCATTCTGTTCCACTCCGTCGTCCTAGCTGGCGTGTACTCCGAGCACTCCTTCAACAAATTGGACACTTTGGGAGTGATCATCACGCCGCTAAGAAGGCCGATCATCTTCATCCTGTCGGGTCTTCTCGTCACGAGATCACTCGCGAAGGGACCGTGGATCTACCTCTCGGGCAAGGTGAGGCGAGTCCTCTATCCCTACCTGCTGTGGGCGATCATCATGTTCTGGGTAGCGGCGCACTGGTACGAGAACTTCGGATTCCACCCGGAGCCAGATTTTCTGGTTGATCTTCACCCGGCCCGGCGATCATCTGTGGTTCCTCGCCTACCTCTTCGTCTACTACCTGCTCGCCCTCGCGACGCGGAGTATCCCTCCCCTCGTGATCGTGTTCGCACTAATCATGGCCGGAGCCTTCCTATCGACCGGCGAAGGTCCGCGGTTCTTCAGCAACGCAGCCGCCTTCTTCATCGGTGTGACACTCGGACCGCATCTGCCGGCCCTCGCAGCGTTCGTCCGACGCAGGTGGACGAGTATCTTCCTTCTCGGAGCGGCCATCGCCCTGAGCGCCGCCGGGACGCTCGGGATCGCACGCCTGTCGATCGCGGTCTGGCAGATGCCGCTCTACGTCGCGGGTTTCCTCGGCGCGGCCGGATGCGTGGCCATCTTCGCGTCGACGCGATGGTGCGCTTTCCTTCGTTACATCGGCCGCCGCACGGTCAGGCTTTACGTGCTGCACGTCCCCTTCATCATGTTCCCGCTCGGATACCTGCGCTTCGCAGGAAGCGTTGAGCCATGGCCCATGCTCGGAGTCGCGCTCGTGCTAGGTTTTGTGCCGCCATTGATCATCAGCTGGCTGACTGATCGGTACCCGGTACTCGAGTGGCTCTTCGCATGGAATCCGACGGGGACATTGTTTAGCGGGTCCACCGCCAAGTTCGTTCACTAGACGTCGGTACTCTCTCGCGCCCACGATCTTCGAGAGCGCGGGCAGACTTTAAGAGCGCGGAGCAGAAGCGGGACTGGGCAGGCGGTTAGGGAGTACCGCGTCACCAATCCAGCGAAATGCTGAACATCTACGGCGAGTACACCGCTTGAAGTGCATCCACGAGCCGCCCCGCGAAATACGCATGTCCGCGCGATGAGGGATGATAAGGATCGCCAAGTGCCCAAGGCATATCCTCGGTGATCCAGTCGACTGCATCAATGTATGAGACATTCTCCGCCGCATAAATCTGCCGCAGCATCGCGTCGAGCTCGGGGACCGGATCACCTCCAGTGGGGCCGAGCGCGATGATCCGCGCGTTTGGGTACGCGCGGCGCAAGCTCGCCAGCGTGGACTCAACTGCGAAGCGAAGCCGATCCACCGTCGGGTTGGAGGTGGTTGCCTCATTCAATGTTGTGTCGTTGATGGACCCTTCGAGGATCACCAGCGGAACATCCTCGTCGATGGGAAGTGTCTTTGCGCGCGTGGGATAGGACTCATCCTCCGGCGGGTTGGGGCCCTTCTGAATGAACCCTGTACCCGCCTCGCCGAGCACGACCGCGTCCCACCCGAACACATTGGCGGTCAAGTACGCGAATCCTCCCGTTAGGGGATCCGACCAATACCCGGCGGTCCACGAGTCGCCGAAGAACACGACGCGCGAACCGGCCGGAGGCACAGCAACTGGCGCGTCTCGGTGCGAAGCGATCACATACCCAGCCACCCCGCCAGCGGCGATCAACACGACCGCAGCGACGATCCCCCAGAACCAACGCACCGTTACAGCCTACGTTGCACCTCCTGGGGGACCACTCCCACGAGCCCGTTATCCGCACGCTCGTCTTCGCAGACGCCGGCTACCGTGCCCGATCTACGAGAGTCAGCAGCCCCCAGATCGCCCCGCTGATAGGGTCGAACGGACCGACATAGGGGTTGTCGGAGCACGGATAGGACGCCCGCCCGAACGGCGCCGAAGCGGTCTCGGGGGTGACGATTGTGTTTGATGCCATCGGCCGACAGATCGAAGAGCTGTTCGAGGCACGCGATTGGAACCGCGCGGCCGCTCTCATCGAGGCTCATTGGGGCGAAGCCCTGCTGGTAGAACCACGTCGTCTGCAGGCGTGGCTGTTCCGGTTCCCTGAGGATTTCGCTCGGCGCAACTCGCGCATCATCCAGGGGAAGGTGTACCTGGACAGGATCATCGACGATCCGGCCGCTCACACGACCAAGTTCCGGGGCAACACGTCTGCCAGCGAAGCGCAGTCGGCTTTCGACCGGGTCACGCAACTGACCATCCGGGCGGCCGCCGCACGCGCCAGCGGCGACCTCGACGAAGCTACGCAGTACGCCCTGCGCGCGCGGCGGATCGTGGACGAAAGCGCAGCCGATGAACGCGAGAGCATGCAGGCAGCCCTGCCGGAGATGACGTACGCGTGGGGCTACGTATGGGAGCATTCCGGCGACCTCCGGGCCGCGTTCCGCGAATACACCTACAGCTATGACCTCGCCCTGCTCCTGGGAGATCTCATGGGTCAGTCGCGGAGTGCCGCAGCCATCGCCTGGTGCCACGCGCTGGCAGGACGGAACTCGGAGGCTCGACGTTGGCTGGAACGCGTCCCCGAGATGAGGGACGAGTGGTGGGTGCCCCGCAGCCGCGCGGTTGTTCTGCTCGCGGAGGCGCTGCTTCTCTATGACCGGCTCTCCTTCGATGAGGCCAGTGCGCGCCTCTCGCTGATCGACCTCCAGGCGGCGAGCGAGCGAGCTCATGCACACATGTACCTCAGCGCGCTCTTAGCGGAGTCGTCCGCCGAGGCCATGCGCCTGCTGGTGAGCGTGGACGCGCCCGCGATGGCCATCGCGCACTCCGCCTCGCAAGGGCAGAGCGCCGCATTCGTGGCTCTTTCGAAGCATGCCCTTCTCACGAGGCTGGGGATGCACACGGCCGCGCGCGACGCCCTGGGAGTCGACGACGACCTCGGCGGCGAGGTCGTCTCCGCGCTCGTGCGCGTTCAGCGCATCGCGGCAGACGCGCACGCGGGGTTCGACGAGCGAGTGCTCCATGCGGCTTCGCTCATGAGCGCGAGCAGTTCGCACGCGCCGCGCGCGCTGGTCGCAGCGCTCGCGCTACGCGCTGCTGCCTCGCGGGGCCTTGCGATCAGCGCGGGTGCCGACGACTTCCGTCTGGCCGCATCCATCGCATCGGAGCAGGAGTTGTACTCGCCCTTCGTCCTGCTCCCCCGTGCGGACGTGAGTAAACTCGCCGCCGACAGCGACAGGCTTTCACCGGATGTCGCCGATGCGATCATCCGCGCTGCCAGAGTCGATGCGAGCGATCCGTTTCAGAGGCTCACACCTCGCGAGCGGGCGGTACTCGGCGTTCGCCTCAAAGACGCGACGCTCGAGGAGATCGCGACGGAGCACTACCTCTCGGTCAACACCGTCAAGTCTCAGATTCGGAGTGCGTACCGCAAACTCGGCATCTCGTCCGTGGAAGAGCTACGGTCGCTCGCCGCCACATACGGCTTCTCGCAGTGAGCGACAGACCGAGAGGCGAAACGCGTCGACGACCGTCTCGTGCCCCGCGTTCCAGTGCCGGCTACAGGACTTGAACCTGCAACCCCCTTATGACAACGTGCGCGTCGACGCCCGTCTCGTGCCCCGCGTTCCAGTGCCGGCTACAGGACTTGAACCTGCAACCCCGTATGACAACGTGCGCGTCGACGCCCGTCTCGTGCCCCCCGTTCCAGTGCCGGCTACAGGACTTGAACCTGCAACCCCCGTATTACAAGTACGGTGCGCTACCAATTGCGCCAAGCCGGCGTGACCGCCTGGCGGCCTGGCGCCCTCGCGAGCGCACGGACGAGTCTATGCGCTCAGCGCGGGCGGATTACGACGACGGAGTCGGTGTCGGCGTGGGGCTGGCCGTGCGGTAGTACGCATCGCTCGCCGTGGTGAGCACGAACTGCGCGAACTCCTTCGGGTCGTCGAGTGCGCCCTGGTAGAGCTCGCCGTTGACGAAGATCATCGGCGTGCTGGTGAGCGTCAGACCGTCCGTGCCCGGGATGCCGGCGACGGCCGTGTCGGTCGCGTTCTTGGCCCATGCCATGAACTCGCCGTTCTCGATGCAGGAACGCACCTGACGAGGCTCGGTCGCCCCCGCTGCCTGGGCCATGTCGGCGAGCGTGTCGTCGCTCAGTCCGTCGGATGTGGCCTCGGGCTGCTGCAGCAGCAGCTGGTGGTTGAAGGCGAACACCGTGTCGGGCGAATAGGTCGCGACACAAGCCGCCGCGCCCGCCGCACGCAGCGAGTACTTCGTGCCGTTCGACTTGGCGGTCAGCATGGCGACGGGGTGGTACGAGAGCGTCGCGGCACCCTCGGTCACCCAAGACGAGAGCTGGGGAGCATTCGCGGTTTCGAACTGCTTCGCCCCGGGAGCGAGGTAATCCACATAGACGCGGATATCGACGGACGAGCGGTTCGTCGGCACCGGCGTGGGGGTCGTGTCACCCTGCGGCGCCGCGGATTCGGTCGGCGCGGGCTCGTCCACGGAGCCTCCGAGAACCGACACACCGGCGACCGAGGCGACAGCAAAGCCGCCGTCGACCGCGCCACTCGGCTGGAGCTGCGGGGAGGACGTCGACGAGCTCACCGCGAACACCACGGCGGCGACCACGGCGCCGACGACCGCGACACCGCTGATCGAGAGCGCGGCCACGCGGAGTCGGCCGACCCGCGCATGGCGCTGCCGTACTCGCTGCGCCTTCTCGCGCACCGCCTCGCGGCGGTCGCTCGGCGCCGGGACGTTCGATGAGTCGTCGCTCGACATAGGACCTCTGAAGAAAACGTAGGGACCGGCGGAGTCCGGTCGAGCCGCACGGGAAACGGCCGATCCGATGCTAGCCAGAGAGCCTGAGAAATGCCCAGACGCTCGTGCCATACTGAGAGGTGCGCCCGATGGCGGGCGTTGCGGGTCACCCCCGCGCATCCATCACTACGGATCGTCCGGCACGTACCTGCCGGTGAAGGAGAAGAAACAGTGGCAACTGTCACGTTCGACAACGCAACGCGTCTGTACCCGGGGGGAACTCGCCCGGCCGTCGACAAGCTCAACCTCGAGGTCGGAGACGGCGAGTTCCTCGTCCTGGTCGGCCCCTCCGGTTGCGGTAAGTCCACCTCGCTGCGCATGCTCGCCGGCCTCGAAGAGGTCAACTCGGGCAGCATCCGCATCGGCGACCGCGACGTCACCGACGTCCCGCCGAAGGACCGCGACATCGCGATGGTGTTCCAGAACTATGCCCTCTACCCCCACATGACGGTCGCCGAGAACATGGGCTTCGCGCTCAAGATCGCCGGCGTCGGCAAGGAAGAGCGCGCCCAGCGTGTGCTCGAGGCCGCCAAGCTGCTCGACCTCGAGGAGTACCTGACCCGTAAGCCGAAGGCACTCTCGGGTGGTCAGCGTCAGCGTGTCGCCATGGGCCGCGCCATCGTGCGTCAGCCGCAGGTCTTCCTCATGGACGAGCCGCTGTCGAACCTCGACGCCAAGCTCCGCGTGCAGACGCGTACCCAGATCGCGTCGCTGGTGCGTCGCCTGGGCGTCACCACGGTCTACGTCACGCACGACCAGACCGAGGCCCTCACCATGGGTGACCGCATCGCCGTGCTGAAGGACGGCCTGCTGCAGCAGGTCGGCACCCCGCGCGACCTGTACGAGAAGCCGAAGAACGTCTTCGTCGCCGGATTCATCGGCTCCCCCGCCATGAACCTCTTCCCGGCCGACCTGGCCGAGGGCGGCGTCCGCTTCGGTGACCTCGTGGTCCCCGTCGAGGCCGACACCATCGGCAAGGCGCACGGCACCGAGGTCACCATCGGCGTTCGTCCCGAGGACATCCAGGTGGCTCCCGCCGACGGCAAGGGCCTCTCGGTGGTCGTCGACCTGATCGAAGAGCTCGGCGCCGACGGCTACCTGTACGGCCACTCCGAGATCAACGGCAAGCGCACCGACATCGTGGCGCGCGTCGACGGTCGTCGTCACCCGAGCGCCGGTGAGACGGTCATCCTCGCCCCCGTCCCCGGTCACGTGCACGTGTTCGACCTCGAGAGCGGCGAGCGCCTGAACGACAAGGCGATCGCTTCGGTCTGATCGGAACGACCCCCGCGGCGCGGCGGATCCACCCGGATCCGCCGCGCCGCGACATATGTGGAGGGACACCATGGCGGACTCGCTGACCATCACGGCCAGTGCGATCGATCCCGCGCTGCTGACGCTGCCATGGAGCACGCCGCTCGCGGACTGGTCCAGCAACGACATCGTGCAGCTTCCCAAGGGCCTCTCGCGCCACCTGGTGCGCTTCTCGACCCTCAGCGGCAAGGTCATCGCCGTCAAGGAGACGACCGGCGAGATGGCGCGGCGCGAGTACGACATGCTCGGCAACCTCGCGCGCCTCGACGTGCCGTGCGTCGACCGATTCGCCGTGATCGACGGGCGGACGGATGCGGCCGGCCACCCGCTGCCTGCGGCTCTGGTGACCGCCCACCTCAAGTTCTCCCTGCCCTATCGCGCCCTCTTCACCCAGGTGCTGCGACCGAACACTGCCTCCCGCCTCGTCGACGCGCTCGCCGTGCTCCTTGTGCGCCTGCACAACGTGGGGTTCTTCTGGGGCGACGTCTCGCTCTCCAACACCCTCTTCCGACGGGATGCGGGCGCCTTCGCCGCGTACCTCGTGGACGCCGAGACGGGCGAGCTCCACGAAGGCGGCCTGACGCGCGGTCAGCGTGAGCACGACCTGGATGTGGCACGCACGAACATCGCCGGCGAGATCATGGACCTCGCCGCCGGCGGCCGTCTGGCCGGCGACGTCGACGCGCTCGACATCGCCGACGGCATCGTCTCCTCCTATCGCTCCCTCTGGGCTGCGCTGACCGACAAGGAGAGCTTCTCCGCGGCGGAGTCGTGGCGGATCACGGAGCGCGTGCAGCGGCTGAATGCACTCGGCTTCGACATCGGAGAGATGTCGATCGACACCGCGACGGACGGCGCGCTGGTCTCCATCCAGCCCAAGGTCGTCGACGCCGGCCACCACCAACGCCGCCTGCTGCGCCTCACCGGTCTCGACGTCGAGGAGAACCAGGCGCGACGGCTGCTCAACGACCTCGACGAGTTCCGTGCGCGCATCTCCCGCGTGGGCTCCGACGAGGAGATGGTCGCCCACGAGTGGCTCACACGGAAGTTCGAGCCGGTCGTCAAGGCGATCCCCTTCGATCTGCGCTCCAAGCTGGAGCCCGCAGAGGTCTACCACCAGGTGCTCGAGCACAGCTGGTACATGTCGCAGGCACGAGGCCGCTCCGTGCCGCTCGCGGAAGTGCTCACGAGCTACATCGACGATGTCCTGCGCCACCGCCGCGACGAAGCCACCGTGGTGGGCCCCCCGACCGAGGCGACGTCGATCATCCCCGTGCTGCGCGACGACTACGTGCCTCGCGACGCGGACGACGACGAGGACGAGGCGATCGACTGGCGCGACCTGGTCTGATCGCGGACGGCGGCTCGCCGCATCCGCTCACGTCGGTTCAGTAGCCGACGGTGAAACGCTCCCGCGAGTGACGCGGCGTCTCGATCTCGTCGAGCACCGCCACGGCGAGGTCGGCGCCCGAGATGAACGAATCGCCGTTCTCGTCGACGACGAGCACTTCGCCGCCGTCACGGTACGAGCCGGTGCGCTCTCCCGGCGCCCATGCACCGAATCCCCCCGCGGGGTGGATGTAGAACCAGTCGCGATCGCCCGCGCGGGTCTGGAGGTCTTCGAGGATGCCGATGGCCTCGAGCGCTTCGGGCTTGTATTCGTCCGCGAAGCCCTCGGTGTCGACAAGGCGCGGGCCGCCCTCGGCGACGAGGCTGCCGCCCGCGCCGCCGATGACGCCGATCCGCACGTCCTCGGGAAGCACCGAGAGCAGCTGCTCGATCGCCGGGCGGAGCGCGCCGAGCATGTCGCCGCGCGCGGCAACGGCCGAGACGACCACATCCACACCGATCAGCTCGTTCACGAGGGTGGGGACATCGAGCAGCGTGGCCTCGATGTACGTGGCGCCCTCGACGCGTTCGGCGGGAACGGTGCGTGCGACCGAGAGGACTGTGTGCCCGCGCCGGACCGCCTCCGCGACGATGTGGCTGCCGGCGTAGCCGGTTCCTCCGAGGACGGCGATACGAGACATGGGTGCTCCTTCGGTCGAGGTCTCAGGCCGACCGTAGCGTGGCGACCTGGTAGAGCGCGACGGACGCGGCGATCCCCGCGTTCAAGGACTCTGTCGCAGCGGAGATCGGGATCGACACGATCTGGTCGCACGTCTCGGTCACCAGGCGCGAGAGGCCCTTGCCCTCGGAGCCGACGACGATCACGACGGGACGGTCCGCAAGCTGCAGGGCCGGAAGCGCCACGTCACCGCCGCCGTCGAGGCCGAGCACGAATACGCCCTGCTTCTTGAACTCCTTGAGCGTCGTCGTGAGGTTCGCGGCCATGGCGACGGGGAGGCGCGCTGCCGCTCCCGCGCTCGTCTTCCATGCGGCGGAGTTGACACCCGCGCTGCGACGCTGCGGAATGATCAGGCCCTGACCGCCGAACGCCGCCGTGGAGCGGATGATGGCTCCCAGGTTGCGGGGGTCCGTCACACCGTCGAGCGCCACGATCAACGGCAGCTCGTCGCGGTCGATGATCTGCTCCAGCAGGTCCTGCGGGCGTGCGTACTCGTACGGCGGCACTTTCAGCGCCACACCCTGGTGCACGCCGTCGAAGCCCGCCATCCGGTCCAGTTCCTGCCGAGTGACCTCCAGCACGGGGATCTCACGGTGCGTCGCGATCGAGAGCATCTCCTTGACGCGGTCGTCCATCTCGACGCGCTGCGCGATGTAGAACGCGGTCGCGGGGATGCGGGCGCGCAGCGCTTCGAGCACGGAGTTGCGGCCGGTGACCGTCTCGGTGTCGTCGTTCTGCTTCGAGCGCGGCGTACGGTTCAGGCCTGCGACGCGCGGGGCGGTCTTTCCCCCGGCCGCGACGAAGCGCTCCTGGGCGGCCTTGCGCTTACCCGCGGGGTGCCAGGCACGATCCTCCGCCTTCGGTGTCGGGCCGCGGCCCTCGAGCGAGCGGCGGTTCTTGCCGCCGGTGCCCTTCGTGGGGCCCTTCTTCTTGCCCCGTCCGGCTGACGGGTTTCCCGGCTTAGCCACGTTTCACACTCCAATGGGTCCCCTCGGGACCGTCTTCGAGGACGATGCCGGCGGCCGCGATCGCATCGCGCACCCGGTCGGCGCTCGCCCAGTCCTTCTCTGCTCGCGCCTGGGCGCGTTGGTCGATCATGACGCGCACGAGCGCGTCCAGGGCTCCCGCTTCGGGACCAGCCGCGCTCTTGCGCCACCGCTCGTCGAGCGGATTGATTCCGAGGATGTCGGTCATGGCGACGACCTCGGCCGCGCGGCGGCGCGCGTTCTCCGAGTCTCCCTCATCCAGTGCCGCGTTTCCTGCACGCACCGTCTCATGAAGGACGCCGAGAGCCTGCGGGACGCCGAGGTCGTCATCCAGCGCCGCGGCGAACGCTTCGGGAACCACAGCTGTCTCCCGCCCTGCGCCCACGCGTTCGGCGCGGTCGAGGAAGGTTCGGATGCGATCGAGCGCCGCCTCAGCTTCGTCGAAGGCCTTGCCGGAGACATCGAGGCTCGAGCGGTAGTGCGCGGCGGCGAGCGCGTAGCGCACCACGAGCGGGTCACGCTCGGCGAGCACGTCGGCGGCGAGGGTGAAGTTGCCGAGCGACTTCGACATCTTCTGGCCGTCGACGGTGACGAGACCGTTGTGCACCCAGTACTGGGCGAACGCGTCGCCCGCTGCGGTGGACTGCGCGAGCTCGTTCTCGTGATGCGGGAAGCGCAGGTCCAGACCGCCGCCGTGGATGTCGAATCGCGGACCGAGGTACCGGCGCGACATCGCCGAGCATTCGATGTGCCATCCCGGGCGCCCCTCACCCCAGGGCGACGCCCACCGCGCATCCGCCGGCTCGCCGTCCTTGGCGCCCTTCCACAGCGCGAAGTCGTGCGGGTCGCGCTTGCCGCGAGGGTCCGCATCCGCCGCCGCTTCCATCGCGTCGACGTCCTGATGCGTGAGCGCACCGTAGGCAGGCCACGACCGCACGTCGAAGTACACGTCGCCGGATCCGTCGGGCGCCGGGTAGGCGTGACCGCGCTCGATGAGCAGCGTGATGAGCTCGATCATCTGCGGAATGGATGCGGTGGCTCGCGGCTCGTACGTCGGCGCGAGGATGCCGACCGCGGCATAGGCCCGGCTGAACGCGAGCTCCATACGGTAGGCGAGCGCCCACCACGGCTCGGTCGGCGTCGCGTTCGCGAGCACCTTGTCGTCGATGTCCGTGACGTTGCGAACGAACGTCACCCGGCCGAATCGGTATGCGAGCCAGCGGCGCAGCAGGTCGAAGCTCAGCGCAGCGCGCACGTGACCGATGTGCGGGCCGGACTGCACCGTCGGGCCGCAGACGTACATCGTGACGTTGCCGTCCTCCAGGGGCGCGAAGTCGCGCAGCGCCTGCGCCTGGGTGTCGTAGAGCCGGACCGTCACTCCACCAGCCTACCGGCGGGGCTGTGTCACCATCCCGACACATGACGGCGGTAGAAAGGGAGGATGCTGCCCGTGTTCGCCGTCCTCGCTGCGGCGGTGCTGTTCGGCACCACGGGCACCTCGCAGGCGCTGGGCCCGGACGGGACGACACCCCTCGGCGTCGGAGCGGTGCGTCTGCTCATCGGCGGAACCGCGCTGGCGGTCATCGGCTTCGCCCTCGCCCGCCGTCACCGACGCGCCACAGCGGCCGCATCTCCCCCGCTGACCGCGCGCGCTCTGGCGCTCATGGCGCTGACGGGTGTCTGCCTCGCGGCGTACCAGCCGCTGTTCTTCCTCGGCACGGCCCGCGGCGGCGTCGCCGTGGGCACCGTCATCGCGCTCGGATCCGCGCCGGTATTGGCGGGACTCATCGAATGGGCGATCACCCGGCGCCTCCCCCGACCCACGTGGCTCGCGGCGACCGCGCTCGCCACGACCGGGGTCGCGCTGCTGACCTTCGCCGGAGGCGGCTCCGGTTCGGCGGATCCCCTCGGCGTGCTCGGGTCACTGGGTGCCGGTGCGGCATTCGCCGTCTTCGCCAACGCGCAGCGCCGGTTGATGTCGACCGGGTGGGACCCCTTCACCGTCGCCGGAGCGATGGGCGCCGGGTCGGCGATCAGCGCCCTGTTCATGCTCCCGTTCGCCTCGTTCGAGTGGCTCGCCGAACCCGGCGGAGTCGCCGTCGCGCTCTGGCTCGGGCTCGCGACGATCGCGGTCGCGTACACGCTGTTCACCTGGGGTCTGCAGCGCCTCACCGCGGCGACCGCGGCGACGCTGACCCTCGCCGAACCCTTCACCGCCACCTTGCTCGGGCTCGTCGTGCTCGGAGAGCACCTCGGCGCCGCATCCGTCATCGGCATCGCCGTGCTGACCGCCGGTCTCATCGTGCTGGCCTGGGGCTCCCGTCGGCGAGATCCCGAACCGTTCCCCATCGAAGGATGACCATGCTCGATTACCGCGTCGACGACCCGACCCGCGGCCCGGCGCACGACCTCGTGACCTCGCATCTCGCCGCCATGCACGCCGGCACACCCGCCGAGAGCGTGCACGCGCTGGACGCGACGGGCCTCAGCAGCACCGACGTCACCTTCTGGTCTGCGTGGTCCGACGGCGAACTCGCGGGCATCGGCGCTCTCAAGCGGTGGGGAGACGACCGCGGCGAGCTGAAGTCCATGCGGGTCGCCGACGCCTTCCGCGGAACGGGCGTCGGACGCGGCATCCTTCGCCACATCCTCGGCGAGGCGGCAGCGATGGGCCTGACGAGCGTGTGGCTCGAGACGGGCAGCACACCAGAGTTCGTACCCGCGGCGCGCCTGTATGAGAGCGAGGGCTTCATCCGATGCGGGCCGTTCGCCGACTACCGCGACGACCCGTTGTCGCTCTACTTCACCCGGGCGATCTGATCGGTCACTGCGCGGGAAGCAGCATCGCGACGGCGACCGCGAACACGCCCTCGCCACGCCCCTCGAAGCCGAGCCCGTCGGTCGTCGTGGCGGAGACGGATACGGGGGCGCCCAGCGCTTCGCTCAGCGCCGCCTCCGCTTCGCGACGCCGGGGCGCGAACCGCGGACGCGTGGTCTGCACCTGCACCGACACGTTGCCGACGACCCACCCCGCCTCGCCCACGAGAGCGCGGGTCCGAGCGAGGAACGCGTCAGCGTGCGCGTCCGCGTACTCGGGGCGGTCGACCCCGAAATGCGTGCCGATGTCGCCCAGACCCGCCGCAGCCAGCAGGGCGTCGACGACGGCGTGGGCGACCGCATCCCCGTCCGAGTGTCCGGAGAGGGCCGGCTCGCCCGGCCAGTGCAGTCCCGCGAGCCACAGCTCGCCGTCTCCGGCGAACGCGTGGACATCCGTTCCGACACCCACGCGCGGCGCGGGCACCGGCTGCTGAAGGTGCACAGGGCGCTGGGCGGCGGGTGCCAGAAGCGCGCGTGCGCGCTCGAGGTCGGCGGGATGCGTGATCTTGAAGCCGAGCGCATCGCCCGCGACGGCCGCGATGCGGTGACCCGCCGCGGCGACGAGCGCCGCATCATCCGTGAACTCGGCGTCGGCGACGGCGTAGGCCGCGCTCAGGACGTCGCGCCGGAATCCCTGCGGGGTCTGCGCCGCGCCCAACTCGGAGCGATCGACCACACCGACGATCTCATCGCCGTCGACGCGCTTGATCGTGTCGACGACCGGAAGGACCGGAACGGCGCCCCATCCGGTCCGTTCGACGGCATCCACGACCCGGGTGAACACCTCGGGCGGCGTCAGGGCGCGCGCGGCATCGTGGACCAGCACGATCTCGATGTCGCCCCAGAGGGCAGCGAGCCCCGCGGCGACCGACTTCTGACGGGTGTCGCCGCCCGACACGACGCTCACGCGTTCACGGGCGTCCCCCGCGGCGGCGAGCGCCTCCGTCAGAGCTTCGCCCGTGCGATCGGCGGGAGCGACGACGACCACTTGGGCGTCGAGCCCGCTGCGGAAGACACCGTCGAGGGCATGACGCAGCATCGTCTGCGTGTCGATTCCCACGAAGGCCTTGGGGACATCTTCACCGAGACGGGTACCGGACCCGCCGGCGACGACCACGACCGCGATACGCGGCACGGGCTGAGGCACGAAGGCGCCTTTCGTCAGCTGGCGAGGACCTCTTCGAGCAGGACGCTGGCCTTCTCCTCGTCCGTCTTCTCGGCGAGCGCGAGCTCGGAGACGAGGATCTGCTTGGCCTTGGCGAGCATGCGCTTCTCACCCGCGGACAGACCACGGTCCTGATCGCGGCGCCACAGGTCGCGGACGACCTCGCTGACCTTGATCACATCGCCCGAAGCGAGCTTCTCGAGGTTCGCCTTGTAGCGGCGCGACCAGTTGGTCGGCTCCTCGGTGAACGGAGCACGCAGGACCTCGAAGACACGCTCGAGACCGTCCTTGCCGATCACGTCGCGCACGCCCACGAGGTCGACGTTGTCAGCCGGAACCTCGATGACCAGATCGCCTTGGGTGACGTTGAGCTTCAAGTACTTCTTGGTCTCGCCCTTGATGACGCGTTCCTTGACCTCGATGATGGTCGCGGCACCGTGGTGCGGATAGACGACCGTTTCGCCAACCTCAAAAAGCATGGAGTTATGTCCTTTCGGCAACGACCAGGATACCACAGGGCCGAATGCGCTAGGGTTCGCGCCCTCACACCCCACCTCATCGTCCCCGCGCGTACGCGGCCGCGCGCAGGTGCGCGCGCACCCCGCGCGCACCCCACTCCCGTCACTGCCCGAGCCCCGTCACTGCCCGAGTTGCGTCGCATATGCGCAGATGCCACACCTTTGCGCACATGCGCCTGCCATTGTCTGTCGCGGATGCGGAGAAGTGTGGCGCGATCGCGGTAGCGAGACGGTGCACGCAAAGCGGCGCGGGATGCTGCGACATGTGCACGACCGGCGGGGCTGGTGGAGGCCCCTGAGACACGTGAGGCCGGGTGGGGCAAGCGGGTCGTGCATACGTCGCGCGCCGGGGAGCGCACGCACGGCTGACATGCGTGAATCCCGGCCGAGGGCCGCGCGAGAGCGGCGGAACAGGACGGACGGACCGGACCCCGTAGAATGCTGGAGAAGCCGTCTGCAACCGGGAGGAACCGTGAAAACGCGCCTGATCGCGTCCGTCGTCGTGGCGGCTGCTGTCGCACTGGGAACGAGCGGCTGCGCCATGCTCTCGCCGCAGAGCACGACGATCCAGTACTCCCCCGCCGATGGACTCAACGTTCCGGCTTCGAGCGGTCCGCTCGCCGTGCGCAACGCGCTCATCGTGGCCAACGACGAGGGCACCGAGGGCAACTTCGTCGCCGCGATCGTGAACGAGAGCGACTCCTCGCAGGTGCTCAACCTCGAGGTCGGCGAGAACGCGGTGAAGCTAACCGTGCGCGTGCCCGCCGGCGACACCTTGAGCCTGGGCACGGAGGACACCGATCCGCTGCTCATCGAGGACCTCGACGCCCGCCCCGGCTCGACCGTGCCCATCTTCTTCCAGTCCGGTGACGGCGAGGGGGCCCGCGTGGAGATCCCCGTCCTCAACGGCGACCTCGACTATCTGACGCCGCTCGCTCCCTGAGCGCCGCGCACACGAAAGGGCGGGACACCTCCGGGTGCCCCGCCCTTCGTCTTCGTCTCAGGCCTCGAACCGATAACCCAGTCCGCGGACGGTCACGAGCATGACCGGATCGCTCGGGTTCTGCTCGATGCGCGAGCGGATGCGCTTGATGTGCACGTCGAGGGTCTTCGTGTCACCGAAGTAGTCGGTGCCCCACACACGGTCGATGAGCTGCCCCCGGGTCAGCACGCGACCGGCGTTGCGCATCAGGACCTCGAGAAGCTCGAACTCCTTGAGCGGCATGTTGATCTCCTCGCCGCCCACGGTCACGGTGTGGCGGTCGATGTCCAGCGTCACCCGTCCGCCCTGGAGGACGCGTTCGTCGAGGTCGGCCTCCACCTGCGCGAAGCGGCGCAGCACCGCCCGCATCCGCGCCAGGAGCTCGCGGGCCGAGTACGGCTTGGTGACGTAGTCATCGGCGCCGAGTTCCAGCCCCACGACGATGTCGACCTCGCTGTCCTTGGCGGTCAGCATGATGATCGGCACGGACGAGACGGTGCGAATCTGTCGGCACACCTCGGTGCCGGGCATGCCGGGCAGCATGAGGTCGAGCAGCACGATGTCGGCTCCGCGTTCACGGAACGCGGACAGCGCGACGGCGCCGTCTTCGGCGATCTCGACCTCGAACCCCTCCCTGCGAAGCAGGTAGGCGAGCGGGTCGGCGAGGTCGGGCTCGTCCTCGACGATCAGGACGCGGGTCATTCGGTGACTCCGTTCGGGTTCGGTGCCGCGGCCGTGGACGCGGCGGGGGTCTTCTTGGTCTTCTTGGGGCGACGCCGGCCGCGGGGCGTCACTGCCTCGAGGTCATCCGGCGGCGTCGCGATCGGAAGTTGGATGGTGAAGGTCGAGCCGCGTCCGACGCGCGACCACACTCGCACCTCGCCGCCGTGCCGCTGAACGGCGTGCTTCACGATCGACAGCCCCAGCCCCGTGCCGCCGGTGCGGCGAGAGCGTGCCTGGTCCGAGCGGAAGAAGCGCTCGAAGACGCGTTGCTGATCGGCCTCGGAGATGCCGATGCCGCGGTCGGTGACCGCGATCTCCACGGAGTTGTGCACCTGCTTCACCCCGATGCCGACGCTCGATCCGCTGGGCGAGTACGCGATCGCGTTGGCCACCAGGTTGCCGAGCGCCTCGGTGAGGATCTGCGTGTCGCCGCGCACGTACAGGCCTCGCGTGCCGCCGCGCACGACGGTCACCCCGGCGGAGCCTGCGGCGAGCGCGTGCGCCTCGCAGGCGGCCGTGACGACGGAATCCACCGAGACGTCGCCGACCTCGGCGAGCTCGTCCGCGGACTGCAGCCGGGAGAGGTTCATGACGCGGGACGTGAGGGAGGCCAGTCGCTGCGCCTCGGCACTTAGACGAGCGGCGAAGATGCGTACCTGCGCGGGGTCGTCCGCCGCCGACTCGATCGCCTCCGCGAGCAGACTGACCGCCCCCACGGGCGTCTTCAACTCGTGGGAGGTGTTCGCGACGAAGTCGCGACGCATCTGCTCGACCCGCTCGCGCTCGGTGATGTCTCGGATGACGATGAGTACGAGCTTCGGCGAGATGGTCGTCGCGCGGGCCGAGACGAGACGGGGCTCCGCGGGAGAGGAGGATCGGCGCAGCGTCAGACTCGCGGTGCTGATTCCCCCTGAGCGCACCGCGCGCGCGAGCTCGCGGATGCGATCGTCGGGCACGACCTCGTCGACGTGGATACCGAACGCTTCGGCGGATGCGGATGCGGCGCGCACCGTTCCTGACCCGTCCACCACGAGCGCACTGTCGTCCATCGCGGCCAGGACGTCCGGGACGCCCTCCGGAACGGCCGTCGAGTTGCGCGCCTCGACGCGGGCCCGCGCCCGCATCGCGCCGATGATCAGGAGGGTGATCGACGCCCCGAGGACGACGCCCATGACCAGGGCCAGCAGCGCGAGCTGCGACGAGTTCATGGCTCCAGCGTAAATGGATGCTGAACCCGCACCCTGTCTCAGGCGCCTCCCGAGGCGGTACCGCAGGTAACATTCACTCCCGCGGCACCGTTCGTTAACCTTCGACGGCGAGAATCGCCCGGGCCCGTCCCGTGCCGCCCACGATCACCCCAGGAAGGTGCCTGTTTCATGCGCGAGGTTTTCCAGCAGTCCCTCGACGAGGTCCGTGTCCGGCTCGTCGAGATCTCCGAGCTCGTCACCGAGGCCATCGAGAAGGCGACCAGGGCGTTCGGTACGAGCAATGTCGCGCTCGCGGAGGAGGTCATCGACAACGACTCGGTGATCGATGACAAGGCGATCGAGCTCGACGAGCTGGCCATCGACATCCTGGCGCGCCAGCAGCCCGTGGCGAGCGACCTGCGCACGGTCGTCTCGGCGCTGCGCATCAGCGCCTCGCTCGAGCGCATGGGCGACATCGCCGAGCACATCGCGCAGCTGACCCGCATGCGCTTCCCCGACCGCGCCATCCCGAAGGGTCTGAAGGGCACCTTCACGAAGATGGGCGAGATCGACGTCGACGTGGCGCGCAAGCTGACCGAGCTGCTGCGCACGCGCGACCTGGATCTGGCCGAGCAGCTGCGCAATGAGGATGACAAGCTCGACGAGCTGCACGTCAGCGTCTTCGAGAAGGTGCTCAGCGAGTCCTGGCAGGGCGAGGCGGCCGCGACCGTCGATGCGACGCTGGCCAGCCGCTACCACGAGCGTTTCGGCGACCACGCGGTCTCGGTCGCGAAGAAGATCGTCTACCTGGCGACGGGCGACTGGGCCCCGCAGCCCGAGGGCGAACCTCAGATCTGACCCGGCTCACACACGGGAAGGGCCCGGATGCATCGCGCATCCGGGCCCTTCCCGTGTCGGCTTACTTGCCCTGGTTGGCGACGGCGGCAGCGCCCGCCGCAGCCGCCTCGGGGTCGAGGTACTCGCCCTTGCCCAGCGCCTGCAGGTTCTCGTCGAGGCGGTACACCAGCGGGATGCCCGTGGGGATGTTCAGCTCGGCGATGTCGTCGTCGCTGATTCCCTCGAGGTGCTTCACGAGGCCGCGCAGCGAGTTGCCGTGGGCGGCGACGAGCACCGTCTTACCCGCGGTGAGGTCGGGGACGATCGACTCGCTCCAGTACGGAAGGAGCCGGTCGATCACGAGCTTGAGCGACTCGGTGCGCGGCACCTCGCCGTCGATCCCGACGTAGCGCGGGTCGCTCACCTGGCTGAACTCGGATGCGTCATCGAGCGGCGGCGGCGGAACGTCGAACGAACGACGCCACAGCATGAACTGCTCCTGGCCGAACTCGGCGAGGGTCTCGGCCTTGTCCTTGCCCTGCAGCGCGCCGTAGTGCCGCTCGTTGAGGCGCCACGTGCGCTTGACGGGGATCCACAGGCGGTCGGCGGCGTCGAGCGCGAGGTTGGCGGTCTGGATCGCGCGGCTCAGCAGCGACGTGTGGACGACGTCGGGCAGCAGGCCTGCCTCGGCGAGCAGCTCGCCGCCGCGGGCGGCCTCGGCCTTGCCCTGGTCGGTCAGGCGCACGTCGACCCATCCGGTGAAGAGGTTGAGCTCGTTCCACTGGCTTTGGCCGTGGCGCAGCAGGATCAGGGTGTGAGGGGTGGTCATGAGCCCATGATATCGACCGCGACGCTGGCATCATGGGGCCATGAGTCCTACGCCTTCGGGTCGCATCACCCGGGGCACGACGGGCACGAACCGCCTCCGCCGGGTGGACAGGTGGATCGCCCGCCACCGCGCGCTTCGGACAGCGGAACCGGAACCGCTCGTGGTGGATCTCGGCTTCGGCGCGAGCGGCGTCACCGCGCTGGAGCTCGAGGCGCGGCTGCACCGCATCCGCCCCGATGTGCGCGTGTACGGGCTCGAGATCGATCCCGCACGCGTGGCACGTGCTCGGGCACAGCTCGATGCGGTGCGCGACGAGGCGACGACCTTCCGTCCCGACGCGCGGGTCTCATTCGCCCGCGGCGGCTTCGAGATCCCGCTTCCGGACCGGCCGCGCATCATCCGCGCGTTCAACGTGCTCCGTCAGTACGACGAGGACGAGGTACCGGCGGCGTGGGAGCGCATGACGGCGCGCTTGGATGCGGGCGGCATGCTCGTCGAGGGGACGTGCGACGAGCTCGGCCGGATCAGCACCTGGATCGAGATCGGTTCCGACGGCATCCCGCGCACACTGACGATCTCGCTGCGGCTGACCGGTCTGGAGCTCCCCTCGATCGCGGCCGAGCGTCTGCCGAAGGCGCTGATCCACCGCAACGTGCCCGGCGAGGGCGTGCACGAGCTGCTGCGCGCGCTGGATGTCGAGTGGACACGCGCGGCGCCGCTCGCGACGTTCTCCCCCGCGCAGCGGTGGCAGGCGGCGCTCTCGGCGCTCGAGGCAAGCGGCTGGCCCCTCCGGCAGCGTTCGCGGTGGCGCCTGGGCGAGCTGACGGTGCCGTGGGAGCGGGTGGCGCCCCGCTGAGAGACGGCGCCTCAGATGCGGGGCATGGCGGCCCGCGCCTCGTCTTCGCCGAGGCCAGTCGCCACGAGCAGATCGACCGCGAACGGTCGCAGGGCGGAGATGACGCTGTGCTCGCCGGCGGAGGCGCCCGGCGCCAGCTGCGCCGGGTCCAGGTGGCGCGCGACGGCCCGCGCAGCCTCGCGCGCGGGGATCTGCTGCGCGATGTCGTCGAGCGATTCCCCCACGAGCGCGAGAGCCCGCGCCAGGGACCTCAGCAGGTCGGCGGGGATGGGGCGGGGCACGCCGTCATCGATGAGGTAGCCGGATCGACGCGCCACGACGCGGAGGTTGCGCACCGCGAGGTCCGTGGCCGCCATGACGCGGCGGTATCGGTCGAGCTCCGCGCGGCGTCTCCGTAGGAACGGGGAGATACGCGCGACCGCGACGGCCGAATCGAGCGACTCCTGCCAGGCCCGCACGAGCGGGTCGAGCGCGCGGGCCTTCTCCAGCGCACGCTCGGCGCGCGAGCGGTCGCCGTCCTCGAGCGCACGGATGAGGGTCGCGGTCGCGTCATCGATCGCGGCGAAGAGGGCCCTCGCCTCCCGCAGCACCTCCGCACGAGGATTCCGGGGCACGAGGGCTGTCACCAGGAGCGCCGCGACGCCGCCGACCGCGCCGTCCGCCAGCCGGCTCCACGACGCCTCCGTCGGCGCCATCGGGAACAGCAGCACGATGAGCCCCTGGATCGCCGCCGCGATGGCGAAGCCGGGCTGCGGCGAGAGCGCCCTGGCCACGAACACGACGACCGCGAGGGTGATGCCCAGCTGCCACCAGCCGGGGCCGACCAGGCGCAGGAGGATCTCGGAGATGACGATGCCCAGCAGCATCCCGCCCACCGTCTCGGCCACGCGCCGTGGTCGGGCGTCGCGCACGAGGCCGAGGCTCGACACCGCCACCGTGCCGGCGAGCACGGGCGCCGAGTGCCCGAGGACGAACAGCGAGAAGACGTAGGCGCCCATCGCCGCCACCGTCAGCTGGGCGATGGCGGGCAGATCCGTCACGGCACGGGAGAGCGCGGGTCTCGGATCGAAGCGCTCTCGCAGCCGCGTCGACACGCTCGTGGTGTCGGCGCCGCCCGGGGGCACCGTCACCGCCGGCGCGAGAGTCGGGGCAAGCGCGGCACGCCGGCGCTGGCGCCCGCATCCGGCGGCACGACGGTGGTGACGGATGCGGCGACGTCGCCGTCCGCGGTGTGCACCACGACGTCGGCGTCGGTGTCGGCCGTGCGTTTGACGACGGCCAGTGCGATCGGACCGTCCTCGAAGTGACGGGCGGCAGAGGTGATGCGACCGATCTCGACATCGCCGACGGCGACCGCATCGCCGCGCGAGGGCAGGGATTCGGCACTGCCGTCGAGGTGCAGGCTGACCAGACGACGCGGCGGGTGACCGAGGTTGTGCACCTTCGCCACCGTCTCCTGCCCGCGGTAGCAGCCCTTGTCGAGATGCACGGCGGTGCGGAGCCAGTCGAGCTCGTGCGGGATCGTGCGCTCGTCGACCTCCTCCGCGAAGCGGGGACGCCACGCGGCGACGCGAAGTGCCTCGACCGCGAGCTCACCCGCGAAGCCGATCTCGCCGGATGCGGCCAGCTGCGCCAGCCGCGACGCCTCGGCGGCATCCACGAGTGCTTCGTTCCAGCTGCGCTCTGTGCCGGGATGCTCCTCGATGGGACCGTACGCGGCGCCGCCGACGGCGACCCCGGGCCACGGATCGCGCCAGACGAGAGGCGTCTCGCCGACGACGAGCGGACGGATGAGGGCGAGCCCCGCATCCGTGGCCCCCACGACCGCGACCTCGGCCGAGGCCTCGCGGACCTCGACGCGCAGCCGGAAGCGCATGCGGCCCAGCCAGGTCGCGAGGGCGGGCACGTCACCCGCATCCGCGATGAGCCAGGTCGTCTCGCCGTCGTCCAGCACGGCCGCCGCGTGCTCCACGCGTCCCTGCGGATCGAGCACCAGGAGTTCGGTCGACACCCCGGGCTCCAGCCGCGCGAGCGCCTGGGTCGTGATCGAATCGAGCCAGCTCAACCGGTCGACACCCGTGACGGCGATGACGCCGCGGCCGCCGCGGGGCGCGACGGCCCTGCCGCGCACCAGCGCACGCTGTTCGCGCATCGGATCGCCGACGTGCAGCAGCACATCGCCGTCGGTGATCGCGCCGGCGGGCGAGGCGATCATCAGTCCACCTTCGCCAGGCGGGCGGATGCGTGCGAGCCGAGCTCGGATCCGAGGGCGGCGATGTCCCATGCCCAGAGCAGGTGCCCGTCGACCAGGCCGTACAGCCGCGTCGCGGCCGTGTAGGCCTTGGTCCCGGGCGCGGCGATGACCGCGTCGGTGGCGATGTCGATGCGCGGGCCGCGGATCTGGCCGAGGTAGAGCTCGCTGACGCCGTCGGCGTGCACGATGTTCGCCGCGATCTCGAAGCCGCCCTCGGCGGTGCGCAGTGCCTCGACGTCATCGGCCGTGCGCGCCGGCTCATCGGAGAGGGGTGGGAGCAGTCCCGGTCCGGGATCCCCGGGTCCCTGCGGTCGCACAACGCGCCAGAATCCCACCTCGGAGACGAGCAGGCGCCGCGATTCGCCCTCACCGAACCAGGCTGTGGCCGAGTAGTTGACGGCGTCGCCGCCGTCGTGGCTGAAGCTCACGCGGTGCGTGAACTCACCGGAGAAGTGGTGATCGCCCGCCTCATAGTCGATCACGCCGGTCCCCTCCCAGACTCCGAGGAGCCACGAGAGGGGTGCGAGGTCGGCGGGCAGATCGGTGGGGAGCTCGATCATCGCCCGCTCCGTCAGCGCTGGCCGCGGTAGAGGTTCCAGACCACGGCGCCCGAGACGAAGGCGATGGCGAGGGAGGCGAGCACGAGCAGGCCCACGAAGAACATTTCGAGCGCGACCAGGTCCATGCGCCCCATGGTAGCCCGTCCGCGACGGCGATGGGCTCAGCGCGAGCTGGCGATGAGCGACGAGAGCGCCACGGCGACGCTGATCACACCGAGCACGAGGAGGGCCCCGATGCTGCTGAGCGCCACGCGTTGGATGAAGCGCTGCACCCGCCCGTACGCCAGCTGGATGGCGAAGGCGAGGATGACGGATGCGGCGAGCGCCAGCGTCATCCATGTCGCGTGCCACGGCGACGGGACGAACAGCGCGACGGCGATGCCGACGACGGCCGCGAACACCCAGACGGCCACGATGCCGCCGAAGGGCCGACGTGGCGCCAGTTCCGGTGTCGTCATACGATCATTCTCACGCATGGGAGCGCGCGCTGCACGTCGTATGTCCCGGTGAGATCTGCGTGCCTCGCGGCTGCGCATAAGATGAGCACGACGCGGACCCCGCCCGGAGGGTGACTTTGGCACAGCTTCTCGTTCTGAGTTCCGCCGGTAGCGCGCCCGCGCTCCCGGCGCTGGAGCTGTTGAGCCATCGTGTCCGCCAGATCCCCGCGGAGCCCGCGCAGCTCGTGAACGCCCCGAACGCGGACGTCGTCTTCGTCGACGCGCGTCACGACCTCGTCGGCGCCAAGTCGCTCTGCAAGATCCTGACGACCACGGGACTCGACGCACCTCTCGTGCTCATCGTCACCGAAGGCGGGCTGACCGCGGTGTCCACCGACTGGGGCGTCGACGACGTGATCCTGGTCGGAGCCGGTCCTGCCGAGGTCGACGCCCGCATCCGACTCGCCGTCGGTCGCATGTCGAAGGAGCAGGTCTCGACCCGCATCCAGACCTCCGGTATCACGATCGACGAGTCCTCGTACTCGGCCAAAGTGCACGGCAAGCCGCTGGATCTGACCTACAAGGAGTTCCAGCTGCTGCACTTCTTCGCGACGCATCCGTCGCGAGTGTTCACGCGGGAGCAGCTGCTCAGCGAGGTGTGGGGTTACGACTACTTCGGCGGCACGCGCACGGTCGACGTGCACGTGCGGCGCCTGCGCGCGAAGCTCGGCGATCTCGAGCAGCTCATCGGCACCGTGCGCAACGTCGGCTACCGCTTCAACGTGTACGAAGAGGACCAGATCCCGGCTGCCGGGGAGCGCGCCGGATCCTGACCCTCGCGGAGTTCACACTCGTGTCACCTCTGGCTGCAAGGATGTGGGAATGATCTCCGACGTGATGCTCGATGCGGGCTTGGGCGATGCCGACGACGACGACTTCGACGTCACCGACGGCGGTGACACGGAGCTGCCCGAGGCGAGGTATCTCGATCGCGAGCTGAGCTGGCTGGCGTTCAACCAGCGTGTGCTGGAGCTCGCGGAGGACCCGGCCGTGCCGACGCTCGAGCGCGCGAACTTCCTCGCCATCTTCGGCAGCAACCTCGACGAGTTCTTCATGGTGCGCGTCGCGGGCCTCAAGCGCCGCATCATCACGGGCCTCGCGGTGCCGACGAACATCGGCCGCGCGGCGCAAGACGTCCTCGCCGACATCTCCCGCGAGGCGCACGCCCTCCAGCTGCGTCACGCCGAGGCATGGCAACAGCTCGTGCGCCCCGCCCTGGCGAGCTCCGGCATCGAGGTGATCGGCTGGAGCGACCTCGATGAAGACGACCGCGCGCGCCTGTCCGACTACTTCCAGTCGCAGGTGTTCCCCGTGCTCATGCCGCTCGCGGTCGACCCCGCTCACCCCTTCCCCTACATCTCCGGTCTGTCACTGAACCTGGCGATCCGCATCCGCAACGCGAAGACCGGCCGGCAGGAGTTCGCGCGCCTGAAGGTGCCGCCCATGCTCCCTCGGTTCGTCGAGGTCTCGCGCGACGGCGAGCGGGTGCGCTACCTCGCGCTCGAAGATCTGATCGCCAACCACCTCTCCGACCTGTTCCCGGGCATGGAGATCCTCGACCACCACGCGTTCCGTCTCACGCGCAACGAAGACATGGTGATCGAGGAGGACGAGACCGAGAATCTCATCCAGGCGCTCGAGGCCGAGCTCATGCGTCGGCGCTTCGGCCCGCCCATCCGCCTCGAGATCACCGACGACATGGACGAGCTCACCCTCGACCTGCTGATCAAGGAGCTCGACATCACCGAGCAGGAGGTCTATCGCCTCCCCGGGCCGCTGGATCTGCGGGGGCTCTTCGACCTCTCGCGCATCGACCGCCCCGACCTGCACTACCCGCCGCACGTTCCCACGACGGCGCTGGCGTTCCAGCCGGGAGACAACAACGAGCGCGCCGACATCTTCGCCGCCATCCGCAAGGGCGACGTGCTGGTGCACCACCCCTACGAGTCCTTCGCCACCAGCGTGCAGGCCTTCCTCGAGCAGGCGGCGAAAGACCCGCACGTGCTCGCGATCAAGCAGACCCTGTATCGCACCTCGGGTGACAGCCCGATCGTGCAGGCGCTGATCGACGCCGCCGAGGCGGGCAAGCAGGTGCTGGCCCTCGTCGAGGTCAAGGCACGCTTCGACGAGGCGAACAACATCGTCTGGGCCCGCAAGCTCGAAAAGGCCGGTGTGCACGTCGTCTACGGCCTCGTCGGACTGAAGACGCACTGCAAGCTCGCCCTCGTGATCCGCGAGGAGAACGGCGTGCTGCGCAGCTACTGCCACGTGGGCACCGGCAACTACAACCCGAAGACCAGCCGCATCTACGAGGACTTCGGCCTGTTCACCGCGAGCGACGAGGTCGGCCGCGACCTCACCCGCCTGTTCAACGAGCTGAGCGGATACGCGATCGAGAAGAAGTTCAAGCGTCTGCTCGTCGCCCCGCTGCACCTGCGCAAAGGTCTGGTCCGTCTCATCGAGCGCGAGCGCAAGCACGCCCTCGACGGCAAGAGCTCCGGCATCCGTATCAAGGTCAACTCGATGGTCGACGAGCAGATCATCGACGCGCTCTACCGGGCGAGCCGCGCCGGGGTGCCGGTCGAGGTGTGGGTGCGCGGCATCTGCAGCATCCGGCCCGGCGTCGAAGGGCTGAGCGAGAACATCACGGTGCGCTCGATCCTCGGCCGCTACCTCGAGCACTCGCGGATCTTCGCGTTCGACAACGACGGCGACCCCGAGACGTTCATCGGCTCGGCAGACATGATGCACCGCAACCTCGACCGCCGCGTCGAGGCGCTGGTTCGCATCACCGCGCCCGCGCAGATCGCCGAGCTGAGCGATCTGTTCTCCCTCGCGATGAGTGACGCCACCAGCTCCTGGTGGCTCGAGGGCGACGGCACGTGGACGCGGCACTCGACCGACGCCGAGGGCAAGGCCCTCGTCGACCTGCAGGACAAGACGATGTTCCAGGTGCAACGGCGTCGGCGTTCGAGGGCGGTTCGATGACGCACACCGCCGTCTATGCCGCGGGCGGAATCGTCTGGCGCCGGGTCGAGGACAAGCTGAAGATCCTCCTCATCCACCGCACCCGGTACCGCGACGTCACCCTTCCGAAGGGGAAGGTCGACCCGGGCGAGGCGCTGGTGGAGACCGCCGTGCGCGAGATCTTCGAGGAGACCGGCATCGCCGTCTCCCTCGGACTTCCGGTGGGCGTCTCCCGCTACACGCTGCCGAGCCGGCGCGAGAAGATCGTGCACTACTGGTCGGCGGAGGCCACCGATGCCGCCATCCGCGCGTCCGCGTTCGTGCCGAACAAGGAGATCGCCGCCATCGAATGGGTGAGCCCGCGGAAGACGCTCACCTACCTGAGCTACCCCGTCGACGTCGAGATCGTTGAGAACTTCCTGCGGTTCGTCGACGACGGCGTTCTGGAGACGTTCCCGATCGTCGTGCTGCGCCACGCGAAGGCCACGCCGCGCGACGAGTGGTCGGGCTCCGATGCGTCCCGTCCCCTCACCGCGCGCGGGCGCAAGCAGGCGGAGGCGATCGTCGGACCGCTCAGCGCGTTCGGCATCCGTCGGATCGTGTCGTCGGATGCGGTCCGCTGCACCGAGACGGTGGCTCCGCTGTCCGCCGCCCTCGGTCGGTCGGTCAAGACGAGCGAGCTCATCAGCCAGGATGCGTGGGAGGAGGGGCGTTCCGACGCCCGCACCGTCGTCGGCAAGCGGGTGCGCTCACGCAAGCCGGCCGTGGTGTGCAGCCACGGACCCGTCCTGCCCGACATCCTGCACGAGCTGGCTCTCGCGACCGGCACGCTGCGCGGCTCGTATCTCGGCAGCGCGTCCGCGCTGGAGGTCGGCGGATTCTCGGTGGTGCACCTGTCGCGCACGAACCCCGGTTCCGGCATCGCCGCGATCGAGACGCATCTGCCGAAGGTCTGACACATGCCGCACGCGATCCGCGTGGTCTGGACGACGCGGGACGGCGCCGAACGACGAACGGCTGCCGCCCGGCTCGTCCGCGACGCCACGGGGCGCACACTCCGGCACGGACCATGCTCCCGGTGCGGCGGTGATCACGGGCGGCCCCGCCTCGAGGGAGGCGGCTCCGTCTCCCTCGCCTACGCGGGCGATCTGGTGGTCGCGGCGCTGGCAGAGGACGGTGACATCGGCGTCGACGTCGAGCAGGGCGCCGCATCCTCACCGGCGCGGCTCGATCGGCTCGCTCCCGGCGCAACCCTGCGGGACTGGACGCGGTTCGAGGCCGCGACCAAGGCGGTCGGGGCGGATCTCCGCGACGGCGTCCGGCTGCCTGTCGTCGCCGAAGGCGTGAACTGGATGGCGGTCCTCGCGGGTCGCGCGGTGCACGGCCGCGACGACGACGCCCCCGCGGGCTTCGTGATCAGCGTCGCGCGAGCCGCGGCAACGGAACCCGATCGATCCACGAACTGAGCACCTCTGCCGAGGCATCGTCGAGCAGGCCGCGGAAGTCATCGGTGACGACCAGACCGTGCCGGTGGGCTGCGGTCCAGGCGCGGAGCAGATCGAAGAACGCGCCGTCGCCCAGGTGCAGCCGCAGAGCATGCAGGGCGAGAGCGCCGCGTTTGTAGACCCGGTCGTCGAACAGCAGGGCCGCACCCGGATCGGCGATCACCAGGTCCTGCGGCTCATCCGCGAGCTGCCGCAGATGGGCACGCGCGCAGGCGTCGGCATCCGGTCCGCCCGATGCCTCCGACCACAGCCACTCGGCATAGCAGGCGAAGCCCTCGTTGAGCCAGATGTCCTGCCAGCGCGCGATGCCGACGCTGTTTCCGAACCACTGGTGAGCGAGCTCGTGCGCCACCAGTCGCTCGCTCGCCGCATCCAGATGGTTCGCGCCGAACACCGCCATACCCTGCGACTCGAGCGGGATCTCGAGATCGTCGGCGGTCACGACGACGCGGTACTGGCTCTGCGGATACGGCCCGAACCGCTCGGCGAACGCCGCGATCATCCGCGGGAGGTCGGCGAACGACGCGGCGGCCGGCGCCCGCAGTGCTGTCGGCGCCCACAGCTCGACCGGCACCGGGGCGTCGATCACGGTGCGCCCGTAGCGACCGATCTGCACCGCCGCCAGATACGTCGCGGTGGGCACGTCGCAGACGTACTCCGTGATCCGACGGCGCCCCTGCACCTGATCGAGGATGCGGGTGCCCACCGCGACGGCGGTGTACTCGCGGTCGGTGGCGATCCTCATCCGCATCCGGGCGCGGTCGTCGGGACGGTCGTTGCAGGGGAACCAGGTCGACGCCCCCGTCGGCTGATTCGCCACGAGGGCTCCGTCGGTCAGCTCCTCCCAGCCGATCGTGCCCCACGGCGAACGGCGCGGCGCGGGCGAGCCGTCGTAGCGCACCTCGATCGTGAACGCCTCCCCTGCCGCGACGTCACGACCGAATCCGATCTGCAGATGGTGCGCGCTCTGGCGCTGCACCGCCGGGCTCGCGCCGTCGACACGAACCCGGGTGACGCGCAGCCCGATGAGATCCAGAGACACGCCGCGCAGATCGGTCGACGCGGTCGCCACGATCGTGGCTGTGCCGCTCAGGCGGTTGGTGCGAACCCGGTAGTCGAGGTCGAGGTCGTAGGAGACGACGTCGTAGGTGACGTCGCCGCTGCGCGGGGCGTAGGCGTCGCCGGTCACGAGGTCGACTGGTACGCGCGCACCTTGACCGCACGCCAGGGGCCGATGGGATTACCGCTCCAGCGGGTGCCGACCGGAACCGCCTCGCCGCGCATCACGAGGGATGCGGGACCGACGGTCGCGTCGGCACCGATGACGGCCGCGGGCAGGATCACGCTGTGCGGACCCAGCGTCGCGCCGGGTTCGAGCTTTACGGTGTCCATGCTCATGATTCGATCATGGAACAGGTGGGTCTGCACGACGCAGCCCCGGTTGACCGTCGCTCCGTCGCCGAGCGTGACCAGATCCGGTTCGGGGAGCCAGTAGGAGTCGCACCAGACACCGGTGCCGATGCGCGCGCCCATCGCCCGCAGCCACACCGCCAGGGCCGGTGTGCCCACGGCGGCACGTGCGAACCACATCGCCGCCACCATTTCGGTGAACGTGTCGACGACCTCCGTGCGCCAGACGAAGCTCGACCACAGCGGCTTCTCGCCTGCCCGGATGGGGCCGACGATCGTCCACTTCGCGACCACGGTGACCGCTGCCGCGACGGCCCCCGCCGCGAGCATCACGATCCCCGACAGGAGGAGCGCCCCCAGCCAGCCGAGCCAGACCGTGAGTCCCGCGAGCGCGAACAGCACCGACAGCCCGATGGCGCAGGTCACGACCACGGGGACAAAGCGGCACAGCTCCCAGAGCGCCCGCGCGAGGCGCAGACCGGCCGTCGGACGGTAGGTGCGCGACTCATCCGCTTCGGTGACGGCGCGGCGCAGCCGCACCGCGGGCGAGCCCAGCCACGACGACCCCGGCTTCGCCTTGCGGGGCGCCGACGACAGCACCGCCACCAGCCCGTCACGAGGCACGCGATGCCCGGGCGCCGCCATGCCGGAGTTGCCGAGGAAGGCGCGCTTGCCGATGCGCACGGTGCCCAACCGCATCCACCCGGCGTGCAGCTCGTAGGAGGCGACCATCGTGTCGTCGGCGAGGAAGGCGCCATCCTCGATCCGGGCGAGCGACGGCAGCAGCAGCACCGTCGACGCCTCGACGTCGCGGCCGACGCGGGCGCCCAGCATCCGGAGC
This sequence comes from Microbacterium sp. SORGH_AS_0862, assembly GCF_030818795.1. Lineage (NCBI taxonomy): Bacteria > Bacillati > Actinomycetota > Actinomycetes > Micrococcales > Microbacteriaceae > Microbacterium > Microbacterium sp. SORGH_AS_0862. The sequence continues at coordinate 2,552,319 of NZ_JAUTAY010000001.1, read as the reverse complement.
CAGACGGGAGTGAACAGGCTCGAGTAGAGCGGGAAGAGGATGGTGCGCGACGCGTCCAGAAGGCGCTCGATCGTCCACGCCTGCCACGCCACCCGGCTGCGCACGGGATACGTGCCCTCCACGAGTCCGATCGAGAGCAGGCGCACCGCGACCACCACGACGCCGGCGAGCACGAGACCGCACACCAGCACGGCCGGCACGAGCCACGACGCCGCCGCACCGAATGCGGCGGACAACGACGGGGCACCCTGCACTCCGGCGGCCAGCACGACCGCGCCGCAGAGGATCGCGAACACCGGGAGCACGGCGAGCGCCAGCGCCGACGCGCCGTACGCCCACATCCAGCGGTGCGGAGTGGGGGGCCGCTCGGTGGGCCAGTCCTTCGCGACCGCGCCCACGCGGACCGCAGGCGATCCCGCCCAGGTCTGCGCCGCCCGCACCCGCCCGAAGACGGCGGAGCCGGGGGCGATCTCCGCGCGCTGCCCGATGCGTGTGCCCGGAGCGAGGGTGCTGCGCGCGCCGATGGTCGCCGCGGCGCCGATGCGGATGGCGCCCACGCGCAGGAGGTCGCCGTCGATCCAGTAGCCGCGCAGATCCACCTCGGGCTCGATCGACGCACCGTCGCCCACCTCGAGCATCCCGGTGACGGGAGGCAGCGTGTGCAGATCGACGTCGCGGCCGATCCGGGCTCCCAGAGCCCGGGCGTAGTACGTGATCCAGGGGGCCCCGGCGAGACCGACCGCATCCACTTGGTCGGCGATCTGCTCCGCCAGCCACACCCGCAGATGCACCGCTCCCCCGCGCGGATAGTCCCCCGGTCGCAGCCCCGCGAGCAGGACACGCGCGGATGCGGCGGCGAGCGCCATCCGCCCGAACGGCGTCGCGAACATGAGCCACCCGACCACGAGCAGCCACACCGGCGCCGTCGGAAGGGCGCCGAAGCCGGGGAAGAGGTTGAGGACGGTGCCCGCGGTGAGGATGTAGAGCAGCCAACGCACGCCGGACAGGATGAACAACGGGGCACCCGCCAGCGTCTGCAGCCACTGCGTCGCGCGCGGCGTCGGTTCGGGGCGTCGGTACTCGCCGCTCTCAGCGTCGGGCAGGAAGGGTCCGAGCGCCTTCGCCATCGCCGACAGACGGGGCATGTCGTAGATGTCGGCGACGGCGAACTCCGGGACGCGCGCACGGATGCGGGACACGAGCTGCGCGGCGGCCAGTGAGCCGCCGCCGAGGTCGAAGAAGTCCGCCTTCCGCCCGGGGACCGCAACACCCAGTACCGCTTGCCACTGCTCCGCCAGCCACGCCTCGGCCGGATCGAGTCCCGACGGCGGCGCCTCCACGCCCGGCAGCGGCCACGGCAACCCGGCCCGGTCGACCTTGCCCGATGTCCGGACAGGCAGCTCGTCGACAACGGCGAGCAGCGGGACGATCGCCGCCGGGAGGCTCTCCGCCAGGCGGGCCCTCGCCTCGGCACGGTCGAGTTCGACCCCCGGCTCGAGAACGAGATAACCCACCAGGACAGCGACTCCCGCCTCGCTGTGCCGCACCGCCGCCGCGGCGGCGTGCACGCCCGGGAGCTCCTGCAGCGCGGACTCGACCTCGCCGAGTTCGATCCGCCGCCCCCCGACCTTCACCTGGTCGTCGGCCCGACCCTGGAACACGAGACCCGTGCTCTCGAAGCGGACCAGGTCACCCGAGCGGTAGGCGCGCTCCCACCCCAGCGAAGGCATGGGCGCGTACTTCTCCGCATCCTTCGCCGGATCGAGGTAGCGCGCCAGGCCGACGCCGCCGATGATCAGCTCGCCGATCTCACCCTCGCCCACACGCGCACCGTTGGCATCCACCACGGCGAGCATCCAGCCGTCCAGCGGCAGTCCGATCCGCACCGGGGCCGAGCCGTCCATGAGCGAGCCGCAGGCCACCACGGTCGCCTCAGTGGGCCCGTAGGTGTTCCACACCTCGCGACCCTCGGCCTGCAGGCGCGCGGCGAGTTCGGGCGGGCACGCCTCCCCGCCGAAGATGAGCAGCCGCACATTCTCGATGGCCTCCGCCGGCCACATCGCCGCCAGCGTCGGCACCGTCGAAACCGCGGTGATGCCCTGACGGATCAGCCACGGTGCGAGATCCTCCCCCGAACGAACGAGCGAGCGAGGAGCCGGGACGAGGCAGGCGCCGTGGCGCCAGGCCAACCACATCTCCTCGCAGGACGCGTCGAAGGCGACCGAGAGGCCCGCCAGCACCCGATCACCCGGGCCGAGGGGCGCATCCTGGAGGAACATGCGCGCCTCGGCATCCACGAAGGCCGCCGCCGACCGGTGACTCACCGCCACCCCCTTCGGTACCCCCGTGGAGCCGGAGGTGAAGATGATCCAGGCGTCGTCCTCCTCCGTCACGACCGGAACCGCGTCGAACGCGCGCGTCGACGGATGCGGGGCATCTCCGTCATTCAGCTCGACCGCAGTCGTCGACCCCTCCGACGCGACGTACACACCGCCGGCCCCGATGACCCCGGCCACGCGCGCCTCCCCGAACACGAGCCGTGCACGCTCGTCGGGGTCGTCCGCATCCACGGGGACGTACGCCGCTCCGGCGACGAGCACCCCGAGGATGGCGACGTACAGATCCTTCGACCCGGACGGCATGCGCACACCCACCCGGTCGCCGCGGCGGACGCCGGCGGAGATCAGGCGTGCAGCGGTGCGACTGACGTGGGCCATCAGCTCTGCGTAGCTCAAGGCTCCCGAACCGTCGTCGATCGCCGACGCCTCGGGATGGCGCCTGGCGCTCTCACGCAGGATGTCCACCAGGGTGCGAGGCGACGGCGCCTCAGCGGATCGGTCCAGAACGGCCTGCGAATCGGAGAGCATGCGCCGAAAGTAGGGAGCGCGGGTGAACGGATGGTGTCGCCACGCACCCGCGCGACCGCATCCGCCTCGCTTCGTTCACCTTCCGTTCACCCGCACAGCGGACGCTGGTAAACGCGCCTGCTTAGCGTCTTCGGCGAGCCCTGCACCGGGCCCGTAAACCCTGACACGTGAAGGATTTCACAGTGAAGATCACCCGCATCGCCCAGGTGGGCGCCATCGCCGCCATCGCGGCACTCGCGCTCGCCGGCTGCGCCGCGAACGAGGCGCCCGCCGGCACCGAGACCTCCGCCGGCTCCGAGTCGTCGCTGCCCACCGGCCTCTCCGGCACCCTGAACGGCTCCGGCGCCACGTCGCAGCAGGTCGCCATCCAGTCCTGGACGCAGCTGCTGCAGACGGCCAACGCCGACCTGACCGTCAACTACGACCCGCAGGGTTCGGGCACCGGCCGCGAGTCGTT